>NZ_KB904076.1 GCF_000379985.1 Streptococcus caballi DSM 19004 | reverse complement strand
TGGCTGACCTCACACGTTACCATTAAACTATTAAAGTTAAAACAGGCTTATAAAATTTGTTTTTCAGACGCTGTTTATGCCTGTCGAAAATTTCTTAGAGAAGAACTTACTTCCTTCCAATTAGAAACCTACATTGCCAAGCACCTATCTATTATTCGACCCAATCGAACCTTCCAAAGAAAGATAAAAAGCCAGGCTCCCGTAAGCTTCACTTATAGAATATCATAATAGTTAAAAAATTGGGTTAAAAACCTTCCTTTTTGTGCGCCCTCAATACAAAAACTATTCCCATTTTGTCATCAACTGCTCAGACGGGAATAGTTTCTTCAATTGGTTAAAGACTTAACTTAATGACATTGACTTTTTAGCCAAGTGGTTTTTTAGTCAAGTTGTTAATTATTTAGACTGGGGAGCCATAGCATTGAGGATATTGTATTTTTTTTGAAAGAAGTGACGTAGACCAAAAGCTGCGGCACCAATCAGAAGAAGAGCAATTGCTGGTAATTGTGGGTTAACTGTGGCAGGAAGGAAAGCTGTTGCTGTATAAATCAAAATCCAGAGAATCATGGCAGCAGTCAAGATAAGGATTGTCTTGAACCAACCAGGACGCTCTCCTTTGGGTTTGCCCATATGGCGGTAAATGAAGTGATAAGCTGCATACATAGCTGCCCCACCACCAAAGCTAAGAGCTAGGAGTGAGATTAGTCCAGCGCTAACTGTTTTAGAATTGAACAAAAGCATCAGGCCATTAAGCAAAGCAACGACCCCCATGAACAAAAGTGAGGTATCAAGCCACATAAGCCATGGATTTGTATTTTTGACCTGATTTTCTTTACTTTCTTGATTAGCTTTGTCAGTAAAACTAGCAGCCCAAGTAGTAGGTGCACCAAGAAAAGTGCGGGCTGGAACTCCCTTCTTCTGATTATCAAGAATCTCAGGAAGAATATTCTCCAAAATAGTCTTGATTTCCTCATCGCTCTTGCCATCTTTGATAAGTTGATGAGTAGCAATGTGGATAAATTCTCGATTCTTGTTAGTAAGATGTTGTAAATCCATAATAAATTCTCCTCTTGAATAATGATAAATAAAAATAGTGATAAAACAAACTTATGTTGTTCGTAAAATTAACCTCTTGTTTTAAGGATAGATAGCAAAGTCATTCAATAATAACTGCTTTGCGAAAGAGTGAGTGAGATAGTCGGCAATATGGCGGCTAGTCTAGTTTGACAAGATACTACAATATATGACGAATTGTTTAATTAAAACCATTTTTTTCTGATAAAGTAGACAACGACCGTAGCACTCAAAGCCGCAGCGATGAGAACGATATACCAGAAAGCATGATCTAGACCGTTCAATGGCATCCAGTTATTTTTAAAGTTCATACCATAAGCAGAGAAGATAACTGTCGGAACATCTAGCGCCATTGTCATGAGTGCTAAGGTTTTCATAATAGTATTCTGATTATTGCCAATGATAGAGGCGGTTGTTTCAGTCATGGCGTTGAGGACATTTTCGTAAATGCCTGCCATCTCAATGGCCTGTTGGGTTTCGATGAGGGTATCTTCTAGCAGATCCTCATCTTCAATATATTTTTTGAGGCTAGAAGTGCTAGAAGCCAATTTTTTGACGATGCGTTCATTAAATTTCAAAGAAGCTTTCAGGTAGACGATGGATTTTTCCAGCTCCATCATGTCAATCAGCTGTTCATTTCGTGTTGCACTTTCCAGTTGAGCTTCAATTTTATCACTCTGTCTGTCAATAGAACGAAGGGCTGTCAGGAAGAGCTCTGCATTGCGATAAAGAATCTGAAAAACGAAACGCGTCTTCATAAAAGTGAAGAAGTTCTTCACGCGACGATTATAGAAATTATCAAACAGCGTTAGCTCTTGCAGGCAGGTCGTGATGACAGCATTCTCAGTGACAATGATGCCAAGCGGGATAGTGACATAGTAGCTTTTATTGTTACGTTCTTCATAGGTAGGAACGTCAACGATGATGAGCGTGTAGTCGTCTTCTACCGAAATACGTGAGGTTTCTTCTACGTCGAGAGGAGCCCGCAGGTCAGTGATATCAATATCAAATTGCTCTGCTAGTTGAACAGATTCTTCCTGGGAGGGGTTGACCAGATTAATCCAAGCACCTGGCTCGAATGTTTCAATTTCCTTAAATTCAATGGCAGTTGAGAGAAACATCTGCTTCATGACAAGTCCTCCTTTAGTTAGAATGCTGTAAATGAAAAGCGACTCTTGAAAGTTGCAATCCTAGCTTTCAAATTTTACATACCCATTTATTATACTATATTTAGCAGTTTTTGTGGTAAAGGATTTGCACGAAATTTGTTATAATAGGTAAATGAAGCCATTTCCTAGATTAGTGGGAAATGAGATGGTGTTGGGATTTTCTTTGGACACCATAGAAAGGAAGGAGAAGGGGAATTTTCCTTGTCTGTTAAAACTATGCAGGATAAATTAATTATTCATGGGGCACGTGCCCATAATTTGAAAAATGTTGATGTGGAGATTCCACGCGATAAATTGGTGGTGGTGACGGGTCTATCTGGCTCTGGTAAATCAAGTTTGGCTTTTGATACCATTTATGCCGAAGGTCAACGCCGCTATGTAGAAAGCTTGTCAGCCTATGCTAGACAGTTCTTGGGCAATATGGAGAAACCTGATGTGGATTCTATTGATGGTCTTAGCCCTGCTATTTCCATTGACCAAAAAACGACCAGCAAAAATCCGCGTTCAACGGTCGGAACGGCAACCGAAATCAATGATTATCTGCGTCTGCTATATGCCCGTGTCGGAACGCCCTACTGTATCAATGGTCACGGTGCCATTACGGCCTCGTCTGTTGAACAGATTGTGGATAAGGTGTTGACTCTGCCAGAACGCACTCGGATGCAGATTCTGGCGCCCATTGTTCGTCGTAAAAAGGGGCAACACAAGACGACCTTCGAGAAAATCCAAAAGGATGGCTATGTGCGTGTGCGCGTGGACGGTGACATTTATGATGTAACCGAGGTACCAGAACTGTCCAAGTCGAAAATGCACCATATCGAAATCGTGGTGGACCGCCTTGTCAACAAAGAAGGTATCCGCAGTCGTCTTTTCGACTCTGTGGAGGCTGCCCTGCGTCTGGCAGACGGCTATGTCATCATTGATACCATGGATGGCAATGAGCTCCTCTTCTCGGAACACTATTCTTGCCCAGTCTGTGGCTTTACGGTACCCGAGTTGGAGCCCCGTCTCTTCTCCTTTAATGCGCCTTTTGGTTCCTGTCCGACCTGTGATGGTCTGGGCAACAAGCTAGAAGTCGATTTGGACTTGGTTATTCCTGACAAGAGCAAGACCCTGCGTGAAGGTGCGCTAGCCCCTTGGAATCCTATCTCATCAAATTATTATCCAGCTATGCTGGAACAAGCTATGACGGCCTTTGGTGTTGATCTAGACAAGCCTTTTGAAAAGTTAACTGAGGAGGAGCAAAGCATTGTCCTGTTTGGCTCGGGTGACCGTGAGTTTCATTTTCATTATGTCAATGATTTTGGTGGCGAGCGCAATATTGATATTCCCTTTGAGGGCGTGGTGACCAATATTGACCGCCGCTATCACGAGACTAACAGTGATTTTACGCGCAATGTCATGCGTGGCTACATGAATGAGCTACCTTGTGCAACTTGCCACGGTTATCGCCTCAATGACCAGGCACTTTGTGTTCGTGTGGGTGGGCCTGAAGGGCTAAATATCGGACAAGTTTCTGACCTGTCCATCGCAGACCACTTGGAACTGCTCAATCATCTGGAACTTTCTGACAATGAGAAAACCATTGCTACACCGATTGTCAAGGAAATCAAGGACCGCTTGACCTTCCTCAATAATGTTGGTCTCAATTACCTGACCCTATCTCGTTCTGCGGGGACCTTGTCTGGTGGGGAAAGTCAACGTATCCGCTTAGCAACGCAGATTGGTTCTAATTTGTCTGGTGTTCTCTATATCCTAGATGAACCTTCCATAGGTCTTCACCAACGTGACAACGATCGCCTCATCGCAAGTCTTAAGAAAATGCGTGACTTGGGTAACACGCTCATTGTTGTCGAACACGATGAAGACACTATGATGCAAGCGGACTGGCTGATTGATGTTGGACCAGGGGCTGGTCAATTCGGTGGGGAAATTGTTGCCTCGGGTACTCCAAAACAAGTGGCTAAGAATAAGAAATCTATCACAGGCCAATATTTGTCGGGTAAGAAAGAAATTCCTGTCCCAAGCGAGCGTCGCTCTGGTAATGGTCGGTTTCTTGAAATCAAGGGTGCTGCCGAAAATAATCTAAAAAATCTGGATGTCAGATTTCCACTGGGTAAATTCATCGCTGTGACTGGCGTGTCAGGCTCAGGCAAGTCAACCCTTATCAACAGCATTTTGAAGAAAGCTGTTGCGCAAAAACTCAATCGCAATTCAGCCAAGCCTGGTAAGCATAAGACCTTACTTGGTATTGAACACATTGACCGTCTCATCGACATTGACCAAAGCCCAATCGGTCGCACACCGCGTTCAAACCCAGCCACCTATACGGGTGTCTTTGACGATATTCGTGACCTTTTTGCTCAGACTAATGAAGCTAAGATTCGCGGTTACAAGAAGGGGCGTTTCTCTTTTAATGTTAAGGGTGGGCGCTGTGAAGCCTGCTCTGGTGATGGCATTATCAAGATTGAAATGCACTTCTTGCCAGACGTTTACGTGCCTTGTGAAGTCTGTCATGGCACTCGCTACAATTCGGAAACCTTGGAAGTTCACTACAAGGAGAAAAATATTGCGGAAATCCTTGACATGACGGTGAATGACGCTGTTGATTTCTTTGCAGCTATTCCAAAGATTGCCCGCAAATTACAGACCATCAAGGATGTGGGACTGGGCTATGTCACGCTGGGTCAGCCAGCCACAACCCTGTCAGGTGGTGAAGCGCAGCGTATGAAGCTGGCCTCAGAACTGCATAAGCGTTCAACAGGCAAGAGTCTCTACATTCTGGACGAACCAACCACAGGTTTGCACACGGATGATATCGCCCGACTACTTCAAGTCTTAGAACGCTTTGTTGACGATGGTAATACTGTTCTAGTCATCGAGCATAATCTGGATGTCATTAAGACAGCTGACCATATCATCGACCTTGGACCAGAAGGCGGGGTTGGTGGCGGAACCATCGTCGCTATCGGAACACCAGAAGAAGTGGCAAAGAATTCCGCTAGCTTCACAGGGCAATACCTGAAGACGAAATTGCACTAGGGCCTTTAGTAGCCTGTCCTTATTGTCTTCAAAACTTTTTGGTATTTTCTTAGGTAGTGCAAAGAGAAGCAGCTTCCTTAAGGAAGTTCATGTCTGATATTTGAGCTTAAAGTCTCATAAATCTCGTTATACACTATTCTTTATTACTGATTTGCCTTATGACGAAAATATCACGCTTGGGTTACTTTGTTTTATCTTATTATCTTGCTTCCTTGTTTTGTCTGTGAATTAAGTTTAGCTTTTACCTTTAAGTCAGGATTAGTTTTGGGTGTTCAATTATAGTCGTACAAAAAGAACCTTTCAAGGGGTTCTTTTGCTATCTATTGGAAAGACTTTCAAAAGCTGGTAAATCGTGGTAAACTAAAGGCAAGTTAAAACTTCTCAAGGAACGGGTTTTCTTTTTTCCTTAGTCTCATCTCTGGCATATCCTGTGAACAGCATTCCAAAACTACTTTACATCGTCGCTTAAAGTGATATAACCTCCCAAAAGTGATTCAGATGGTCTCTGCCAGCATAGGTGTCAAAATTTGAATTGGATTGGATGAAGCCAACAGCGAAAAGGAAGATTTGTTCATATTTATCAAGAGTTCTCAAGTAAAAAGGAGTTGTTCATGGAAAAGCGTTTGGAAAAATTTGAAGCGGCCTTGGCTGCAACTGATTGTGATGGAGTTTTGGTGACAAACCTGACCAATATTTATTACTTGACGGGTTTTTCAGGCACTGAGGCAACAGTTTTCATTTCTGATAAACGACGGATTTTTGTAACGGATCCGCGTTATACTTTGATTGCCAAGGATGTGGTTGAGGGTTTTGATATTGTAGAAAGCCGTGATGCCCTGCCTGAAATTGCCAAAATCATTGCTGAGGATGAGCTGACTAAGATTGGTTTTGACGGCGAAGTGGTTTCTTACAATGTCTTCAAGACTTTGGAAGGTATCTTTGCTGATTATGAGCTGGTTCCCATGACTAATTTTATTGAAAATCTGCGCATGATTAAGGATGAGAGCGAGATTGCCACTATCCGCCGCGCCTGTCAGATTTCTGACCAAGCTTTCTTGGATGTTCTGGATTTTATCAAACCAGGTCAGACTTCTGAGCTGGATGTCATGAATTTTTTGGATGCACGCATGCGCCAGCTGGGTGCAACAGGGGCTTCTTTTGATTTCATCATTGCTTCTGGCTACCGCTCTGCCATGCCCCACGGGGTGGCTAGCGACAAAATTATCCAGCCGGGTGAGACCCTGACTATGGATTTTGGCTGCTACTACAACCACTATGTCAGCGACATGACACGGACCGTTCACATCGGGCAAACAACGGACGAGGAGCGCGAGATTTACGATATCGTCTTGCGGGCTAATAAGGCGCTGATTGAGGCAGTTAAGCCTGGCATGAGTCGTATTGACTTTGACCGTGTGCCACGTCAAGTTATCAATAATGCTGGATACGGTGCTGCCTTTACACATGGCATCGGCCACGGTATTGGGTTGGACATTCACGAGATTCCTTACTTTGGTCACTCAGAAGAGCCGATTGAAGTGGGCATGGTCTTGACAGACGAGCCTGGCATTTATTTAGATGGCAAGTATGGCGTCCGCATTGAAGACGACCTAGTGGTGACGGAAACAGGTTGCGAAGTGCTGACCTTGGCACCCAAAGAATTAATTGTTTTATAGACTTTTGGAAATGGCAGAGCTTATTTCAAATGGAGGTAAAAATGGCTGAAAGACTTTCTTGGCAGGATTATTTTATGGCTAACGCGGAGCTGATTTCCAAACGCTCCACCTGTGACCGAGCCTTTGTCGGTGCTGTACTGGTCAAGGATAATCGTATTATTGCTACTGGCTACAACGGTGGGGTGTCAGATACCGACAACTGCAGTGAGGTCGGTCACCAGATGGAAGATGGTCACTGCATCCGCACTGTCCACGCGGAAATGAATGCCCTCATTCAGTGTGCAAAGGAAGGAATTTCCACCAAGGGCACCGAAATTTACGTCACTCACTTTCCCTGCATCAATTGCACAAAAGCGCTTTTGCAAGCAGGCATTAAAAAAATCACCTACAAGACTGCTTACCGCATTCATCCCTTTGCCATCGAGCTCCTAGAAGCTAAAAATGTTCCCTACTTTCAACATGATGTACCTGAGCTGACCTTGGGTGTGGAAGAGTAGAGAACTGCTAACCATATGAGAGCTTTGCTTTATTATATGCAGGGCTTTTATGTCACTGATCAGTGAGTAAGACAATTAGAGTCTCACTTATTCCACCTGTCAGTTGACAAGAGATAGTTTTATATTTCCAAACTCCTATTGAGCGAAAACAATCCTCAATTTCGAAACAAGTGTATCAAACAAAAAAGAAATTAGTCTCATCAGCAGCCTGTCCTCTAACTTAATAATGACTTTTTCTCATCTTGCATTAACTCCCTTGAATGGCATGAAGGAGGCTGCTGGAGAATGGCTATTTTTCCTTGAAGATAAGGATTATTTAATGGTCCGTAGGGTATCTAAAAAATCGTATACAGAGATACTTCAAGCACTTAAAACATTTGAGCATCTTAGCATTTTATGATAAAATGAGTGGGATAAATATTTTAATTTAAAAGAGGTATGAATAAATGATTGAAGCAAGTAAGCTTAAAGCTGGTATGACTTTTGAAACTGCAGATGGTAAATTGATTAAAGTTTTGGAAGCAAGCCACCACAAACCAGGTAAAGGAAACACTGTTATGCGTATGAAATTGCGTGATGTGCGTACTGGTTCAACTTTTGACACAACTTACCGTCCAGAAGAAAAATTTGAACAAGCAATCATCGAGACACGAGGTGCTCAATACCTTTACCAAATGGATGACACCGCTTATTTCATGGACACTGAAAATTATGAACAATATGAAATCCCAACGGCCAATGTTGAACAAGAATTGCTTTACATTTTGGAAAATTCAGAAGTAAAAATCCAATTCTATGGAACTGAAGTAATCGGTGTGACCGTTCCGACAACTGTTGAATTGACAGTTACTGAGACACAACCATCTATCAAGGGGGCAACTGTGACAGGTTCTGGTAAACCAGCTACACTTGAAACAGGCCTTGTGGTTAACGTTCCAGACTTTATCGAAGCTGGTCAAAAATTGATTATCAACACTCAAGAAGGAACTTACGTTTCTCGCGCCTAATTGCTCAGAATGGAAAGACGTTAGGATTTAGAAAGGACAGACTATGGCAACTGAAACTATTGGTGAAATCGTTATTTCACCACGCGTGCTTGAAGTTATTACAGGTATTGCAGCCACTAAGGTTGATGGTGTTCATTCCCTCCGCAATAAGACTGTTGCCGATGGCTTAAGCAGAAAAACATTTGGAAAAGGTGTTTACCTTCAGACAGAAGAAGACGGTACTGTTAATGCAGACATTTATGTATACTTACAATATGGCGTCAACGTCCCTGCTGTTTGTATCGCAATTCAACAAGCTGTTAAAGCAGCTGTTTATGATATGGCGGAAGTCAATATCTCAGCGGTGAATATTCATGTGGAAGAAATTGTTCCTGAAAAGACACCTAAACCTGACATGAAGTCTCTTTTTGATGAGGACTTCTTGGATGACTAAAAATTTTGAAAATTCAAGACGTGACCTCCGCGAACGTGCCTTCCAAACACTCTTTAGCCTAGAATTTGATGGCGACTTTCTCACAGCTACTCAGTTTGCTTATGAGTATGACAAATCTAGTGATCTAGAGGAACACGACTTACCGGCCTTCCTTCTTAATTTGGTGAACGGCGTGATAGACCATAAAGATGAATTAGATCGTCAGATCGAAGAGCATCTCAAGTCGGGTTGGACCTTAGAACGGTTGACTCTGACAGATAAGACTCTCTTACGCTTGGGGCTTTATGAAATCAAATATTTTGATGAAACACCTGATCGTGTAGCAGTTAATGAAATCATTGAAATTGCTAAAAAATATTCGAACGAAACCTCAGCTAAATTTGTTAATGGGTTGTTGAGTCAATTTGTTCAAGAAAATTAATACTTTTTAATATCAGAACCTCGTTTCTAGTTTTTCTGGGAATGAGGTTTTTTCTTATAATTTGCATTGAAAAATGAAAGCGGTTGCGATATAATAAAACTGGTATTTTAAAAAAGGAGAGTACTATGAGAGAGTGGACACGGGAAGAACGTTATCGCGTTTTGAAAGATGCTAGTGAAATTAGGGGACTTTACGATAGTATAAAAAAATCTAGATATCGTCAAACCTATCATATTCAGCCCATCACAGGCTTATCCAGTGATCCCAATGGTTTTATTTATCATAAGGGGACTTGGCATCTTTATTATCAATGGTGTCCTTGGGGAGCGGTTCATGGCTTGAAATATTGGTACCACACAAGTTCAACAGACTTAGTTCACTGGAAAAATTGTGGTGTTGGTATTTATCCAGACACTTTTTATGATAATAAAGGGGTACACTCTGGATCGGGTTTTTCAGATGGTGATAACCTCTATCTTTTTTACACGGGTAATCACCGCGATGAAAATTGGGTGAGGACACCCTACACTTGTGTTGCCAAGCTAGAAGATTCTGGAAAATTAGTCAAGGCACCTAAACCGCTCTTTGGTCCACACAAAGATTATACGGAACATCAGCGCGATCCCAAGGTGGTCTATGATAAAGAAAGTCAGCATTATTACATTCTCTTGGGAGCCCAATCTAAGGATTTGAAAGGGAAGGTGCTCATTTATCGCTCAGACAATCTTCTGACAGGTTGGACTTTTGCAGGGGAGCTTAAGGTTCCTGGTTTTGAAAATCTTGGAGGTATGTGGGAATGCCCATCTATCGAGCATATTGCAGGCAAGGATATTCTAGTCTTCTCACCTCAGTACACCAAACTTCCTCACCGAAATCAAAGTACCAACCATAATGTTTATCTCATTGGCAGAATGGATTTTGCTAACCTGACCTTTACAGCTGAAGGAGACTTCCGTCATTTAGATTATGGTTTTGATTTCTATGCTGCCCAGTTTGCAGCAAATGTTCAGGAAGGTGACCGTGCTATTTTGACTGCTTGGATTGGCTTGCCTGATAATCATTATCCGACTGAGGAGGAAGATTGGGAAGGTAGCCTTATCATACCGAGAGAACTACGCATTGTTGATGGGAGATTGATTCAAAAGCCAGTGCCTGAAATGATTTCTCTGCGTCAAGAAGAGTTGGTCCTGACAGATAAACTTTCTAGATCTTGTGAATTAGCTGTGGAAAACAAGGATGGACAGGATTTTCGGCTCAATCTCTTTACTAAAGAAAATGGTAGTGCAGGTTTCCAAATTTCTTATGATAAGGCGACCAAGACTTGTACCATTGATAGAAGTCAGATGGATTTGCGTTTCAATAAAGCTATAGGAGAATGCTTGAGTTTGCCTTTGGAAAAAAACTTGGAAAAGCTTTCTATCTTCATTGATCATTCGTCTGTAGAAATTTTTTTCAATGATGGAGAGGCTACATTCACAACTCACCTTTACCCAACCGAAAGTGAAGCATATTTTACAGCCAGCTCTAACGTGACCATTAAGGCTTGGTCACTTGAAAAGTCTGTTACAGATGATTTTGTTGTTTAAGGGAGATTGTAAAAATGAAAAAAGCTATACGAATTTAATTCGCATAGCTTTTTAAATGCTCCTACCAGGTAATAGGGTGATAGGAAGATTGTATTCCATAACAGAGATTTCTTCTCCTTCAATTCGCTTAAGGAGAAGCTCGACCAGTAACTTAGCGATGTCATGAATGGGCTGCTTGATTGAAGTTAGCTGAGGTAGGTAGTTTTCGACAAAAGAAGTACCATCATAACCGATTAACTTCAGCTGTTCAGGAATGGCAATACCTAATTCAGTGGCTACCTTTAAAACGAGCATGGCTGTCAAATCATCTGATGTAAAGATGCCGTCAGGTTGCAGCTGAGTAATGATATTTTTGATTTCCATTTCCTTGCGAATAGATGAAAAGTCACTAGAAACATTAACGAAATCAGCGTCTGGTAGAATAGAAGCAAATCCAGTTCTTCTTTTAGCAGTGGGTGACTGGCTGTCATCGTTACCTGTAATCATAACCGTCTTTTGGCAACCCGCTTGAAGGAGAGTTTTAGCTGCCAGAGCACCTCCGTTGAAATTGTCTGATGCCACAACAGGTGTGTTAGGAGATAAATTACGGTCAAAAGAGATGATAGGAGCTGCCACTCGATTATAGTCTGTGATGCCTAGATTGTGGCTGCTTGAGATGATGCCATCAACTTGATTGGCAGATAGCATTTCAAGATATTCACGTTCCTTTTCAGGATCCTGCTCGCTATTGCAGATAATCGTTTTGTAGCCCTTGTTAAACAACTCGCGCTCCAGATGTTCAATCAGTTCAGCATAGAAAATATGGCTGATATTTGGGAAAATCAGCCCGACTAACTTAGCGGATTTTCCTTGTAGACCTCTAGCGAGATTGTTAGGCTTGTAGCTTAGCTCACGCATGGCATCGTTAACTTTTTTGATTGTTTTTTTTGATAAATAGCCTTTTTTATTGATAACACGTGAAACGGTTGTGGGACTGACACCAGCCAGTTTAGCAACGTCAGTTAGTTTAGCAACCATATTTTAATATTTTAATTCAAAGTATTTACCGGATACTTGTCCATCTTTGATAGTAATTCCTGTTTGGTCTTCACGAGGGAAGACACGTCCTGTAAATACTTTTTCTCCTTTATTAATAAAGATTTCAAAGACTGATTTATCAATAAAAATGTTGGCTGTCGTAGGGGCGTTTTCGATTGGACATGAACGGCTTGTTCCGAAATCAAGGGCATATTGTTCACCAGCTTGTGAGCGGTCAATGGTTATGTTTCCCTTAGCCGTGTCAACGATAACTGTCAATCCTTTGCCATCTTGGTCAGAGAAGAGGACAAATTCGCTGCGGCTATCTTTGTCGAATTGAAGTTCAAGCTCATAACTATTACTAGTTCTAGTCTTGTTTTCGAAGCTTTCTTCATCTTGACGAAGTGATGTGATGGCCTCAACTGGGTATTGGTAAAGTTTACCATCTTTGAGGGTTAGTTCTTTAACTAGACTCATGGCGCCTTGATAGTCGTATTTGTCTGTTGGGTATTCGACATCAGGTAGACCGATCCAACTGATAGAAAGAGCGCGACCGTTTGGGGCATTGAATGCTTGAGTGGCATACACCTCAAAACCATAGTCTAAGTTTTGAATCTCAGAAGGATCAATAATGACTGCATTCTCAGTATCAAAAGCTTGACCAATTTTATACATGTTTGGATAAATATTGCCATAATCAATGACCTTTTTGTCCAAACCTTGAGGGCAGTAGAGTAGGACAGGTTTGTCATCGATAAAGACTAGGTTAGGACACTCGATCATATAAGATGTTCCGTCGTTTTCGAAATCTAAATCACCAACGAAAGTCCAATCTTTGTAGCTATTGCTTGCGGCCTTGTAAAGTTTGATAAAACCTTTCTTATCAAGACTTTGAGCACCGATGATAGCATAATATTCTCCCTTATAGAAGAAAATTTGAGGGTCACGAAAGTGTTCAGTAACATCGTCTGGTTTAGCAATCAAGGTTTGAGGGACTTTTTCTAAGTGACCGTTGCTGTCCAAAAGTCCACCATTCTGATAAGTTTGGCGTTCCCAATTTTTATCACGAACATTACCTGTGTAAAAAATGAAGAGTTTGTCGCCAAATTGCATAGCAGAACCAGAGTACATACCATGACTGTCCAGAGGTGTGTCAGGATAGAGGATTGTGCCAGTTTCCTTAAAATGAATCAGATCGGTTGATTCTGTTTGTACCCATGATTTTAGCCCATGTGCTGCGCCAAATGGAAAATATTGGTAGAAGAGTTGCCATTTTCCTTTAAAATAAGAAAAACCATTTGGGTCGTTGAGCAAGCCGTAATGAGGTTCAACATGGAAAGTTGTGTGCCAAGGTGAGCTTGCGGCATTAGCCTTAATTTTATTAATTTCTTCTTCAGTCCATTCTGAATAAGGCTTGTAGCGTTGTTCAGTTGTTAATGACATATTGCCTCCATCATAAATTCTATACTACTAATTATAGTAGACGTTTTTCTCGTAAAAATCAACTTTTTACAGCAAAAAAAGATAAAAACATGCTAACCGCTTGACAGAAATGAAAGAATATTGTAAAATTGAACATGTAAATCAGTGAAAGCGTTTAACTTCACTGGAAAAAGAAAATATTAAAAGGAGTTTTTTGCAAATGGACAACACACAAATTGCAAAAGAAGTCATCAAGGCTGTTGGGGGACTTGATAACGTCAACAGTGTAGCTCACTGTGCGACTCGTCTTCGTGTTATGGTAAAAGATGAAAAAGCCATTGATAAAGACGCTGTTGAAAATCTTGACAAAGTTCAAGGAGCATTCTTTAACTCTGGTCAATATCAAATCATCTTTGGTACTGGTACTGTTAACAAAATCTATGATGAAGTTGTGGCACTTGGCATGCCAACAGCTTCAAAAGAAGATCAAAAAGCAGAAGCTGCTAAACAAGGTAACTGGTTTAAACGTGCTATTCGGTCATTTGGTGACGTTTTTGTACCCTTGCTCCCAGCTATCGTAGCGACAGGTCTCTTCATGGGTGTACGTGGCGCTATCAATAACGATACCATCTTGGGGATTTTTGGAACTACTCAAAAAGCTTTCTCAGCTTCAAACTTCTACACTTACACAGTTGTTTTGACTGACACCGCTTTCGCCTTCTTCCCAGCCTTGATTTCGTGGTCGGCCTTCCGAGTATTTGGTGGTAATCCTGTTATCGGTTTGGTTCTTGGTTTGATGATGGTTAACTCATCACTGCCAAACGCTTGGGACGTAGCTTCTGGTGCTGCTAAGCCGATTTACTACTTCGGATTTATTCCTGTAGTTGGTTATCAAAACTCTGTACTTCCTGCCTTCTTTGTAGGTTTACTTGGTGCAAAACTTGAGAAGAAATTACATAAGATTATTCCAGATGTCCTTGACCTTTTGGTTGTTCCATTCTTGACATTCCTTATCATGTCAATTTTGGCACTCTTCGTCATTGGACCAGTTTTCCACTCTGTTGAAAACTACGTTCTTGCTGGAACTAAATTCTTGCTTAACTTGCCATTTGGCCTTTCTGGACTTGTTCTTGGTGGTCTTCACCAAGTTATCGTGGTTACAGGTGTTCACCACATCTTCAACCTTCTTGAATCGCAACTAATTGCTGCTGATGGTAAAGACCCATTCAATGCTATTATCACAGCCGCTATGACTGCTCAAGCTGGTGCTACACTTGCTGTTGCAGTTAAAACTAAATCAGCCAAATTGAAAGCTCTTGCTTTCCCAGCTACTCTTTCAGCATTACTTGGTATTACTGAACCAGCTATCTTTGGGGTTAACCTTCGCTTCGGTAAACCATTTGTGCTTGGTCTTGTTGCAGGTGCTGCTGGTGGTTGGTTAGCTTCAATTTTTGGCCTTGCGGGTACTGGTTTTGGTATCACAATCATCCCAGGTACTCTTCTTTACCTCAATGGTCAAGTTCTTAAATATGTTATTATGGTTCTTGCCACAACAGCATTGTCATTCGTTTTGACTTACATGTTTGGTTACCAAGATGAAGAAACAACTGTTGAAGATAAAAAAGAAACTGAAGAGCTTGTCGAAGAAGCTGGTGTGCCAGCAACAGTGACAGCAGAAACAATTGCTAGCCCACTGGCTGGTGAAACCGTTGCTCTTACTTCAGTAAATGATCCAGTCTTTGCTTCAGAAGCAATGGGTAAAGGTATCGCTGTTAAACCAAGTGGAAACACAGTTGTGTCTCCAGTTGATGGAACGGTTCAAATTGCATTTGAAACAGGTCATGCTTATGGTCTCAAATCTGACAATGGTGCTGAGGTCCTTATTCACATCGGTATCGATACAGTGTCTATGGACGGTAAAGGATTCACTCAAAAAGTTAAAGCTGACCAAAAAGTTAAAAAAGGTGATGTTCTCGGAACATTTGACAGCGCAGCTATTGCAGCTGCAGGTCTTGATGACACAACGATGGTTATCGTGACAAATACAGCTGACTATTCAGAAGTAATACCAGTTGCTGAAGGAAAAGTTGCTGAAGGCGATAATCTTATCAATGTCAAATAAGATTGTGAAAGGGAGTGCCAGTCACTCTCTTTTAGTATGTCTAAAAGCTTGATTTTATAACGTTTTTGACGATTTTTAACTTGCTTTATCGCTTAATTTTTTTTATAATAGTTAGCGTAATAAGAATGACTGAGGAGAAAAAATGACAAAGAAATTATATGGTAGTTTAGAGGCAGGTGGAACTAAGTTTGTCTGTGCGGTTGGTGATGAGAATTTTCAAGTGGTCGAAAAAGTTCAGTTTCCAACAACAACACCTTATGAAACGATTGCAAAAACTGTAGAATTTTTCAAAAAGTTTGAAGATGATTTGGCTGGTGTGGCAATTGGTTCATTTGGCCCGATTGACATTGATGAAAATTCAAAAACTTACGGCTATATCACTAAAACTCCAAAGCCAGGTTGGTCAGATGTAGATTTGGTTGGTCTAATTGCCAAGGATTTTAAAGTGCCATTTTACTTTACAACAGATGTTAACAGTTCAGCATACGGCGAAGTTATGGCACGGAAAGGTGTTGAAAATCTTGTCTACTATACGATTGGTACAGGTATTGGTGCAGGTGCCATCCAGCGTGGAGAGTTCATTGGTGGTGTAGGGCACACAGAAGCAGGACATACTTATATGGCATTGCATCCACAAGATCAAGCTAATGAATTCCATGGTGTTTGTCCTTTCCATAATGGCTGTCTAGAAGGATTGGCAGCAGGGCCAAGTTTGGAAGCTCGCACAGGCATTCGTGGTGAATTGATCGAGCAAAATTCAAGTGTTTGGGATGTCCAAGCTTACTATATTGCGCAGGCTGCTGTCCAAGCAACACTGCTTTACCGTCCACAAGTCATCGTTTTTGGTGGTGGTGTTATGGCTCAGGAACATATGCTTAAACGTGTCCGTGATAAATTCTCAGCCCTCCTAAATGGCTACCTTCCGGTTCCTGATGTGACTGATTATATTGTGACACCAGCTGTAGCGGAAAATGGTTCAGCAACTCTTGGTAACTTTGCCTTGGCAAAGAAAGTTGCAGAACGCTGATATCATTAATCATCTAGTCTAGGGTTATTATCCTAGACTATTTTCTTTGTTGAATCTTGGTTTTCACATAAATATTAAAAAACAATCTCGATGGGAGTAAGGCCTTAGTTAAATCTGTTTCTAATAGATTTAGCGCGCTAAATTCTAAGAGTTTGATACAGGAAGATTTATCTTTTTCGCAATATCCTAGGCGTGTTCAGCTATCAAGAAGTATTGTTTTGATTTTCAAAGAGTATAAAAAGTGTTACAATAAGAGCAAATAGGAAGAGAAAAGAGTGCGACTATGGCAGAACCATTATTTTTAGAATCTGTAATGCATGATAAAATTTGGGGCGGAACTAAGTTACGTGATGAATTTGGCTACGATATACCAACAGAAACGACAGGTGAGTACTGGGCTATCTCCGCTCATCCTAATGGAATTTCCACTGTGAAAAATGGTCGTTTCAAGGGAAGAAAACTGGATGAACTTTATCGAGAAGAACCCACCCTTTTTGGCAATCCAAAGTCTCCAGTCTTTCCATTATTGACAAAAATTTTAGATGCCAATGATTGGCTCAGTGTGCAGGTTCACCCTGATGATGCTTATGCCTTAGAACATGAGGGTGAGTTGGGCAAGACTGAGTGCTGGTATGTCATCTCGGCTGATGAAGGTGCAGAAATCATTTATGGTCACAATGCGCGTTCCAAAGAAAAATTAGCTAGGATGATTGAATCAGGTGATTGGGAACATCTCTTGACTAAAATTCCAGTCAAAGCGGGCGATTTTTTCTATGTGCCTAGCGGTACTATGCATGCTATTGGCAAGGGAATTATGATACTAGAGACTCAACAATCTAGTGATACTACTTATCGTGTCTACGATTTTGATCGCAAAGATGCTCAAGGAAATTTGAGGGAATTGCATATTGATAAATCTATTGATGTGCTGAGTATAGGTAAGCCTGCCAACAGTGTCCCAGAAACTTTGAGACTGAAGTACATGGATTCGACCCTGCTTGTATCCAATCCTTTTTTTGCTGTTTATAAATGGCTTGTTATGGGTCCAGTAACAATCAAACGTTCAGCCCCTTATTTGTTGGTCAGTGTTTTGTCTGGAAGTGGACATTTGATGCTGGATCATCAAGTGTATAGTTTGAAGAAGGGTGATCACTTTATTCTCCCCAACAGCGCTAGCAGTTGGGAATTTGACGGAAATTTAGAAATTATTGCAAGTCACCCTAACGAGTAAAAATTAAGCGAGAAAGTCAGAAAGCTCTGGCTTTTTTAGATGAGCTTGACAGACCACCTGTCATTTCTTGAAGCTTCATATAAAATATGATAAAATAGCTTGATAAGACTATCGAAAGGAATTAGGATGGCAAATATTCTAAAAACAGTCATTGAAAATGACAAAGGTGAATTAAGAAAATTAGAAAAAACAGCGAAGAAAGTTGAATCTTATGCTGAGGAAATGGCTAATTTAACTGATGAACAATTACAAGCTAAGACGCCAGAATTTAAGGAGCGCTACCAAAAAGGAGAAAGCCTAGATGCCCTTCTTCCAGAAGCTTTTGCGGTTGTTCGAGAAGCAGCTAAACGTGTACTAGGACTTTATCCTTACCGTGTTCAAATCATGGGTGGGATTGTCATGCACCACGGTGATGTTCCAGAAATGCGTACTGGTGAAGGTAAAACTTTAACTGCCACCATGCCTGTTTATCTCAACGCTCTTGCTGGCAAAGGGGTTCATGTTATCACTGTCAATGAATACCTTTCCACACGTGATGCGACGGAGATGGGGGAGGTTTATAGCTGGCTAGGTCTGTCGGTCGGTATTAACTTAGCTGCTAAATCTCCATTTGAAAAGCGCGAAGCTTATAATTGTGATATCACCTATTCAACTAACTCAGAAGTTGGCTTTGACTATCTTCGTGATAACATGGTTGTTCGTGCAGAAGATATGGTTCAGCGCCCACTAAATTTTGCCTTGGTCGATGAAGTAGATTCTGTTCTTATTGACGAAGCTCGTACACCACTGATTGTTTCTGGCCCAGTTAGTTCAGAGACTAATCAACTTTATGTTCGTGCAGACATGTTTGTCAAAACCTTAACTAAAGATGACTATGTTATTGACGTCCCTACGAAGACAATCGGTTTAAATGACGCGGGAATTGATAAGGCAGAAGATTATTTCCACTTGGAAAATCTTTATGATTTGGACAATGTTGCACTGACTCATTATATTGACAATGCGCTGCGCGCTAACTATATCATGCTTCTTGATATTGACTATGTAGTCAGTGAAGATCAAGAAATTTTGATTGTTGACCAATTTACAGGTCGTACAATGGAAGGTCGTCGTTTCTCTGATGGCCTCCACCAAGCTATCGAAGCTAAGGAAAATGTGCCAATTCAAGAGGAATCTAAGACAAGCGCCTCAATCACTTATCAAAACATGTTCCGCATGTATAAGAAATTGGCAGGTATGACTGGTACAGCCAAGACAGAAGAAGAAGAATTCCGCGAGGTTTACAACATGCGCGTTATTCCAATTCCAACCAACCGCCCTGTGGCTCGTATTGATCACGCCGATCTTCTTTATCCAACGCTTGATTCTAAATTCCGAGCAGTTGTTGCAGATGTCAAGGCTCGCCATGAAAAAGGACAACCTGTTCTAGTTGGTACAGTTGCGGTTGAAACCTCTGATTTGATTTCTAAAAAATTAGTTGAAGCTGGTATTCCGCACGAAGTTTTGAATGCTAAAAATCATTTCAAAGAAGCGCAAATCATCATGAATGCTGGTCAACGCGGTGCAGTTACCATTGCTACCAACATGGCTGGTCGTGGTACTGATATCAAGTTAGGAGAAGGCGTCCGTGAACTTGGCGGACTTTGTGTTATTGGTACAGAACGTCACGAAAGCCGTCGAATCGATAATCAGCTACGCGGACGTTCAGGTCGTCAAGGCGATCCAGGTGAGTCACAGTTTTACTTGTCATTGGAAGATGAACTTATGCGCCGATTCGGTTCAGACCGCATTAAGGCTTTCTTAGATCGTATGAACTTGGATGAAGAAGATGCTGTCATCAAATCACGTATGCTGACGCGTCAGGTTGAATCTGCTCAAAAACGTGTTGAAGGTAATAACTATGATACGCGTAAACAGGTCTTGCAGTATGATGATGTTATGCGTGAACAACGCGAAATTATCTATGCTGAACGTCGTGATGTTATTACTGCTGACCGTGACCTTGGTCCTGAAATTAAGGCTATGATTAAGCGCACCATTGACCGAGCAGTAGATGCTCATAGTCGCTCAGAGCGCCCAGAGGCTTTGAAAGCTATCTTGCGTTTTGCAAGTTCTAATATCGTCTCAGAAGATAGTATTAGCCTATCAGATCTTGAAGGTTTGAAAGATGCAGAAATTAAGGATTATTTGTACGATCTTGCTTCAGCTGTTTATAACAGCCAAATCAGCAAATTACGTGATGAAGAAGCTATTCGTGAGTTCCAAAAAGTTCTGATTTTGATGGTTGTGGACAATAAATGGACAGACCATATTGATGCTCTGGATCAGTTGCGGAGTTCAGTTGGTTTGCGTGGTTATGCCCAAAATAATCCTGTCGTTGAATATCAAGCAGAAGGTTTCCGTATGTTCCAAGATATGATTGGAGCTATTGAGTTTGATGTGACACGCACTATGATGAAGGCTCAAATTCATGAACAAGAACGTGAACGCGTAACAAGTCATACAACGACAACGGCTGAGAAGAATATTGCAGCACAGCAAGTAGATGCAGTTGATGCTTCAGGTATTGATTTCTCGAATGTCAAGCGCAACGACAGATGCCCATGTGGCTCTGGTAAAAAATTCAAAAATTGCCATGGTCGCAAACAATTTTAAAAAAGCCGATAGAAAATTCTGAAAAATCAATTGAAAACCCGCCTGAAAATGGTATAATGTAAAAAATCTAAAGTTTCTATTCAGGAGAGGAAAATTCATGTCATTTAAAGCAACAAGTAAAAAGATTAATTTCGATGCTCTCAAGGAAGAATCTGCCTTAACAGGTGAAGTTTTAGCTCAAAAAGAAGCACGTGATCGTGAACTAGAAGCTATTATTAAAGGTGAAGATGATCGTATTCTTTTGGTCATAGGTCCTTGCTCATCTGATAATGAAGAGGCTGTTCTTGAATATGCACACCGTTTGGCGAAACTTCAAGAAGAAGTTAAAGATCGTGTCTTTATGGTTATGCGTGTCTATACAGCAAAACCACGTACAAATGGTGATGGCTACAAAGGCTTGATGCACCAACCTGATACGTCAGAAGCACCAAGCTTGATTAATGGTATCAAGGCTGTACGTAACCTTCATTATCGCGTTATTTCAGAGACAGGATTGACAACAGCAGATGAGATGCTTTATCCTGAAAATCTTCCATTGGTTGATGACTTAGTTTCTTATATTGCTATTGGTGCGCGTTCTGTTGAGGACCAGCAGCACCGTTTTGTGGCATCAGGTATCAGTGTTCCAACAGGAATGAAAAACCCAACATCAGGTAACTTGAACGTTATGTTTAATGGTATTTATGCTGCGCAAAACAAGCAATCTTTCCTATTTAACGGCGAAGAAGTTGAAACATCAGGTAACCCATTAGCACACGCAATCCTTCGTGGTGCAACTAATGAGTATGGTAAAAATGTACCAAATTATTATTATGACAATGTTATCGATACGATTGAGCAATATGAAAACATGGGCTTAGAAAATCCATTTATCGTTATTGATACCAATCATGATAATTCAGGTAAACAATATTTAGAACAAGTTCGTATCGTCCGTCAAACTTTGATTAACCGCGATTGGAATGAAAAGATTAACAAATATGTTCGTGGTTTCATGATTGAATCTTACTTAGAGGACGGTCGTCAAGATACGCCAGAAGTATTTGGTAAATCTATTACAGACCCATGTCTTGGTTGGGAAAATACAGCACAACTTGTTCACGAAATTTATGACACATTAGGTAAATAATCTATGGGAATACATCAAAAAAGTGCAAAAATTGATATTGCACAGGTAAAAGAACTTTCAAAATTAGAAGGTGATTTTCTTGCTAAGAAAGCTGCGCGTGATGCAGAATTGGCAAAAATCATCACAGGTGAGGACAATCGTATCCTTTTGGTTATCGGTCCTTGTTCATCTGATAATGAAGAGGCTGTTCTTGAATACGCTAACCGCTTAGCGAAACTTCAAGAGGAAGTCAAAGATAAAATCTTTATCGTTATGCGTGTTTATACAGCAAAACCACGTACAAATGGTGACGGTTATAAGGGCTTGATGCACCAGCCTGATACCTCAAAATTGCCTGATCTTATCAATGGTATTGCTGCGGTTCGTCATCTTCACTATCGTGTTATCACAGAAACTGGCTTAACAACAGCAGATGAGATGCTTTATCCAGCAAATCTTCCATTGGTAGATGACTTGGTTTCTTATCATGCTATTGGTGCACGTTCTGTTGAGGATCAAGAACATCGTTTTGTGGCATCAGGTATTGATGTTCCGACAGGTATGAAAAATCCGACTTCAGGTAACTTGAACGTCATGTTTAACGGTATTTATGCCGCACAAAATAAACAAAACTTTATTTATCATAACGCTGAAGTTGATACTGACGGAAATCCATTGGCACACGCGATTCTTCGTGGAGCAACGAATGAACATGGCGAAAATGAACCGAATTATTACTATGATGATTTGTTGAAAGCTATTGAACTTTATGAGAAAATGGGCTTAGAAAATCCATTTATCGTTGTTGATACCAATCATGATAATTCAGGGAAAAATTACCTTGAACAAATTCGTATCGTTCGTCAAACATTGATTAATCGTGATTGGAGTGATAAGATTAATAAGTACGTTCGTGGTTTCATGATTGAATCTTACTTAGAAGATGGTCGTCAAAACACACCAGAAGTATTTGGTAAATCTATCACAGACCCATGTCTTGGCTGGGAAAAAACAGAACAACTTATTCGTGAAATTCATGCCACGCTAAGTCATGATTCTTTTGAAGAGCTTCTTTTTTAAATTGGATGAATATGAGGTCGGGATGTTTTCCTGACCTTTCCCTATTTTATGGTTTAAATATCAAAAAAGAGTATAATAATGAGAGAGTGTTTTTAATACTCAAAGAAATTTATAAGACATTTTGAGGAATAAAAATGATTATTGGTCACGGGATTGACTTGCAAGAAATGAGCAGTGTTGAGCGCGCCTATCAAAGAAACAAAGGATTTGCTAAGCGAGTTTTGACAGAAAATGAATTGCGTGTTTTTGAAGGTATTTCTTCCCATAAACGTCAGATTGAATTTTTAGCGGGAAGGTGGTCAGGCAAGGAGGCCTTTTCTAAAGCCATGGGAACAGGGATTGGCGAACTTGGCTTTCAGGATATTGAGATACTCAATAATGAGAAGGGTGCTCCGCAAGTGACACGCTCTCCTTTTGAGGGGAGAGTTCTCATTTCCCTATCTCATAGTGGAAATTTTGTTCAAGCCAGTATTATTTTGGAGGAAGACGCATGATTTCAAGTTTACATCGCCCAACTAGGGCACTGATAGATTTAGAGGCTATTAGTCAGAATATTAAATCTGTGCAGGCTCATATTCCAGCTGGAAAAAAGACTTTTGCGGTAGTTAAGGCTAATGCTTATGGTCATGGGGCTGTACAAGTTGCTCAGCACATTAGATCGCTTGTGGATGGCTTTTGTGTGTCAAATATTGACGAAGCCATTGAACTCCGAGAATCAGGTATTACAGAGTTCATCCTAATCTTGGGAGTTATCATGCCCGAGGAAATTGTTTTAGCAAAAAAATATCAGATTACAGTTACGGTTGCCAGCATGGGATGGGTCAATCTGGCAATAGCAACTCAAATTGATTTATCTGGTTTATCTGTTCATCTTAAAGTGGATTCAGGAATGGGACGAATAGGTGTGAGAAGCTTGTCAGAAGCCGATCAGGTGATTGCTAAATTGAATGAGCAGGGTTGTCATGTGGAAGGAATTTTTACTCATTTTGCGACAGCAGACGAAGCCGACCTGGATAAATTTGAGCAACAGTTTAGCTTTTTTAGTGAGTTAGTTGACAATCTGGCCTATAAACCGGATTTAGTTCATGCTTCCAATTCAGCCACCAGTATATGGCATAGTGAAACTATTTTCAATGCAGTTCGTCTCGGTATTGTTATGTATGGTTTAAATCCCAGTGGAAGGGAGCTAGAGCTTCCCTTTCCACTTAAGCCTGCACTTAGTTTGGAGTCCAGTCTGGTTCATGTCAAAAAACTAGAAGCAGGTGCAGATATTGGCTATGGAGCAACCTACACCACATCTGGGGAGGAGTACATTGGAACAGTGCCTATTGGCTATGCGGACGGTTGGACCCGAGATCTGCAAGGGTTTTCGGTTTTAGTTGATGGGCATTTCTGTCCAATTGTTGGCCGTGTTTCCATGGATCAGATTACCATCCATCTGCCTAAAAAATATACTCTGGGTACCAAGGTAACTTTGATCGGTGGAAGTGGGGACAATAGCGTCTCTGCAACAGATCTAGCTCAGTATAAACAAACAATTAATTACGAAGTCCTTTGTTTGCTGAGCGATCGCATACCTAGAATTTATTAATTAAAATCCAATTATTAGAATGTTCTACAATAATATGCTATAATAAATGAGATAGTATACATTGTTTAGAAAGAGGTGTCAAGATGAAGAATAAAGCAATTACATCAGCGGTGATACTTGCTTTGATTTTTTCAAATAGCTTGCCTTTAACAGTTTTTGCGGAAACTATTGATACAAATAGTTCGCAAGCAATCACTGAAACATCTGTGTCTACTGAAGAGTCTGAAACAAGAACAGAATCTTCTGACCCAGTTATAACAGAAAGTAATGTGACGGAAAACACAGCTAGTCCAGCAGAGTCTTCCTCAACCCAGGAAACGCCACCAACAACTCAGTCTAGTTCAGTGGCTCCATCTGAAACGACAACATCAACATCTGATGAAGAGACTAGTCAGTCTAGCTCGACAGTAGCCAGTTCGTCAACCAGTCCAAGTTCAACGGTAGCTTCTTCAACCGCTACAAGTTCATCCACAACGACGGCAAGTTCATCAGGTACTGATAAGTCACAAAGTCAAACAACATTGAATCCAGCTGCATCGGTCTCATCAGCTACTGAACAAAAGGCATCAGAAGTAGCGGTCAGTCAGCCTCAGCTCAATACAAATGCGGTTGCAACAACAGGAAGTTTTGATGATAGCTATGTAGATTTGTCTAAGTATATTGCTTTAAATCAGGCTTTCTATGTTGAGCATTGGTCTGGCAGTGACGCTTACAGCCACAATCTTCTAGCGCATCGTTATGGAATTACGGCAGAGCAGTTAGACGGCTACCTTGCTTCTACAGGTATTGCCTATGATTCTAAACGTATCAATGGTGCTAAATTGTTAGAGTGGGAAAAGGAGAGTGGACTTGATGTTCGTGCTATTCTTGCCATTGCCATTGCCGAAAGTTCATTAGGGACTGCAGGTGTTGCAACAGCGCCAGGTGCTAACATGTTTGGATATGGAGCGTTTGATTCCAATCCGAATAATGCCAACCAATACAATGATGAGGTGGCCGTTCGTGCTTTAACTAAGGAAACCATTATTAAAAATAAAAACCTCAGCTTCCAAATTCAAGACCAGAAGGCTCAAAAATTAGCTAATGGTATGCTCAATACTTTCATTGATGGCGGCGTTTATTTCACGGACGCTTCAGGTACTGGTAAACGTCGTGCAGAAACCATGAAAGCTATTGATAAATGGATTGATGAGCATGGTGGAACGCCTGCTATCCCTGAAGAGCTTAAACAAGTTAACTTGGCAGGAGTTGCCAGCGTTGTTAATGTTCCAGCGGGTTATAGCATTTCAAGACCTGTAAACTCATCAACTTATCTCACAGCTTCATACCCTTGGGGACAATGTACTTGGTATGTTTATAACCGTGCTAAGGAATTCAACATCAACTTTGATGCCTTCATGGGGAATGGTGGTGATTGGCAATTCAAGGCTGGTTATGAAACAAGTCACAAGCCAGAAGTTGGTACAGCTTTGTCATTCTTGCCAGGTCAAGCTGGCGCTGATGGGACTTATGGCCACGTAGCCTTTGTCGAAGAAGTTAAGGAAGATGGATCCATTCTGATTTCAGAATCAAACGTTCTTGGTTTAGGAACTATTTCTTACCGCACATTCAGTGCAGCTCAAGCAGCACAATTTACTTATGTCAAAGGTCATCAATAATTTGATAATCAGATAAGATGAAAACCCAACTTTGGGTTTTTTTCTATGCTGAAAATATAGTATAATGTCATTAATAAGCGAAACGAGGAATCTATGAATTTACACTCTCCTATCGCAGAGCTTAAGGGACTAGGTCCCAAGTCTGCGGAGAAATTTCAAAAATTAGGCATCTATACCATTGAGGATTTGCTGCTCTACTACCCTTTTCGCTATGAGGACTTCAAGAGTAAGTCCGTTTTTGACTTAGCTAATGGGGAGAAGGCTGTCATCACAGGGACTGTAGTCACGCCTGCTAATGTTCAGTATTATGGCTTCAAGCGTAATCGTCTGACTTTCAAACTCAAGCAGGATGAGGCTGTCATCAATATTAGTTTTTTTAATCAGCCTTATCTTGCTGACAAGGTAGAACTAGGGCAGGATCTTGCGGTTTTTGGCAAATGGGATGCAATCAAGTCTGCTGTGACTGGCATGAAAATACTAGCTCAAGTTGAAGATGACATGCAGCCTGTTTATCGAGTGGCTAAAGGCATCTCACAGACTGTACTGGTTAAGGCGATCAAGTCAGCTTTTGAGGTTGGCGCGGTAGAATGGCTGACAGAAAATCTCCCACAAGTTCTGATTGACAGATATCGCCTACTCAGCCGATCTCAGGCTACTAGAGCCATGCATTTTCCAAAAGACTTGGCAGAATACAAACAGGCTTTGCGCCGCATTAAGTTTGAAGAACTCTTTTACTTCCAGATGAACCTGCAGGTCTTGAAGGCTGAAAATAAATTTGAAAGTAATGGACTTGCTATCGCCTATAATCAGCAGGCAGTTGCTGATAAGGTTACTGCTCTGCCATTTTCCTTAACAGGGGCGCAGAAGCGAAGTCTGGAGGAAATCCTATCAGACATGCGCTCCGGAGCACACATGAACCGCCTTTTGCAGGGAGATGTGGGTTCGGGGAAAACGGTTATTGCCAGTTTAGCTATGTATGCAGCCCATACTGCTGGCTATCAGTCAGCTCTCATGGTACCAACGGAAATTCTAGCTGAGCAGCATTTTGAAAGCTTGACACAGCTCTTTCCAGACTTATCCATCTCCATTTTGACCTCTGGTATGAAGGAAGCAGTTAAGAAAGCTGCTTTGTCTGCCATCGCTGACGGGTCAGTGGACATGGTCGTGGGGACGCATGCCCTTATTCAGGATGCTGTGCAGTATCGCAACTTGGGCTTGGTCATCACAGATGAGCAACACCGTTTCGGGGTTAATCAGCGCCGTGTTTTCCGTGAAAAGGGTGAGAATCCTGATGTGCTTATGATGACAGCGACGCCCATTCCGCGGACACTGGCCATCACCGCCTTTGGTGAGATGGATGTCTCTATTATTGATGAGATGCCAGCGGGGCGCAAACCTATTATCACGCGCTGGGTCAAGCACGAGCAGTTAAATACCGTTCTTGATTGGGTTCAAAAGGAGCTGGTCAAGGATGCACAGGCCTATGTCATCTCTCCCTTGATTGAGGAATCAGAGGCACTTGATTTGAAAAATGCTGTCGCTCTACATGAGGAATTGTCTGCCTATTTTGCGGGTAGCGCCACAGTCGCCCTCATGCACGGTCGCATGAAAAATGAAGAAAAAGATCAGATTATGCAAGACTTCAAGGACAAGAAATCGCAAATCTTGGTATCAACAACCGTTATTGAAGTTGGAGTTAATGTTCCAAATGCTACTATCATAATAATCATGGATGCTGACCGTTTCGGGCTGAGCCAACTGCATCAGCTACGCGGGCGTGTGGGACGCGGTCATAAACAGTCTTATTGTATCTTGGTTGCCAACCCTAAAACGGAAAGCGGGAAAGAACGTATGAAAGCCATGTGTGAGACGACAGATGGTTTTGTTCTGGCTGAGGCCGATCTCAAAATGCGGGGGTCAGGTGAAATTTTTGGTACGCGCCAATCTGGTATTCCAGAATTTCAGGTGGCTAACATCGTGGAAGATTATAATATCCTAGAAGAGGCTCGCCGTGTTGCCGTGGAAATCGTCTCTGATAAAAATTGGCAAACAGATCAGCGTTGGGTACCGATTGTCCAAAATCTTAAGAGGAAGGATAATTTCGATTAATACTCAAAGAAAATCCACCTTGATAAGACGACAAAACTCAAACTATACCGGTCTACGGCTGAAGTCAAAGATGTGAAGTTTTGATTTTCAATGAGTATAAGCTTTGTCTAAGTTTTCTATAAGCCTCCTTTAAGCTTGGCTGACTATAATGAAATCATCAAATATGAGAGGTGATACTTATGACAATTAAAGTAAACTACAAGAAAACATTTACTAAAGTAAAACCAGCTCCAGCACGCTATGGGAACATCTAAGGTTCATTTAGAAAAACACTAACTCCTTTTCGATACTTAGATAAAAAAATGCTATGGCCGTAATTTATTAGAAAACGTAAGACCATAGCTCGATGAGACAATATCAGCCCAGCTAGATTTGCTGGTTTTTTTTGAAAAGCTAAGCTTAATTGTCAAGCTGACAATATTTTAGCACACCTTTTAAACGAAAAAGAGGTTCTTGTTGGAAAAATAAAAAATGCTAGCGTATGCGGTCACTTTTCACAGAAGCTGTTCAAAACAGTATCATGCGAGCTTGCTTTTTGTATAATGAGACCGGACTCATCAGCCATCAAGAAAAGGCCTAGGAGATTTCCTAGCCTTTCTTTTTTCGTGTGACGATGGCTGTGCCAATCAGTAGAGTTACGCAAGCTAGCGTGGCAAGAAGCTGACGATCAGAGACTTCTAGCGAATAATGGAAATCTTTTTGTTCGGATTTGTCGGTTGCACTTATGGTTAGTTTCATAGTAAATCCTTTCTATCCTTCAATATAATCTTTAAGGTCTTGACCTGATAGTCCTGCGCTGAGGGCGATGAGGAGTTTGAGCCTAGCCTTTTGGCTATTGAGCTCTTTGACAAACATAACACCAGTCTCAGCCAGTTTAACGCCGCCGCCATCATAGGCGTAAACGGGTTCGGCAATACCGTTGAAGCAGCGAGAGACTAAGAGAACTGGGACGCTCTGTTGCATGAGGCGTTCAACCTCGCTGGCCGCTTCGGGTGGCAGATTACCTGCACCTAAAGCCTCAATGACTACACCGTCAATTTTGTCAGGATCAAGCAGACTGATGATGCCATCACCAACTCCCATCCCTGCATATGCCTTGATAATAGGTACGGTACCTGAAATCTGATCCAGATCAAAGCGGACACGAGGTTCGGCTGTTTTGAAAAAGAGAATCTCATGTTTCATGATAATGCCCAGCGGTCCGTGGGTCGGTGTATTAAAGGTAGCGACGTTTGTAGTATGGGTCTTGGTGACATATTTGGCAGCGTGAATCTCATCGTTCATGACAACTAGGACACCCTTGTCTGCTGCTTTATCATAGCTGGCAACACGAAGGGCAGACAGATAGTTGTAGACCCCATCGCTTCCCAATTCATTAGAGGAACGCATGGCGCCTGTCAGCACGATAGGAATCTGAGGCACCGCCATGGTGTCTAAAAAATAAGCGGTCTCTTCTAAGGTGTCTGTACCGTGTGTGATGACAACTCCGTCATATTGCCCTGCCGTATCGCGAATCTTATGGTAGAGAGCCAGCATGTGGTAGGGGGTCACATGGGGGCTGGGGATATTGAAGAAATCGACAACGGTTAAGTCAATGTCATCCAGTTCAAAGCCAACATGGTTCATGGGGTTATCAGCGCTGGGGTTGACGTTTCCATAACTATCAGCCTGCATGGAGATGGTTCCGCCGGTGTGTAAGACAAGTATTTTTTTCATGTTCCTAATACTTCTTTCAAAAATATGTTATAATCTATTTTATCATAAAGAGAAAGGAGTAAAGAGAGAAATTGGCAATTAAGGCAGTGTTTTTTGATATTGATGGAACCCTTTTGAATGATCGCAAGACGGTTTCTAAGTCAACGCAAAATGCTATTCATCATTTGAAGGAACAGGGTATTTTTGTAGGGTTGGCGACAGGTAGGGGACCAGGTTTTGTCCAACCTTTCTTGGAAAATCTTGGTCTGGACTTTGCCATCACCTATAATGGTCAATATATCTTTACTCGCAATCAGCTTCTCTACGAAAATCAGCTGCCTAAGCCCACCATTTACAAGGTTATTCGTTATGCCAGTGATAAGAGACGGGAAATTTCTCTGGGGACGGCTTCTGGCTTGGTTGGTTCCCGCATTATTGATATGGGGACTAGCCGCTTTGGTCAGATTGTCAGCGGTCTGGTGCCTAAGTCTTGGGCCAAGACTGTAGAGCGCAGCTTCAAGCATTTGATTCGTCGTTTTAGACCCCAACGCTTTGACAGTCTGCTGACTATTATGCGTCAGCCTATTTATCAGATTGTTCTAGTTGCGACAGAAGGAGAGACAGACCAGATTCGGCAAAAATTCCCCCAAATCAAGATTACGCGCAGCAGTCCCTACTCAGCTGACCTCATTTCCAAAGATCAATCAAAGATTAAGGGCATTGAGCGTGTTGGCCAGACTTATGGCTTTGATTTGTCCGAGGTTATGGCCTTTGGCGACTCGGAAAATGACCTAGAGATGCTGGCTGGTGTCGGTGTCGGGGTGGCTATGGGCAATGCTGGCGCGATGGTCAAGGAGCGAGCCCATTACACGACCTCCAGCAATAACAATGACGGGATTGCTAAGGCTCTGGCCCACTTTGGTCTCATTCATTTTGAAAGTGATAAGGTCTTTAAGAGTCAGGACGAGAATTTCAACAAGGTTAAGGATTTCCACCAGTTTATGGATGGAGAAACTTGCGAGACACCGCGAGTTTACGACCTGACCGAAGCCAGTCACCGTTCTGATTTCAAAATTGAAGAGATTGTGGAATTTATGTACGCGACCAGTCAGGGAGACAAAATCAAGTTCACTCAAGCGCTCCTAGACCTGCATGCAGCCATTGATAAGGCGGCTAATAAGGTCCAATCTAAACCTCACCCTGAGAGTCCCTTAGTTGGTCAAGTTGATGCGCTGACAGATTTGCTTTATCTGACTTATGGCTCCTTTGTTCTTATGGGGGTTGACCCAAAACCGCTTTTTGATACAGTTCACGGAGCCAACATGGGTAAGATTTTCCCAGATGGCAAGGCCCACTTTGATCCAGTCACCCATAAAATCTTAAAACCTGATGATTGGGAAGAACGCTTTGCCCCTGAGCCTGCCATTAAGCGAGAGCTAGACCGACAAATTCAAAAATCCCTCAGTCGTCAGCCCAAAGATAATAAAAAAGCGAAAGAAGATCAGTCTTAATAGTAAGAGGCTGATTTTTTGATGCTCAAATTAAGAGAGCGGACTCCTCTTCTTCATGGCAAGGGGAGAACTGCTTTTCTAGAAATATGCAGAGCAGCATGACCTGAAAAGTTTGCTGGTTTGGTATTGAATTGTCGAGTATAAGGTCTATTTTCAGAAAATTAAAAAAAGAGGAGCTGAACAAGGCCAATCAAGTGCTTGTTCAGCTCCTCTTTTCTTTTAGTTTATTAAGCTTCTTAGAGTGTTTTTTCACGATCACGGACAACCAGCAAGTCAACTTTGGCATGGCGCATGATGTATTCTGATGATGAACCAATCAAAAGACGTTCAAAAGTGTTGAGACCTGTTGCACCAACCATAATCAAGTCCACTTTTTCCTTGTCAGGAATATCTCTAGCAAGCAAAACCTTTGGATTACCAAATTCAATGATTTGTTTAACCTTCTGTAGGCCTTTTTCACGAGCTTGCTTTTCATAATCTGCCAAAACATCCTTGGCTTCTTGTTCTAATTTTTCATAGATGTAAGTGTCAAAGGTTGCTACGCTTTGGAGTGCACGTGTATCAATAACGTGCGTCAAAAGCAGTTCAGCATCATTACGAAGGGCAACGTTGACCCCTTTTTCAAAAGCTAATTCTGACTCATAAGACCCATCAATGGCAACCAGGATACGTTCATATTTTTGTGACATAAGTTTGCCCTCCTCTTTCTTATATCTTTATTATACTCTTTTAACATTAAAAGTGAAAGCGGTTGACGGGGATTTCTGAAATTCTTCTCTATTCTTTTCAATGATTTCGTCTGTCAATACGATAGGAAAAGACTTTTACATTTTAGTCAATTAGTTTATAATGTTAACTACGAGGTGAAACTATGAAAACATTTGATAAGTCGTCAAAATTAGAACATGTTGCCTATGATATTCGTGGTCCTATCTTGGACGAAGCCAATCGGATGATTGCCAACGGAGAAAAGATTCTTCGTCTTAACACAGGAAATCCAGCCGCCTTCGGCTTTACCGCGCCAGATGAAGTTATCCGTGATCTGATTCTTAATGCCAGAGACAGTGAAGGTTATTCTGATAGCAAGGGAATTTTCTCAGCTCGCAAGGCTATCATGCAGTACTGCCAGCTAAAAGGTTTCCCACCAGTAGATGTGGAAGATATTTATATCGGGAATGGCGTTTCGGAGATGATTTCCATATCCCTGCAAGCTCTTTTGGACGATGGTGATGAAGTATTGGTTCCTATGCCAGACTACCCTCTCTGGACAGCTTGCGTCAGTCTAGCAGGTGGGACAGCTGTGCACTATGTTTGTGACGAGGAGGCTAGTTGGTTCCCAGATATTGACGACATCAAGTCTAAAATCACGTCAAATACTAAAGCTATTGTGGTCATCAATCCTAATAATCCGACAGGTGCTCTCTACCCAGATGAGATTCTCAAGGAAATTGTTGACATTGCACGTCAAAATGATTTGATTATCTTCGCTGATGAGATCTATGATCGCTTGGTTATGGACGGTCAAAAGCACACGGCTATTGCTAGCTTGGCACCGGATGTTTTCTGTGTTTCCATGAATGGTTTATCAAAATCTCATCGTATTTGTGGTTTCCGTGTTGGTTGGATGGTCTTGTCGGGTCCCAAAACACACGTGAAAGGCTATATTGAAGGCCTCAATATGTTGTCAAACATGCGCCTATGTTCTAATGTTTTGTCACAACATGTGATTCAGACATCGCTTGGCGGGATTCAATCCATTGACAAGCTGCTTTTGCCAGGCGGCCGCATCTACGAGCAACGTAATTTCATTTACAAGGCTGTTAATGAAGTGCCCGGTCTATCAGCTGTCAAACCAACAGCAGGTCTCTACATCTTTCCTAAAATTGACCGCAACATGTATCAGATTGATGATGATGAGCAGTTCTGTTTGGAATTACTTAAGCAAGAGAAGGTTATGTTGGTCCCAGGTAAAGGATTTAACTGGATGGAGCCTGACCATTTCCGTATCGTTTATTTACCAACTGTTGAGGAGCTAGGCGAAGTTCAAGAAAAACTGACCCGCGTCCTTAGCCAATACCGTCGCTAAGTTTTTGGACAGATTGTTCAAAACTGTTTGACCAATCAAAGAAAGTAGGCTCCTTTTGCGAGGAGTCTTTATCCTGCTCAGGGCCTAGTCCTGGCAATAAAGAGAGCGTTTTCCAAAAATTGTCAAAAAACCCCACTTGTCAAGTCAAGTGCAACAAGTTCATTGATAACTAGAGTTCCAGAGGTTAAGCTGTTTGGGCTAGCCCAAACAAAATATTTGCGGTTTTATACTTGTGAAGTCGTCTAGGTCTGTCATTGATAGCAGAGACGTAGTGATTGAGTTCTTCTGTCGTTAGTGAGTTGAGAGAGACACCTTTTGGGAGAAACTCTCTCAAGAGACCATTGAAATTTTCATTTGTTCCTCTTTCATGAGAAGCATAAGGGTGGGCAAAATAGACTTCCACAC
>NZ_KB904075.1 GCF_000379985.1 Streptococcus caballi DSM 19004 | reverse complement strand
ATATGGCATAAACAATTTTACTGATTTTTGGTAGACGCATAATCGTAAAGGTTGTTATGCATTATGAGGTAATATATTGTTCTGATAAGACGATGTATGAAGGCAATCGTATGTGGCTTGGTTGAAGTCGTTTGCGATTGCCTTTTTCGTTTNTCATAAAAGTCTGCGAATGGCACGGCTTGGTGTGGCTAGCTGAAGCGATATTGTGAATGCACTTGAACAAAATTTTTCTAGCATAAGGATTCCCACGCTTGGTAATGTGCTTCTTAGCGAGGAAGTTACCGGATTCATAGTGTCTCAGGTCAATACCGATAAAGGCATTGATTTGATTGGCAGACTGAAAACGGCGAATGTCACCGAGTTCGCGAATAACACTTGTTGCAGTCGTCTCAGCGATACCAGGAATAGAAAGCAGAATGTCATACTCTGGCAATGGCTGAGCGAGATCCACCATTTTGTCTAAGACTGTTTGTCTCTGTTCAGAAAGTCTAAGCAATTCTTGTGCATAGTAACACACCTCTTCTAGTATTGGAGAGTTCTTCGTGACGGCGCAATAAGACTGGTTAGCTAGTACTGTCAGCTTCTCAGCTAAGTAAGCCACACGCTTGTCAGAGATGCGTTTTGAGATAGTTCAATATGGTTCAAATCTAGCACAAAGCCCTTGTAGGGAAAAGCAGTGACTAAGTTCCAGTTACCTCGTGTTCTTGAATAATCCCTTGTTTTAGTGATGTCATTTTCAATACGCGACGTTAAACGTTCCACATACTTTGATAGCATTCTTCCTAAAACAGGTGCCTGCCAGTTTTGGATGCGACGTCTGTAGTCAAAAGTCCCTATGACTTAACAAGACACCTCTACTTTACCACAAAGAAAAAGTAGTGAAGAAATCTCCGACAGGATATTTCTTCACTACTAATCTTAGTATGTCTTCATACATTTAAAAAGCCTTATAATATCCGAATGAGATATCCACTACAGATATTATAGAGCTGAATTTTAGCTTTTGGGGAGTAATATTAAGCTATTGTACTGTACATTGTTAATTTACTTTCATGCTCTTAATTTTTTCTTCAGTTGGAGTGACGCGTAATGTTTTTTGACCAGTATAGGTTACAAAACCTGGTTTAGCACCTGTTGGTTTGTTGAGTTTTTTGGCTTCAATCATGTCAACCTGAACCAAGTTGGATAACCTAGCTTTTGAATAGTAGGCAGCAAGTTCAGCAGCATCAGTTTTGACTTGGTCAGAAGGATTGAGGTTATCTTTGATGAGGACATGACTGCCAGGAATATCTTTGGCATGAAACCAGAGTTCTCCTTTTTTTGACATTTTGAAGGATAATTCATCGTTTTGCAAATTATTTCGACCGACCATGATAATGGTTTGCCCATCAGAAGCTAAATATTTCTCTGGTTTTTTACGCTTGTGGCGTTTGTCGCGCCCGCGATTTTTAATAAATCCCGTTTCTATTAGTTCATCGCGGATGTCTTCAATATCAGTCATCGAAGCATGATTAAGAGCAGTTTCGACACTTTCCAGATAGCTGATGGTGTGCTTAGTTTCTTCAATTAAGCCAGTCAGATGTTTGACAGCTTCTTTCAGTTTTTGATATTTTTTGAAATAGCGTTGAGCATTCTGATTGGGGGTCAAGGATTTGTCTAGTGAAATACGTATTTTTTCATTGGTGTAATAATTGTCTAATTCGACACTGTCTTGGTCATTGGGAACCAAATTAAGAAAAGTCGTTAGCAACTCCCCCTTTTGTCTAAATTCTTCGGCATTGTCAGTCTCAGCTAGTTCTTTCTCTTGTTTTCCTAGTTTTTTAATATTCTTTTCCAGTTCATTTTGAACCCGATGAATGAGGTCACTGGCCTGCTGGGTAATACGCTCACGCTCGGCTTTTTCTTGGTAAAAGTAGTCCAAAAGCTCAGATAAGCTATCGAAATTTTGGGTGCTGTCGGAAAATAGCACAGCAGAAAAGGATTTTTCGGTCAGTGATGGCTGACAAGGCTTGGAAAAAAAGGAACGAAACTGTCTAAGTTTATCGTCGGTAAGTTGCGCAGTCAATTCACTAGCTGTATCTCGACCAAGTCCTTGGAAGAGTTTCTGCAAGTTTTTGAAAGAGATGTCTTCAGTTTGCAAGATTTCAAATAACTTTTCATCCTCAATATCAAAAGGATTACGAGCCTGTGTTTTTGGTGGATAAATATAAGTTGAACCTGGTAAAATAGTACGATAACTATTTTGAGAGAAGCCAACATGCTTGATAGATTCGATGATTTTTCCCTCGTTCTTATCAATCAAGATAATGTTGCTATGCTTGCCCATAATTTCAATAATCAGGGTTGCTTTAATCTGGTCACCAATTTCATTTTTATTAGAAACAGCAATTTCCAGAATGCGGTCATTTTCAATCTGCTCTATGCTTTCAATGAGGGCACCTTGCAGATATTTTCTCATAATCATGGTAAAAGTATTAGGGGTCTGAGGATTTGGCAAATCAGCTTTAGTGATTTGAACGCGACCAAAAACAGGGTGAGCAGACAGCAGTAGTTTGTAGTTTTGACGATTGTTACGAATGGTTAGCACCAATTCGCGCTCAAAGGGCTGATTTATTTTTTGAATACGACCGAATAGAACCTCTTCTTGCAATTCCTTTTTTAAATGATGTAAGAAAAATCCGTCAAATGACATGGTTTCTCCTTTCTGATTTTAACTAATTCTATTATACCACAAGCTAAAATTGGAGAAAATGACAGAATTTGACAGAAAATGCTTGACATTGAAGGAAATAGGAGTATAATTTACTTGTAAACGATTTCAGTTAGAGGGAGGGAGAACTATTTTAAAATCAGAGCGCAAGCAATTGATCATGGAAAAGCTCACCGAGGAAGGCTTCGTCACTCTTGATAAATTAATTGCAATGCTTGCTACATCTGAGTCTACAGTTCGTCGAGATTTAGATGAATTGGAGAGCGAACGTAAGCTTCATCGTGTTCATGGTGGTGCTGAGCTCCCCAAATCACTGTCGAGAGAGTTGACTAATCAGCAAAAGTCTATCAAAAACATTCATCATAAGGCTCTTATTGCTCAAAAAGCTTCAAGTCTCATCTCTGACAATGATGTCATTTTCATTGATGCGGGAACAACCAGTGAATTATTATTGGAATACCTTTTTCAGGAAAATTTAACGGTCGTGACCAACTCTATCCATCATGCTTCTAAACTGGTTGAAAAGGATATTAAAACCGTTATTGTTGGTGGCTTTGTCAAGCACACAACAGATGCTAGCATTGGCTGTACGGCGGTTGATCAAATTTCAAAAATGAATTTTGATAAAGCCTTTATCGGTATGAATGGTATTGATGAAAACTTTCTGACAACACCCGATGTTGAGGAAGCAGTTATTAAAAAGGTTGTTATTGAAAATGCGCAGGAGTCATTTGTCCTTGTTGATTCGTCAAAATTGGGGCAATTTTCTTTTGCTAAGGTAGACAAGATTGATAAGGTCACAATTGTGACAAATTATTCTGAGGGAGCCCTTATGAGAAAAATTAGAGAAAAAACGAAGGTGATCGAAGTATGATTTATACGGTAACCCTTAATCCGTCCATTGACTTTATCGTCCGCCTGGACCATTTGGAGCTGGGCGGCGTTAATCGCATGACTAGCGATGATAAGTTCGCAGGTGGTAAAGGGATTAATGTTAGTCGTATCTTGAAACGTCTAGCTATTGACAATACCGCGACAGGTTTTATCGGTGGATTCACAGGGCGTTTTGTCAAAGACGGTCTAGTTGATGAAGGTATCGCGACAAACTTTGTTGAGGTTGCTGAGGATACGCGTATTAATGTCAAGGTTAAAGCTGGTGAAGAGACTGAAATTAACGGTGCAGGTCCGACTATTTCGAGCGAAAAATTAGCGGAGTTAGAAGCCATTCTAGCTGGATTGTCCGACAAAGATACGGTTGTTTTTGCAGGATCAGCTCCAGCTAATTTGGGTAACAAGGTTTACAATAAACTGATTCCTATTGCAAAAGAAGCAGGTGCCCAAGTTGTTTGTGACTTTGAAGGACAAACCTTGTTGGATTCATTGGCTTATGCACCGCTTTTGGTTAAACCAAATAATCATGAGTTGGCAGATATTTTCGGAGTTGAACTAAACGGACTGGCTGATATTGAAAAATATGCACGCGCAATTCTTGCTAAGGGTGCGCAAAATGTTATTATTTCAATGGCTGGTGACGGCGCTTTGCTTGTCACACCAGAAGCAGCTTACTTTGCTAAGCCTATCAAGGGCACGGTTAAAAATTCTGTCGGTGCAGGGGACTCAATGGTGGCTGGCTTCACTGGTGAATATGTGAAATCAGGCGACCCAGTTGAAGCTCTCAAATGGGGAGTGGCATGTGGTACAGCTACAACCTTCTCAGATGATTTGGCGACAGCTGATTTTATTAAAGAAACTTATGAAAAAGTAGAGGTAGAAAAACTATGAGAATTCAAGACTTGCTAAAAAAAGAAGTCATGATTATGGATTTGAAAGCAACTTCGAAAGAAGCTGCTATTGATGAAATGATCACAAGCCTTGTTGACAATGGTGTAGTAACTGATTTCGATACTTTCAAAAAAGGAATCATGAACCGTGAAGCGCAAACGTCAACCGGTCTAGGCGATGGCATTGCGATGCCACACAGCAAAAATGCTGCGGTTAAAGATGCTACTGTTTTGTTTGCCAAATCAGCTAATGGTCTTGACTACGAAGCACTTGATGGACAACCAACTTACTTATTCTTCATGATTGCTGCACCAGACGGAGCTAATGATACTCACTTGGCTGCGCTAGCTGAATTATCTAAATACCTTTTGAAGCCAGGTTTTGCTGACAAACTGAAAGCTGCTCAATCACCAGCTGATGTTATTGCTACTTTCGATGCTGCCTCTGATGAAGCAGCTGTAGAAGAAACTAAAAAGCAAGCAGTTGTTAAGTCTGCTGCATCTTCTGATAAACCTTTGATCGTTGCTGTTACAGCGTGTACAACAGGCATCGCCCACACTTACATGGCAGAAGAGGCCCTCATCAAACAAGGCGAAGAAATGGGTGTCAACGTTCGTGTTGAAACAAACGGAGCATCCGGTGTTGGTAATCGCTTGACTGCGGAGGAAATTTCAAAAGCAGTTGGTGTCATTATCGCAGCTGACAAAGCGGTGGAAACAGCCCGTTTCGATGGTAAAAAATTGATTTCTAAACCAGTTGCAGCTGGTATCCGTCAACCTCAAGAATTAATTCAAAGCATTCTTGATGGCAAGGCTGAAGTTTTCCATGCTGATAAAGCAGCAGATTCTTCAACTTCATCAGAAGGTGAGAAAAAAGGTCTTGGAGCTGCTTTCTACAAACACTTGATGAGCGGTGTTTCTCAAATGCTCCCATTTGTTATCGGTGGTGGTATCATGATTGCGCTCGCTTTCTTGATTGATAATGCAATGGGTGTTCCAAAAGACCAATTGTCCAACCTCGGTACTTACCATGAAATTGCCTCACTCTTTAAAAATATCGGTGGTGTTGCCTTTGGCTTTATGCTTCCAGTTCTTGCGGGTTATATTGCTTACTCAATCGCTGAAAAACCAGGTTTGGTAGCTGGTTTTGTGGCTGGTTCTATTGCATCAAGTGGTTTTGCTTGGGGTAAAGTACCGTTTGCATCTGGCGGTAAAGCATCTCTTGCCCTTACTGGTATCCCTTCAGGATTCCTTGGGGCACTTGTTGGTGGATTCCTTGCTGGTGGTGTGATTCTTGTGATTAAGAAAATCCTCAACGGTCTTCCTCGTTCACTTGAAGGCATCAAATCTATCCTTCTCTATCCATTACTTGGCGTATTTGTAACTGGGTTCTTGATGCTCTTTGTCAATATCCCAATGGCTGCAATTAACACTGGCTTGAACAACTTCCTTCAAAGTTTGTCAGGTAGTTCAGCTGTCCTTATGGGACTTATCCTCGGTGGTATGATGGCCATTGATATGGGTGGGCCTTTCAATAAAGCAGCTTACGTCTTTGGTACAGGTACTCTTGCAGCGACAGTTGCTCACGGTGGCTCAGTTGTTATGGCTGCTGTTATGGCTGGCGGTATGGTTCCACCACTTGCGATCTTTGTTGCAACTCTCTTGTTCAAGAATAAATTCTCTGAAGAAGAACGTAATTCTGGTTTAACAAACATCATCATGGGTCTCTCATTCATCACAGAAGGTGCAATTCCATTTGCCGCTGCTGACCCAGCACGTGCTATCCCAAGCTTCATGGCAGGTTCTGCTCTTGCAGGTGCTCTTGTTGGTTTAGCTGGTATTAAATTGATGGCCCCTCATGGTGGTATCTTCGTTATCGCTCTTACAAGTAACCCACTTCTTTATATTGTCTTCGTCCTTATCGGGGCAGTTGTATCAGGTATTCTGTATGGTGCCCTTCGTAAAGCTAAATAAGTCATATTTAAGAATTCCTTCGGGAGTTCTTTTTTTGTTTCGAGAAGTGGTAGAGCTTTTGATATAGTTAATAACTATATCTAGTTCTAAATGTATAGTTAAAAACTATAACTATCTCTAAAAAGATACAATATCCAAAAGTGTTGAAATGACAGTATTTATCGGTTAAAATCGTATTTATAAAATATATTTTAGTTATAGCTATTTAGGTATAAGGTTATAGGAGGTAACTATGGTAAGGATTACATCTTTGGGCTACCCACGTTTGGGGGAGAAGCGCGAGTGGAAGAAATTGATTGAAAATTACTGGGCAGGTAATGTCAGTCGTGATGAGTTGGAGGCCCAGGCAAAAGATCTACGTCTTCAATTTCTAAAAAAACAAGCTGATGCAGGTCTTGATTTGATTCCTGTAGGGGATTTTTCACTCTATGATCATATCTTAGATTTATCTGTACAATTTGGCATTATCCCTAAGCGTTTTGCGGGACGCGAAGTTGACCTTGATTTGTATTTTGACATTGCGCGTGGCAATAAGGACAATGTGGCCTCTTCTATGAAGAAATGGTTTAATACTAACTATCATTACATTGTGCCAGAATGGTCGAAAAGTAAACCCAAATTGACCAATCAGCGTTTGCTCAATTTGTATTTAGAAGCGCGTCAAGTAATTGGAGACAGAGCCAAACCTGTCATAACAGGACCTATTACTTACGTTGCACTTTCAGCCGGTGTTGAAGATTTTACAGCAGCAGTCAAGAGTCTTCTACCGCTTTACAAGCAAATTTTCACTGAACTAGTGCAGGCGGGCGCGACTTACATCCAAGTGGATGAGCCAATTTTCGTAACGGATGAAGGAGCTAACTTGCTTGAGGCGGCGCGTTTCGTTTATGATTACTTTTCCAAAGAGGTGCCGCAAGCGCAGTTGATTTTCCAAACTTATTTTGAGGCTTTGATTAATGCTGATAAATTGGCTCAACTGCCAGTTGTAGCTTTTGGTCTAGATTTTGTTCACGGTTTGGATGAGAATTTAGCTGCTGTTCAAGCTGGCTTATTCAAGAATAAAACTGTTTTTGCTGGTGTAGTTGATGGACGCAATGTTTGGGCCAATGATTTTGAAACAACATCGGCTCTAGTTAAGTCTCTTCAAGAGCATGTTGGAGAACTTGTTTTACAACCATCTTGTTCCCTTTTACATGTGCCTGTAACAACAAAAAATGAGACGGAATTGGATGCAGTACTAAAAAATGGTCTGGCCTTTGCGGATGAAAAACTAGCGGAAATCAAACTTTTGGCAGAGCACTTAGAGGGAGAGGTTAATTCAGCTTATGAACAACACGTTGCTGATTTCAATGCTCTTCAAGAGGCTGATTTCCGAAATGTTAGCTTGGAAAATCTGGCGGATGTTCCAAGACAACGTCAACATGATTACAAAGTGCGTCGTCGAATCCAACAGGACAAGTTGAAGTTACCGATTTTACCAACGACGACCATCGGATCCTTCCCGCAGTCACCTGAGGTGCGCCGCACTCGTCTGGCCTGGAAACGTGGAGACATTACGGATGCTCAATACGAAGACTTTATTAAGGCGGAGATTGCTCGCTGGATTAAGATTCAAGAGGACTTGGACATTGATGTGTTGGTGCACGGTGAATTTGAGCGTGTGGACATGGTTGAATTCTTTGGTCAAAAGTTAGCTGGCTTCATTACCACCAAACTGGGGTGGGTACAATCTTACGGTTCTCGTGCTGTTAAACCTCCAATTATCTATGGGGATGTGCAGCACATTCAACCGCTGACAGTGAAGGAAACCGTCTATGCACAGAGTCTGACTAATCGTCCAGTTAAGGGCATGCTGACAGGACCAATTACTATCACTAACTGGTCTTTTGAGCGTACGGATATTTCTCGGGCTGAGCTTTTCAATCAAATTGGGCTTGCTATTAAGGATGAAATCAAGCTGCTTGAGGAAGCCGGTATTGCCATTATTCAGGTGGATGAGGCTGCTCTTCGTGAAGGTCTGCCACTGCGTAAGGCCAAGCAGAAGGCCTACTTGGATGATGCGGTAAAGGCTTTCCGTATTGCTACATCATCAGTCAAGGACGATACGCAAATCCATACCCATATGTGTTATTCTAAGTTTGATGAAATCATTGACTCTATTCGCGAACTTGATGCGGACGTGATTTCTATTGAAACGAGCCGTAGTCATGGTGATATTATCGAAACCTTTGAAACGGTTGTTTACCCACTTGGTATTGGTCTTGGTGTTTATGATATTCATTCACCTCGCGTACCGACCAAGGAAGAAGTTATTAAAAATATTGAACGTCCTTTGAATCAGCTGTCACTTGAGCAATTCTGGGTCAATCCAGACTGCGGCCTTAAGACGCGTCGCGAGCCAGAAACAGTAGCAGCTCTGGAGATTCTTGTAGCAGCAACGAAGGATGTTCGTGCTAAATTCGGAAAATAAGTGAGGAAGGCCATGTCCAGATTATTAGAAAAATTGAAGACAGATGTTCTCGTGGCAGATGGGGCAATGGGTACCCTCCTTTATTCTAATGGTCTGGGTAGTTGCTATGTTGCCTACAATCTGTCTCACCCAGAAGAGATTAAGCGAATCCATAGGATGTATATTGAAGCAGGAGCTGACATTATCCAGACCAATACCTACGGCGCCAAGCGACACCAATTGGCTGCCTACGGATTTGACAATCAGGTTAAGGAAATTAATCAAGCGGGCGCTCGCCTAGCTAGACAGGCTGCTGAGGAGAATACTTTTGTTCTGGGAACAGTAGGGGCTTCACGCGGTCTCAAACAATGCGAGCTCAGTTTAGACGAAATCCTTGCGGAAACTCTGGAGCAGGTGACAGCCCTTCTTGAAACGGGTGACTTGGACGGTCTACTCTTTGAAACCTATTATGATGTTGAGGAGTTGCTGGCTGTTGTTGAAACTGTCCGCCCCCTGACGGATCTTCCGATCATAACAAATATTGCGTTGCATGAGCCTAGCGTCGTGGAAAATGGGCGTCCGTTGGTTGAGGTCTTCAGTCAACTGGTCATGCTAGGAGCTGATATTGTTGGACTCAATTGTCACTTGGGACCTTACCACATGATTCAGTCGCTCAAGCAGGTTCCCCTCTTTGCCCAGTCATATTTAGCCGTTTATCCAAATGCCAGCTTGCTTTCCTTCGTTGATGATGGTGAAAAGGGACACTATAGTTTTAGTCAAAATGCTGATTATTTTGGAAAAAGTGCAGAGTTGTTGGTAGGAGAAGGAGCGAGAATTATTGGAGGCTGCTGTGGCACCACACCAGACCATATCAGAGCTGTTAAACGTGCCCTCCGTGGTCTCAAGCCTATCAAGCGAAAATTAGTCACCCCTCTGCCAGAGGAAGCGGAGCTTATTAAGCAAACTCAAAAAAGTAACACCATTTTGGAGAAGGTTAAAAAAGAAGTGACCATCATAGCTGAGCTAGATCCACCAAAGCACCTAGATATTAAAAGCTTTACTGCTGGAATCAAGGCTCTGGATGAGGCTGGCATAGAAGCCATTACGCTGGCTGATAATTCTCTAGCCAAGACTCGTATATGCAATCTCAGTTTAGCTGCCCTGTTAAAAAATGAGATTTCTACCCCATTTCTTTTGCATTTGTCTTGCCGTGACCACAATATGATTGGCCTGCAGTCGCGCTTATTAGGCATGGATGTGCTGGGTTTTGAAAATATTTTAGCTATCACGGGAGATCCGTCTAAACTAGGCGATTTTCCAGGAGCAACCAGTGTTTACGATGCTACTAGCTTTAAGCTTTTGCAGTTGATTAAGCAGCTGAACGAAGGCAAAGGTTACAGTGGTGCCAGCATCAAGAAACCGACTAGTTTCACCGCAGCGGCTGCCTTCAATCCTAATGTTAAGAATCTTGCCCGCTGTGGTCGTCTCATTGATAAGAAGGTTGCGGCTGGCGCTGATTATTTCATCACCCAACCCATCTTCAACGAGGAAACCATTGAGGGTTTAGCTCAATTAACAGAAAAAGTAATACAGCCTTTCTTCATTGGCATCATGCCTATTACCAGCTACAATAATGCGGTTTTCTTACATAATGAAGTGCCTGGCATTGACCTATCAGAAGATTTTCTGACACGATTGGAATCGGTTAAGGATGATAAGGAAGCCTGCCAGTTAGTGGCTTTGACAGAGAGTAAACGACTGATTGATAAGGCCTTAGAGCATTTTAAGGGAATCTACTTGATTACGCCCTTTATGCGCTATGATTTGACGGTGGAGCTGATTGATTACATCCATGAACAAACTCAAGGAAGAGTTGAAAAGAGAGTTTAGTGCTCTCTTTTTTTTGGCTGACGCTTGACTTGTAGTGGGCTATAAGTGCTACAATAAAGGTATGAATTTTTCAGAGAAATTGGGGATAGCAGATGAGTGAGAAAACTTATACCATTACGGAAGTTAGTCAGAAATACGATATCAATGCCAACACCTTGCGCTACTATGAACGCATTGGTCTACTACCGCACGTGCCAAGGAAGGCTAACGGCAATCGCTATTTTACAGAGGACTTGCTTAAGTGGTTAGAAATGGTGATTTGTTTGCGGCATTCAGGTGTTTCCATTGAGGTCTTACTTGACTATGTAGGTCTACTTAAACAAGGACATTCTACTTTGCAGGCGCGTGAGGACTTGTTACGAGAGCAATTGAATGTGCTCTATAAAAAACAGCATAATTTGCAACGTTCCATTGACCGCTTGGTGCACAAAATTGAACTCTACCAATCGGGAGAGATTGAGAATGAGGAGTCCTACTTTAACCAATACGACATTATGGCTGATGAAAAAGATAGTTGGAAGGAGCTTGACTAATGGAAAAAATTGATGTATTTGCCCACGTTCTCTTACCTAACTTTTACAAACGCATGTTGATGCTAGATGATAAATTACCAGACAAGATGCCTTTCATTCAAAATCCTGTTCTGACTGACGTGGAAATGCGTCGTAAGCAGAAGCCTGTGGGTGTGCGTCAGGTTATTTCTTATGTCAACACGAATCCAGAGGACTATATGGCTGGGAAAATGGCTGCGCTGCTGGTCGAGAAAGCTAACGAAGAACTTTTAGAGACAGTTACTGCCAATCCAGATCTCTTTGCTGGCGCGGTTGCCATGTTAGCTCTCAATAACATTGACAAGAGTATTGAAATTCTAGAGAATTTCGTCGCTGCAAACCAACAAGTGCTTGGAATCCAGCTTTTTACCCGTCATCTGGGGCAGTCAGTCGCTGACGACACCTTCAAACCTATCTTCGCTAAATGTGCTGAGCTGGATATCCCCATCTGGCTTCATCCTGTCTTTGACGAGCGCAAGCCAGATAATAACATCATCTTTTCATGGGAGTACGAGCTGACACAGGCCATGTTGCAAATCGTTCAGGCTAAGTATTTCCAAGAATTTCCTGACCTCAAAATCATCGTTCACCACGCTGGTGCCATGGTGCCTTATTTTGCAGGACGAATTGAGCGCATTCTTCCCGCCGACTTAGCGCAGAATTTCAAAAAGTTTTATGTAGATACGGCTATCTTGGGTAATAGCAAAGCTCTGGAACTTTGCCTGGATTACTTTGGGGTAGACCATGTTTTCTTTGGGACTGATGCCCCACTTGGAATCCTGCCTGCGGGAGCCAGTAAAGAAATCATTCAAGCTATCAATGATATGGCTGTTCCACAAGCCGATAAAGATCTCATCTTTTCAGGAAATTTTGACCGCTTACTAAGAAAGGATAAATAAGATGACATTAAACCAAGCTCCTCTTTTTCGCCTCTTCAGATTGATGGCTGACAAAAATCATTTGGATGAATTCGCTCAAGTTGGACACCATAATTTGACGACTTCTATCAAGACTGAACCAGGAACACTGGCCATGTACATAGCTCAAGACTCTTCGGACCCGTCTATCAATTATGTGGTAGAAGTCTACCGCGATGAGGCTAGCTACCAAATGCATGTAGCTTCTGAACAATTTCTAGCTTTTGCCAGTTTTGCCAAGGATGGGCTGACGGATAGGGTAGTCTACCATCTGACACCCCAGCTTCTCCTAGAAAAAAGAGCTCCACTGTTTTCCGAAAAGGCTTCAAGCTTATCTATACGTTTGGCAGAAGTGACTGTCAATCCTGATAATATGGCGGATTTCAAGGCTATCGTCATTCAGGAAATGAAAGATGCTATGGCTAAGGAAGCAGGAGTTTTGGTCATGTATGCGGGTACCCTAGCCAATCAAGCTAATGTCTGGCGTTTTGTTGAGATTTACCAAGACGAGGCAGCTTACGAATCCCACTGTGAGACAGAGCACTTCAAAACCTACATCGCAGAGACAGCCGGTATGGTTGCAGACAAGCAACTCCATTTGCTCAAGGCTAGTGTCTTGGTCAATCAGGGCGAATTAGAATACGAAAACTAGATGTCAATTCCTCTTGCAAGCTGCTGGAGGGATTTTAGCAGCCAACTTGTGCTATACTAGTAAAAAAGACTTGTGGAGGATGAGATGGCAAAAAGTTTAGATGACATGCACTTTGCTGCGGTTTATGGGGCTTTGGTAGCAAAGGCGGAACGCAAGGGCAAGACCAGAGAGGATGTGGACGCTTTGACATCCTGGCTAACGGGCTACAGCGAAGATCAGTTAGAGAAGCTGGCAGAATCAGACTTGTCCTACGCTGATTTTATCAGGCGCGGGCCAGCTTACAATATCAATCGAAAACAGATTATTGGTAAAATTTGTGGGGTCCAGATTGAGACTATTACGGAGCCTGTCATGCAGGAGGTTCGCCGGCTAGACAAGTTGGTGGATTGGCTGGCTAAGGGCAAATCAGTCGAACAGGTTATAGCCAAATACGAAAAGGAGTGAAGTCATGGCAGATAAGATGCAAACCTACCTTTTGCTACTGCGGGGCATCAATGTAGGCGGCAAGAACAAGATTGTTATGGCTGAACTCAAGGCGGTGTTAGAGGAACAGGGCTTCCAAGCGGTTAAAACCTATATCAATTCAGGTAATGTTATCTTTCGGACTGACCAAGCCGACCTACAAAGACTTTGTCATAGCTTAATTGCACAGCACTTTGCCCTGGACGTTGCCTGCGCAGTCTATCCTGCCCAGCAAGTTTTAGATATGTCTGCCCAACAACCTGATTGGTTCAATAGAGCTGATTATGATAAGCATAATGCTATCTTTGTCCTTCAACCTTGGACAGCTGAAATGGTTGTGAAACGTATGCCTGCGGTTAGAGAGGGCTATGAACTACTGGCGACTGCCTCTGGTATGCTCTTTTGGACTTGTCAGCGCCAGCATTTTAGCAAAACGAGCTACAGCAAAATTAGTAAGGATAAGCTAGTCTATGGCATGACTACCATTCGCAATGGTAATACCTTTAGGAAACTGACACAGATGGTGGCGGATTATGTGGAACGCTATGGAGCTTAGGAAAGAGAAGAAATAACTAAGATGATTTTTACTACCATTGAGATCTAGCAGATTGGTAAGGGAAGTGCTTTTGTCCGCTAGACTTTTGAGAAAGGTATCTGAGATCAAGTAAGAGTCACCCTAAGCTAGAGAGCCTAAGTGTAGGAAAAGTAAGTGAACTATAAGAAAAGGGCCAGCACAAGTGGGTGCTGGCTTTTTTGATGGAATTTCTTTTTAAGATATTGATGCTAATCTGCTTTTGAATGTTAGAGTGATTCTGGAGCACTTCACTGGGCAAGTGTATTAAAATGCCTCAACACTTTTTGTGCTGAGGTGTTTGTTTAACATCAATGTTGAGCCGCGGAGGCTTTTTGAATTTTTTTAGCAGTGGTCATCATAAGGCGGATGCGGTTAAGTTGGTTGACTTCTGATGAGCCTGGGTCGTAATCAATTGGGGCAATATTGGCTCCTTTGTATTGGCGGCGCAGCTCTTTGACCATTCCTTTTCCGACGATGTGGTTAGGCAGGCAGCCAAATGGTTGCAGGCAGACGATGTTCTTGACATCGTTGTTGAGCAGTTCAATCATCTCACCTGTCAGGAACCAGCCTTCACCAGTATGGTTACCGATGGAGATAATCTTAGAAGCTCCTTCTGCGATGTCATAGATAGATTCAATACCTTCAAAGCGCTTAGATTTCTCCAGTGTCTTGTTCATTGGTTTTTCAAGGAGATTGATGGCATCAATGCCTAGCTTAGCAAGGCGTTTGCTCTTTTGACTCATGTTGAGTTCGTCAGCCTTCCAGATTTGGTTGAAGAGGGAGTAGTTCATAAAGCCAATCAGGTCAGGTACGACAGCTTCGCCGCCTTCACGTTCGATGATGCCGACGATGTCATTGTTAGCAGTAGGGGCGTATTTGACCAGAATTTCACCAACAACACCAACACGTGGTTTTTGACCGAAGTCAACGGTTTCAAGCGTGTCAAAGTCTTTGATGATCCGCTTCATGTTGCGGTTGAACTCAAAGTAAGAGCCTGTCTTGATGTTGTGTTTGGCGGTACTCAGCCATTTTTCATAGAGAGCATTGGCAGAACCAGAAACTTTTTCATAAGGACGGACTCGGTAGAGAACACGTTCAAAGAGATCGCCATAGAGGACAGAGATGAGCAGGCGCTTGACGAAGGGAATAGTGATGTTCCAGCCTGGCGTTTCCTCGGTTCCTTGGTTACCCATGGAGATGGAAACGACAGGAATTTGCGGGAAGCCAGCATCCTTAAGTCCCTTACGTAGGAGTGGAATATAGTTAGTTGCACGGCAGCCGCCGCCAGTTTGGGTCATCATGACGCTGGTATTATCAAGGTCGTACTTGCCTGATTGAAGAGCTTCTAGGATTTGCCCAATCGAGATGATAGCAGGGTAGCAGGCATCATTATGAACAAACTTGAGCCCGACATCCACTGCCTGTCTGTCCATAGCAGGCAAGATGACGACATTGTAACCTGCTTGTTTGAAGGCTTCTTCAATGAGGCCATTTTGGTGGATGGGCGAGAGCATTGGCATGAGCAGCGTATGGGTTTTCTTCATTTCTTTGGTGAAGACTGGCTCTTGTTTGTGTTCTTCCTCCTCTGGTTCTTTTAAAAATTGTGGAGCTTGATTGAAGATGTGGTCAAGGTTAGCTTTTTTCAACTTGTTGTCGCGTTCTTCTACAGCAGCCTTGAGGGAACGTAGGCGGATGCGGATGGCACCCATGTTGCTACCTTCGTCAATTTTAAGAACAGTGTAGAGTTTGTTGTGACCACGCATGATTTCTTCAACTTGGTCAGTTGTGACAGCGTCCAAACCACAACCAAAGCTGTTAAGTTGAACAAGCTCAAGGTTGGGATTTTTAGACACAACCTTGGCAGCTGCGTAGAGGCGAGAGTGGTAGACCCATTGGTTGACAACACGCAGACCGCCAACTTCTTCCAAGCCTGAGACCATGTCTTCGGTCAGGACGTGGAAGCCTTCTTGGGTGATGATGTTTGCGATCCCATGATTGATTTCAGGATCTAAGTGATAAGGACGACCTGACAACACGATGGCCTTTTCATTTTTCATGGCAATGGTAGTCAGCAGCTCGTCAGCCTTAGCTTGAAGGTCAGCTTTAAAGTCTTCTAGAGCTTGGTAGCCATGATTAACCGCCTTGCGGATGTCTTCTTTGTTAATGTCTTCGTACCCTGCGAAGGCTTTAGACAAGGAGAACACCAGTGTTTCAGGGTCGGCTAGATTGACGAAAGGGTGGTAGAATTTAACATCTCCGTCACGGATAGGGTCCATATTCTTTTCAATGACTTCAGGATAACCTTGAACGATAGGGCAGTTGTAGTGGTTAGGTGCTTTGCTATTTTCAATACGCTCATAGATAACACTAGGGTAAAAGATGGCGTCCACCTTCTTATCAATCAAGGATTGGATGTGACCGTGTACCAGCTTGGCAGGGTAGCAGACCGTGTCGGATGGAATGGTTTCAATTCCCTTTTCAAACAATTTCTTGTCAGACTTAGGTGAAATTTGGACACGAAAACCAAGGTCAGTCAGGATGGTGTGCCAAAGTGGATAATTTTCGTACATGTTGAGCACACGGGGGATGCCAATGACACCATGTACGGCATCACGTTTTGACAACGCCTTGAATTTGAAAAGCTTCTTGTATTTGTAGTCAACTAAGTTTGTTTTAGCGTTGCTACGGTCGAACTTAATTTTAGTGACTTTTTCAGCACCGCGCTCGCAGCGGTTTCCTGTGACGAATTTTGAACCGTCAGGGAAAATAGTGACAGTCAAGGCACAGTTGTTTTCACAGAGACCGCAGCGGGTGAATTCTTTCTCAGACGTGAAGCTATCCAGCTCGTCCAAACCCATCAGGGTCGAACCAGCTCTGCTATTTTTAAATTTATCTTCAACCATTTACATTCTCCTTATACCATGATGGCTTGAGCTTGGTGGGTGTGGGTTTCGTCTTCGTATTTTTCTTGAGCAATGAGAGCGCAGCCATAAGCTCCCATGAGTCCAGCAATGCTTGGGCGGACGACTTCTCGACCTGAAACCAATTCAAAGGCACGCAGAACGGCTTCGTTGTAGAAGGTACCGCCTTGGACAACGATTTTTTCACCAAGGTCTTCAGGACGTTTGAGTTTGATAACCTTATAGAGGGCATTTTTAATAACAGAGTAGGAAAGTCCAGCAGAAATGTCAGCAACGGTTGCCCCTTCTTTTTGCACTTGCTTAACTTTAGAGTTCATGAAGACGGTACATTTAGAACCGAGGTCAACCGGGTGCTCTGCCAGCAAGGCAACTTGAGCGAAGTCTTTGACATCATATTTGAGCGATTTGGCAAAGGTTTCAATGAAGGAACCGCAGCCAGACGAACAGGCTTCGTTGAGTTGGATGCTAGAAAGTGCCCCATCTTGAACAGACATGGCTTTCATGTCTTGACCACCGATGTCAAGGATAAAGTCAACGCCGGGATTGAAGTAGTTGGCAGCCTTGAAGTGGGCTACCGTTTCGACTTCACCGTAATCCACGCGAAGCGCAGCCTTGATGAGATTCTCACCATAGCCTGTCACACAAGAACGAGCAATAAAGGCCTCCTCTGGCAATTGATGGTAGATTTCTTTGAGGACAGCGATCACTGATTCAAGAGGCTGTCCTTTGTTACTGCCGTAGTTTTGGAAGAGGATATTGCCATCTGGGTCGGTCAGGATAACCTTAGAAGTGGTAGACCCTGCATCAATACCGAGGAAGACTGGACCAGAAGCAGTCGCGATGTCTTTATATTGAGCGCTAGCTTCATTGTGGCGTTGGCGCCAAATGTCAAGTTCCTCTTGGTTCTTGAAGAGGACGTCCAGAGTGCTTTTAGGTACCAGTGATTCAGAAGTGTTGTGATTGAGGTTGTCAATAATTTGTGACAATTTAAGAACTGCTTGGTCTTCATCAAAGGCAGCTCCCATGGCAACAAAGAGTTGTGGATTTTCTGGGAAAATCACATTTTCAGGAGCAATATTAAGGGTCTCAATGAAACGTTGGCGCAATTCACTCATGAAAAAGAGTGGGCCACCTAGAAAGGCAATATTACCAGTGATTTTACGACCTGAAGCTAATCCTGCGATGGTTTGATTGACCACGGCTTGGAAGATAGAAGCAGCGATATCTTCCTTGCGCGCGCCTTCGTTGATGAGGGGCTGAACATCTGTCTTGGCAAAAACTCCGCAGCGGCTGGCGATAGGATAGATGGTTTTATAACCCTTGGCTAATTCGTTAACGCCATTAGCATCTGTCTTGAGCAGCTCGGCCATTTGGTCAATAAAGGCTCCTGTACCACCGGCACAAGTCCCGTTCATGCGCTGTTCGAGAGCATCACCGAAGAAGGTCATCTTGGCATCTTCACCACCCAGTTCAATGACCACATCGGTTTGTGGAATGCGCTTTTCAACGGTAGTGGTGGCAGCGATCACTTCTTGAACAAAAGGAATGTTTGCTGCGTCAGATAGGCCCATACCACCGGAGCCAGTGATAGCAATTGAAACTTGGCAATCCCCGATTTCAGAGATAGCTTCTCTTAAAACTTTGATGGTCGCCGCTTTAACATCTGAATAGTGACGTTCATAGCGTGCGAAAAGTAGATTGTCCTTTTCATCGAACACAACGACCTTAACGGTTGTTGAGCCGACATCAATACCTGCTTTATACAATTGTCTTCCTCGTTTCTAGGCAACAAAGTGTCAGCCTGTCAACAATCCGTTGGATAAGCAACAGATTGTTTGTTATAATATTATTATAAAACTCAATTTATCAATTTCAATCGTTGATTTTTTTAAAACTGTTGTTTAAACAACACATAACCAACAATCTGTCGTTTATCTTGAAAGGAAAATCATGAAATTTACCGATATTCGTTACCTAAGAACTGAAAAACTCATCTTTGATGCCTTTACAAAGTTGCTCAGTCAGAAGCCCTACGAGAAAATTACTGTTCAAGATATCGCAGACGAAGCTATGATTAATCGTGCTACTTTTTATTCTCACTACGCCGATAAGGATCAGCTGCAAGATGGTATTAAAAAACAGTTGCTCATCCAACTGTCTGACATGATTGATGCGGCTCAGGTTGCAAGTGGCGATACATTCATGGTCAGAAAGGCTGAGAATCTACTAACTAATTTTTATCATAGTTTAGAGAAAAATCCAGCCATTGCTAAGATTGTCGCCAAGAGCATTTCGCAGGAAGTCATGCAGGAAAGTTTTAGCCAACTCATGCACGACAAGTACGCTGACCTGCTAGCCAAACTCAATGTCACCGAGTCTGGGCAGCCCGTTCCTACGGACTTTATCGTGGCCTATCTGACTAGTATTTTCACGGGGACTCTGATTTGGTGGATCAAGTCAGACTTTTCTATGACAGCCAAAGAGCTGGCGCGTCTGGTTATCACTCTTATCAGCAACGGTCACCTGACTGTCATGGGTGTCATCATTAACCGCGATTGATTTTTTTTGAAGAACGACGTAGAGTAAGAAAGCTGTTTGAGCTATATGGTTGTTGAAAGGCCTTGAGTAATATCACTAGATTTTTTATCGTAGTAAGGAGTAACCAGCTATTGCGCTGGTTCTCTTTTTTATTATAAACAATAAATAACAATTAACAGAAAATTATAAAACATAGCTAAAATGTAACAAAAATTTAAAGTTTAAAATATTAAAATAATAAAAATTAACAACTATTTCATAATTCAAATAATAAATATGATAAAATTTTAAAGAAAATACTTTTTAATTAAAAAATAAAAATTATGGAGATATTATGACTGTTCTGTTAATGGGGAATGTCAATAAAATTTCAGAAAATGCTATGATAAAGGCTTTTCCTGATGAGGAAATTATTGTATTAAGAAAAGAAATAAAAAAGAGAAGAAGTAGACAAATTAAAAGTATCACGCTGACAGAATCAACAGATCTTAACCTACTAATTGATACTTATCAAGCTGACTTTGTTATTTATTTTTCGGAATTTTTGACGCCAGAGTTGGATGGAAAAGAGGAGTTTCAACAATTAGAGGCTGTACTTGATGTCCTAAAAAACAAGAAGTGTCACTTTATTTACGTTGAAGGACCGTACCTTAACTTTAGTCATGTTAGTAATAAAGGTTTGTTGGCAGCAGCAGCTGAACAGCTATGCTTGTCATATAGAGACTCTTACGGTTTAACAATGAAAATTCTTCGTTCATTATTTTTATATGATGCAAACACTATTTGTTATTTATTAGATAGTGAAAACAATACAGTAAATTGGGATCAAAAGGCTTTTCTGATTTATCAAGGTGACTTATTGGCACTTCTCTATCGAATGGTTGATAACTGGAAAATAGAAGATTCAGGTACAATTTACTCAATTCCAGATGAGTTTTCTGTTAGCTATCATCAGATAGCAGAAAGCTTGGAAATGTCCAAGGAAAGTCAGGAAAAATTATTTACAGATGATGCGGCAATTATTGAATTAAATCACAGCGATAAACTTCTTAGTAAAACTTATCGCTGGTTTCCAAAAATTTCGCCACTTGAGGATATTAGCTCGTTAGAAATGTCATCTAAAAAAGGGTCTGAACAAATTAAGGAGTGGCATCGACTGGTTTCAGTCTTTAGAGCAGATACGATTTGGAGTAAGTTTCTCATTGTTCTTGTCTTTTTTGCTGTTAGTGAAGTTTTGACTCATGTTCTTGGTCAGCAAGTTTACTTCAATATGATTGATTATCGCCTGTTATTCGTGGTGGTATCAGGCCTTCTTCTTGGTGCAAAATTCGGTCTCTTAGCTGCCTTTCTGTCATCTTTAAGTTTAGTTTATAATACAATGACAGTCAGCAACATTAGTTTTTCTGCGATTTTCTTTGAGCCTTCAAATTGGATTGCCTACATTGCTATGTTTATTGCAGGGGCTGTGAGTGGTATTGTCAAGGATCAAGGCAAGGATAGTCAGTATAATTTGGTTGAGCAAAATAAGTTATTGGCTCAAAAATTATCTGATGAACACCAGTTTATTGACGATTTACTAGAGAAACAGTCAGAGTTAACTTATCAACTGATTGGGCGTACAGATAGCTATGGGCAGATTAATTTTTATATGAAGAAATTAGACACGCCTTACTTGGACATCTTTTTGGCGCGTATGGTGCAAATGACATCAGAGCTCTTTGCAACAGATGCTATTTATCTTTATTCTAGAAATGATGCCGGACAGTTTAAATTGGAATTATCCAAGTCAACCAAAAAAGTAGAGTCACTTCAAAATATTCAGCACTTGACAAGCGTTATGACAGATTTGAGTCAAACGAAAACATGGATTAATCACCGGTTGGAAAAAGGCTATCCTATGTTTGTAGCTTCATTGACTGGTCAAAATACTCAACTCTACCTGGTGGTTGATCAAGTTGCAAATAATAAGCTGGACTTATACCATCAAAATCTATTTCTTGTTTTAACAGATATTTTTCAGTTGCTCTACCGTTATTGCTTATTACAGCAGAATCATGCGACAGTTGCAGGGCAGCAAGTCTATAATATCTCTGATTTTCAGAAAAAATTGGAGCTACTCAGTCAAGAAGCATCAGGAGATTTGCATTATCAGCTAGCAGAAATTGAAATTAGTGCTGATTATGACTTTACTTCTATTGTGACCTATCTGCTGCAACATATTAGTCAGTTAGATAGTCTTAGTTTAATTGATGGCAAGCTATATCTCTTGAATATTTTTGTCTCTGAAACGCATAAAGTTTCTTTGGAAAACTTATTGGCTAATTTGCCAGTCAAAATTAAATCTGTGAGTGACCTCAGTGACTTATTGGCTAGTTTGGAAATCAAGAAAAATGTTTCATAATTATGTAAAGATAGGGGATTCCTCGTTTTGTTAATGATATTATTTTTTATTATTCATATTATAGTAGCAGGAGTAATCCTATTTTTTCATCCTATTAAGAGGAGTCCATTATCATACTTATTGTCATTTTTCTTAATATTTTTTCCAATTGTGGGACCGTTAACTTTCTTGTACGTTACTCACGGTAAGAATCATGTAGGAAAAGAGGAAATTGCAACAGAGCATTTTGACTGGATCGAAGAAGCTAAGCACAAAAAAATCAGTCAAAAGAAGCAAGTCCTTCAACTGCAAAATGTTGTTCCGTTACAAGAAGCGCTACTCCTTAATAATAAAGCTATTCGTCGTGAACTGATTATTGATGCTGTTCTTGTCAATCCAGATCGATTTGTTCCACTACTAAAGGAAGCAAGGCTTAATGATGATGTAGAGGTGGTTCACTATGCGACTACCATTTTGTCCGAACTCTCGACCAAATATGAGACACAGTTAGATGAGTTGGAAATGAAGGTTTCAGAAAACCCAAATAATCTTAATTTTCAAAAAGCTTATCTAGATTTTCTATATGATTATTTAATGAGCGATTTGTTAGAAGGCCATCTATCTGATGTTTTAAAATCACGCTATATGACCATTATGCAGAATTTGATTGGAAAAAATCAGATTAAGGACATTGAAGACTACCAGCGGTTAGCCATGCTTTATCTGGAAACTAATAAGTTAGACAAGTTATCACAGCTTATTGATGTGATGGGAGAACAATTCCCAGATGAAGAAGCCACTTTAATGGTTCGTTTGGAATGGATTATTGCCAAGAAATCTGCTACAGAACTTCAACAGTTTTTCAGTGATTTAAAAAAGAGTAGGGTTTATTTTTCAAAAGCTAATCGAGAAAAGATCGCTTTCTGGCAAGCAGGAGTTTATTAAGGGAGAAGTAGTCATTGAAAAAAAAGACATTTACATTTACCAGTTTATTACTTGTCTTTGGATTTTTACTTGTATTATCATTAGGACTTTTTTTTGAGCGTGGTGGTGTTCGTTATAACTCAAAGCAAAATAATTCATATTACCTCAAAAAGTCACAGGTCAAGACCAGTCAAGAAGTTGCTGATAGTCTTCCTAAGACCAATTTGGTCATCTACGATAGTTCTAACATAACGTCTGCACAGGCAATTGATAATTTTAAACAGATTTTCAAAGATATGAAAGTTGGAAGTGACTATATTGATATAGCGACAACAGCTATTCCAGATTACACTGCCTATCGGACGGTAGTCGTATTGACTCCAAGTTTAGAATCTATGGGGGAGAAGGCTCTTAGTTTGATGGACTGGGTGCAAGCTGGAGGTAATGTCATGTTTGGTATGACTCTGGGGAGTGATTCTGTTTCTTCTATTATCTCTCGTCAAATGGGGATTATGATAACGTCATCCGATTATGCGATGGTGAAAACGATTTTACCAAGTAAGGACTTTATGCTTGGAGGAGGTCAAAGTTTTAAAATTGATGAAGCTTTTGAATCTGCTTGGCAAGTTAGCTTAGACGATAATGCTAAAGTTTATATGACAACAGATGATGAGAACAAAGTCCCTCTTGTCTGGTCTTACGACTATGGTCAAGGAAGGGTTGCGGTTGACAACTTTGGTATTTATGACAAGGCTTATCGTGGCTTCTACGCGGCAACCTATTCTCTTTTAGATGATGTGGGAGTTTATCCTGTTATCAATGCTTCTTCATTCACATTGGATGATTTTCCCTCTCCAGTTCCAAATGGGGATGGGACTTATATTCAGCGTGATTACAATATGAAGACTGCAGATTTTTATTCAATGGTCTGGTGGCCAGATATGATGAAGTTAGCAAATAAATATGGTATTAAGTACACTGGTGTAGTCATTGAAAATTATGAGAACCAAACAAATGGTACTGTTCCAGCTCAGGAAGACCAGTCACGTTTTTCATACTTTGGCAAGACCTTGCTGAAAAGTGGTGGAGAAATCGGTTATCATGGCTATAATCACCAACCGCTAGTTCTACCAGATACCGACTATGGTGATGAGTTTGATTATAAAACATGGGCCAATGAGAAGGCCATTAAAAATTCTCTGAATGAGTTAATTCGTTTTACAGGAGAGCTTTTTCCAGACGCCCAGAAATCGGTCTATGTACCGCCATCCAATATTTTATCTGAACAAGCTCGTCAGATTCTGAAAAAAGATTATCCAGAAATCAAAGTCATTGCAAGTAACTATTTCTCAGGTCATTATGTCTACAGTCAAGAATTTGAAGTGGCTGAGGACGGAATGATTGAGGCACCACGCATTAGTTCTGGAACACTAATTGATGATTATATGAAAATCACAATGCTATCCGAACTCAACATGCATTATCTTAGTCACCACTTTGTCCACCCAGACGATCCCTTAGACGTTGATCGTGGCGCAAAGCTTGGCTGGAAAAAAATGTATAGCAATCTTTCTGCACAATTTAAGTGGCTTTATACAACGGCACCGTCCATCAGAAATTTGACTGAATCGCAAATGGGAGGAGCCATAGAACGCTTCTCAAATGTGACAGTATCTAAATCAGTAACAACTGATAAAATCACTCTTGATCTGGGTCATTTTGTTGATGAAGTTTATCTGATGGTTCGGGTTAATGATGGTACGATTGGGACAGTAACTGGAGGTAGCCTAGAGAAGTTAGCCGACAATCTTTATTTACTCCATGCCCAAAAGAAACGTGTTGTTATTCAGCGAAATAAATCAGAGTAATTGGAAAGGAAGAAGAAGTGAGAATTTGTTTAATCTTGGAAGGCTGCTATCCTTATGTTCATGGTGGTGTGTCATCCTGGATGCACAATTATATCAATGAGATGTCTGAACATGAATTTGTCCTGGTAACGATTGGTGCTAATGCTAAACAAAAGGGAAAGTTTAAATATGAATTAGCTGACAATGTGACAGAAATTAAAGAATTTTTTTTGGATGATGCTTTAACTGTCCAAGGGACAGGAAAAATTAATTTGTCTAAGGTAACTGACTCAGAGAAAGCTGCCCTGAAAGAAATGATAGCCTGCCAAAGGCCTAATTGGGATTTGCTCTTTGAGTTATTCAACCGTAAACAACTTAATCCAGTTGATTTTTTGCAGAGTGAACTTTTTTTAACGCTTTTAATGGAAATTGTTGACGAAAATCATAATCAACAATCTTTCTCGGATTTGTTTCATACAACGCGTTCCATGCTTTTAACAGTGCTTTATTTATTAAATCAAGAGATGCCAGAGGCTGATGTTTATCATTCCATTGCAACGGGATATGCTGGTCTGCTGGCGTCATTGGGAAGTTATCAATATCAAAAACCTCTCTTGCTAACTGAGCACGGTATCTATACGCGCGAACGAGAAGAAGAAATTTTACGGGCTAATTGGGTTTTACCGAGTATGAAACACCAGTGGATCCAATTTTTCTACATGTTATCTGATTTAATCTATCGTAAGGCTAATCGTGTGACTAGTCTTTATACAGCAGCTAAATTTATTCAACAAGAAGTTGGCTGTGATATTGATAAATGCCGTGTTATTTCAAACGGTATTCACTATGACCGTTTTTCAGCTATTCCTCTAAAAGAGGATGATGGCTGGGTTGATATAGGAGCAGTTGTCCGTATTGCTCCAATCAAAGACATAAAGACCATGCTCTATGTTTTTTATGAGTTATCTCAGAAATACGACAAAGTCCGTCTGCATATCTTGGGGGCAGTTGATGATAAAAAATACAACAAGGAATGTCATCAGCTAGTAAAACAGTTAAATATAAAAAATGTTATTTTTGCTGGTCAGGTTGATGTGGTACGTTATATGGAAAAGTTAGACTTTACAATATTAACCAGTATATCGGAAGCGCAGCCCTTGTCAGTTATCGAGTCAATGGCTGCTAGACGTCCTTGTGTTACAACAGAAGTTGGTTGTTGTCGTGAATTGTTAGAAGGTGGTCCAGACGACCAGCTAGGAATTGCAGGCTACTGCGTGCCTCCGACTTATCGCTTGGGCTTAACTCAGGCTATGGAAAAGATGTGCAGTTCAAGAGAATTACGCCTAAAACTTGGTAAGACTGCTCAAAAACGCGCTGAAACTTATTATTTATATGAAACAATGATTCAACAATATCGTGATTTGTATGAGGAGGTGGTTTAATTGGCGGGAATTGGTTTCTCAATCAATGAGATTTTAAAAGAAAAGAACTTGACCTCTAGACCCAGAGCCTACACCTATGCTGCAGTGACGGCAGCAGGACCACTCATATTGGGGGAAATTGTTCTCTTCTCTGTTTATCTTTTAGCTTCCTTTTCAAAAATTAACCTAGCTGATCGTAATTTATTAGTTGCTCTGATTACCTATGCTTTGCTGGCTTCCCTTTTGGTTAATGGCTTTTCATCTCTGGTTATTTCACGTTACTTGTCTGACAAACTGTACACTAAGAAACTTAAGGGCTTCTTAGCGACTTATTGGGGAAGTCAATTCTTCTTAGTGAGCTGTGGGGGCTTTCTATATGCAATCTTCCTTATTTTTTCTGGAGTTGGATTTATTTATGGTATATTGGCCTGGATCCTTTTCTGTGAGTTGATTATGACTTGGAATGCCATTAATTTTTTGACAGTTACCAAGGACTACATGGGTATTTTTAAGGCCTTTATGTGGACTATTCTGGTGACTTTTCTAATTGGTGCCTTTTTTCTGATTTTGAAGTTTCCTGTTGTAATTGCACTTTTATGGGCTATTGTTTTAGGATATGCTAGTTTTATTGTCCAGGTGAGTCTGGTTTTATATAGGCAGTTTCCTCAGAAAATTGTGGCTAAAGAATTATTCCATTTCCTAACTTACTTTGACAAGTATAAAAAACTGGCTGTTATTGGTGGTTGTACACAAATCGGACTATTATCTCATGTGGTTGCTGTCTGGTTTTCACCTATTGGTCAGCAAGTTAAAGGTATTTTTCATATTGCGCCTTACTACGATTTATCAGTTTTTATTGCTTCGCTAACAATGCTGACAACGACTATTAATTTTATCGTGGTTTTAGAAGTTGATTTTTCTAAGGTATCTTATAACTTTTATCAATTATTCAACCGTGGCGGCAGTTTACAGGAATTAAGAGATGCAGAAAATGAAATGCTAGCCAGTTTGAGGAGGCACCTAAAAAGCGTAGGGTGGAAACAATTGTTAACAACCTTAATTGCTATTTCATTTGGACTAGCCATTTTAAGTTATTTGCCACTAGGCTTCAATGATACGATGCGTGGTTATTTCCGCGTTTTATGCGTTGCCTATGCCATCTATGCTCTTGCTAATGTTGTCACCTTAACAACGACCTACTTTGGTAATGTAGATAAAGCCTATCGAACAAGTATTGTTTTTGCGCTAACAGTAACTTTGTTTAGCTTTGGTTTAATCTTTGCTAATAGTCTTTTTTATGGCTTTGGTTTCCTATTAGGATCCGTTATTTACTTTCTACTCTCATGGTATGATTTGGAAAATATTACAAGCAATCTCTTCTATCAGGTCCTCAGTCGTCAACCTTTGATTCAGAAGAAAGAAGAAGGTGGTTTTTTTCATTATTTATATAAATGGTTAACCGTGAAGACAATTGCAATCTTTAAAAAAGGAATTACTTATGAAAAAGAATAGGACACTCATGCAAGTTGCTTTCTTGCTACTCTTATCCCTTGTTCTCATTATTTTATTTGCTCCACTCTTAAAAAATAGTAGCGGAAGCAAGGCTAGTAAAAATAAGGAGGCCACAGTGACAAAGTCCAGTGACTCCTATCATTTGAGAGATAACTCAGCTAATTATAAGACCTATAACCGTGATAAAGTAGGGACTATGTATCTTACTGTCAGTCGCGGTAATGATTCAGATAATACCAATCATTCTTGGTCAGAGGTTAATGGTTTATCCGTTTATGATTATGACAAAATGGGTGTAGACCGTTACAAGGTGGCTGGACTATTACAAGTTGGTGATGAGAAAGGACCAAAAGCTGGTGAATTGGGCTATGGTCAAACAACGCCAAATGCATCTGTTCAAGTTAGAGGTCAGACCTCCAGCCGAAATCCACAAAAGAACTATAAGATAAAGATTAAGGATAGCAAAGGAAGTTGGTATGGTCAAAAGACAATCAATCTCAACAAGCACCAGACAGATAGCCTTCGTTTCCGTAATATGATGGCTTACACGCTCTTACAGGACATTCCTCAATTATTAAGTCTGCAAACCCAGTTTGTTCATCTTTATGTCAAAGATACAACTGGTGACAAGCCTAATGAATTTGTTGATTATGGACTGTATACTCAGGTGGAACAGCTTAATAAGCAAGGCATGAAAAATCATAATTTAGACAGTAGTGGGCAATTATATAAAATTAACTTTTTTGAATTTTATCCAGATGATGATATCAAGTTAGCTACCGATCCGAAATATGATCAAAAGAAATTTGAAACCAAGATCGAAATTAAGGGATCAACTGACCATACTAAGCTTTTGAAATTAATTAAGGCCGTCAATAATACATCGCTTGATTTTGATAAAGTGCTTGATAAAAATTTAGATATGGAAAATTTGTCTTATTGGATGGCTTTTCAGATCTTAATTGGCAATCATGATACTCAAAACCGTAACATATTCTTATACAGTCCTTTAAACTCAAAACGTTGGTACATTATTCCTTGGGATAATGATGGCATGCTTTTCAAAACAGAGTATCAAATAGAAGGTCACAATGGTGACGCTAGTTGGGAAACAGGAATCAGCAACTATTGGGGGAATATGCTCTTCAGACGAGCTTTACAATCTAAAAAATTCCGTAAGGCTCTGGATGAGGCTATCTTAGATTTACGCAGCAATGTATTGACCAATAAAAAAATTAGCAGCCTTTCACTAGAATATGCCAAGGTAGTGGAACCTTACATCACAGAAGTGCCAGACAGTACACGTCTAGGTGTTTCTATGACTCAATATCAGCAAATTCTTGCAGCCTTGCCCAAGGAAGTTGAAGAAAATTACCAATCATACAAAGAAAGCCTGACTAAACCGATGCCATTCTTTATTGGCACTCCAAAACTAAACGGTTCAAAATTGAAACTCAATTGGGACAGTGCCTTTGACTTCAAAGCTCAAGATATTACTTACACAGTGGAAGTATCCAAAGACTATAAGTTCACCTCAACCATTTTCAAAAAAGCTAATATTAAGTTAACTTCCACTGAAATGGATAAACTAGGAGCAGGGCAATACTTCATCCGCGTAACAGCTAAAAATTCCGCTGGTAAAATGCAGACAGCCTTTGATTACTATGTTGGCGAAAATGAAAAATACTCTGGTGTTAAATCTTTCTATGTTGATAACGATGGTTCAGTGAAAGAGGATACCTATGAAGAGTAAAGAAAAATTTCGACATGAGCAGAAATATTTGATTTCAAAGAAAGATCAGTCCCTTATTCGCCAGAGATTGAGAGAAATCATGACCTTAGATAAGCATGTTCAAAATCAAAATTACACCATTCGCAGTCTTTATTTTGATGATTATTGGAACAGCTCCTATGAGGAAAAGCAGGCAGGTATTCTGGTTCGGAAAAAGTACCGTATTCGTATTTACAATTTTTCTGACAATGTTATCCGTTTAGAACGCAAACGAAAATATGGTGCACAAATTTATAAGGAAGATGCCCCTTTGACGCGGGAAGAATTCTACCAAATTTTAGATGGAGATTATGATTTTTTGTTGAAAAGTCCCCATCCCCTTTGCAGAGAATTCTATGTTGAATGTAAGGTTAATATCATGCGGCCTAGGACAATTGTAGATTATGAACGAGAACCCTGGGTCATGGATGAAGGAACGGTGCGCGTGACATTTGATGAAAATGTTCGTGCAGCCGTGGGCAGTTTTGATATTTTCAATCCTAATCTGTCGACACTTGAAGTGATTGAACCAGACAAGTTGGTCATGGAAGTCAAGTTTACAGAGTTTTATCCTGATATCATCAAGGAAATCATTCCGACAGATGCGACAGAGTATACGGCAGTCTCTAAGTATGTTCTTTGTTATGACAAGTCGAATTATAAGCACAGTTTTACTAGCTATTGGTACGATGGTGAGTAAACTTCTGAAAATGAAAGAGAAATGTAATGAGTATTCAAGATATTTTTAAAAATTCCTTTATTAGTTCTTATCAGGGCAATAGCTTGTGGCAAGTTTTGCTGTCTTTGGGCATCTCTATTATCATGGGTTATGTCATTTACTTGATTTATCGTCAATTCTATATGGGAGTTGTTTTTTCACGTAGTTTTGCTTTGACCTTAGTTGGAATGACTATTCTAACCTGTATGGTGACCCTAGCTATTAGCACCAATATCGTTATTTCCCTTGGGATGGTTGGTGCCCTGTCTATCGTTCGTTATCGGACAGCTATCAAGGATCCGATGGATCTTCTCTATATTTTCTGGGCCATTACGACGGGGATTACCGTGGGTGCAGGCATGTATTTTCTAGCTATCGCGGCAGCAGTTGTGATGACAATCCTCTTCACCATTTTCTACCATCACCAACAAAGAGGTAAGGTTTATATCGCTGTTATTCATTATAAGGACGATGCCACAGAAGAAAAGATTTTTCAAGCCTTTGGTAAGATGAAATATGTCCTAAAAGCTAAGACTGCACGCAAGGATATGGTAGAATTATCCGTTGAAGTCTTCTGCAAGGATGATGATTTAGTCTTTTCAAATGAAATTCGTGATGTTGAAGGTGTTGAAGACATCACCTTGATTCAATACAATGGTGAATACCATGGTTAAAGCAAATGACAAAACAAAATCAAGTGAAAAAGCCACCCCATAAGATGATCTTTGCTCTTACTGTTATCGTCTGCTGCCTTATCGCATGTTTATTAGGATACTATCAGATGAATCAATCAAAAATAATTTTGGAAAAGACCTTCAGTAAATCAGAAAAAACGATTGCTAATCCCCTCATGGGTTTTGCTCCGCAAGCATCAGATCAGGTGGTTTCAGACGATATCGAGTTAGTCTATATTGATCTGTATTGGTCGGAGCTAGAGCCTAAAGAAGGGCAGTTTAACTGGCAGGACATTGAAAAAGAAGAACAGTTTGAACGCTGGCGCTCAGAAGGTAAACATGCGATCCTTCGTTTTGTCAGTGATTACCCGACCAACAAGGATCACCTGGATATTCCGCAGTGGTTGTATGATAAAACGAAGGATGGCAGGCATTATAAGAATGATTATGGCAAGGGCTACTCTCCCAATTACAAGAATCCTATCTTAGTGGCGGCTTTTCAAAAAGCGGTTGCTGCTATGGGACAACGCTGGGGACGGGATGGCTTTATTGCTTATATTGAACTTGGTGGGCTAGGGCATTGGGGAGAATGGCATACTAGTTTTGAACCAAATAGCACAGGCTCTATGCCTAAGGAGGCAATCAGAAATCGATATGTCAGTCCCTGGAGCACGGCTTTTCCAACAGCAAAACTATTGATGCGTCGTCCCTTCAAGATAGCAGCTGAGCAAGGCATGGGACTTTTCAATGATGTCACAGGTGATGAGGATGAGACGGATACCTGGTTTCAATGGATCAAAGAAGGTGGCAACTACGAACAAACTGGTGAAAAGGCTGCCCTTTCTGCCATGCCTACTTACTGGAAAACGGCTCCAAGTGGTGGTGAATTGACCAGCGCCAAGAGTATGTATGAGTTGATGGTAGCTGATTTTGCGACCACCAAACGACTACTGAGACAGGCTCATACAACTTTTCTGGGACCCAAAATTGCAGACAAATCAGTAAGTTCATCAGCTTATGATAAGCTATTGAAAAATATGGGCTATCGTTTGTGGCTTTCTAAGGTACAAATCAATCATCAGAGAAATTTAAGTCTCACTTGGGAGAATGATGGTGTCGCTCCATTTTATTGGAAGTGGCCAGTGATGATTTATATTACCAGCAACGGAAAAACAGAAGCCATCAAGACACATTTTGATTTGACTCAGGTTCAGCCGGGGATATCAAAGCAACTAAGTCTAAAGCTCAGCTCTAAGCAATTTCAAGAGTGGCAGAAGATTAGTCTTGCAGTTCTTGATCCCATGACCAATAAGCCTGCCCTAAGATTTGCCATCAAAGGACATGAGGAAGATAAGATTCTGACCTTATTGTCACGATAGGAAAAGGGCTAGGGCTATAAAAGAAAGAAGTTAGCTTAACAAACATACTTATTATGGAGGTAAATAAATGTCAATTTTAGTTACAGGTGGAGCAGGCTACATCGGTAGCCATACCGTAGTCGAGCTTTTAGCTGCTGGTTACGATGTTATCATCGTAGATGATTTTTCAAATAGTTCCCCAGAGGTTCTCAAGCGTTTAGCCACTATTACAGGCAAGGAAATTCCTTTTTACCAAGGATCAATTTTAGATAAAACTTTCTTGGATAAGGTTTTTAAAGAAAATAAGATTGAAGCAGTTATTCACTTTGCAGCCTTTAAAGCTGTCGGGGAGTCTGTTGAGAAACCCTTAGTTTATTATCATAATAACATCACTGGCACCATTACCCTTTTAGAAGTGATGACGGGCAATGATGTCAAGAATATCGTCTTTAGTTCCAGTGCGACAGTTTATGGTATGACCAATGTCTCTCCTTTGACAGAAGATCTTCCAACTTCAGCCACTAATCCTTATGGCTATACCAAGGTCATGATGGAGCAAATTTTAAACGATGTTGCCCACGCTAATCCGGATTGGTCTGTGACCAATTTACGTTACTTTAATCCCATTGGTGCTCATGAAAGCGGCATGATTGGCGAGGCCCCCAATGGAATCCCTAATAATCTAATGCCTTACATCACCCAAGTCGCTGTTGGAAAATTAAAAGAACTAAATGTCTTTGGAGATGACTACGATACCCATGATGGCACTGGTGTTCGTGACTACATTCATGTGGTTGACCTAGCTAAGGGTCATGTTAAGGCCGTCAAAAACAATCTTGCTAATAAAGGAGCACGTGTTTATAATCTTGGTACAGGTCATGGTTATAGTGTTCTCGACCTTGTCAAAGCTTTTGAAAAAGCTAACGGTGTGACCATTCCTTATGTCATCAAGCCTCGTCGTGCTGGCGACATTGCCACTTGCTACGCTGACCCAAGCAAAGCTAAGCGAGAACTTGGATGGGAAGCACAAAAAACTTTGACAGATATGGTTAGAGATTCTTGGAAATGGCAGAGCCAAAACCCAAATGGTTATCAGTTGTAACAAATACAGAAGTTGAGCCTGACTCAGCTTCTTTTTTACTCCTTATGAGAGAAGGACTGGGGAAAAACAGCCTTAGATAGAAGTGCTGAACTGTGAATACAGGTTCTTATAGCCAGACCTTCGGGAAATTGATTAAAGGGTTAATCTAGCTGTCGACGGACAAAACTAACTCCCTGGCAAAGCAGTTAAGTTGACCACTTTCAACAGTCTATCTGGATTGCTGAAAAATCTAACTAATAAATGAGATAGTTCATCAGAATTACATTTGTGAAAGCCCGTCAACAATTTTGACAAGATAGCTGAGTTTATGCGGAAGAAAGGTGGTTTATGGAGTCGTCTTTAATTTTGGAGTTAAAGAAGCCAGTCGTTTTGACTTGGGCGGCTGTCCTTGATTTGCGAATGAATTTTTTTGCCTATATGATATCTTTTTTCTGGATTGGCACTATGTGGGTCAATATGCACCGCGCTTGGGACCATGTGAAGAAAATCAATAACAAGCTGGTTTGGATCTCCCTGCTTTTGCTTTTTTTTGCATCTTTCTTTCCTTATACGACCAGCATTGTAGCAGANAACTTCAATAGCNCTGTTGCNNAAACCCTCTATGGTGTTGTTGTCGTGTTGGTTTCCTTTACCAACGTTTGGATGTATGCAGAATTAGCCAAAGTAGCTGATAATAAAAGATCGCAAACCATTTCTAAAAATCATAATCGCATGATGTC
>NZ_KB904074.1 GCF_000379985.1 Streptococcus caballi DSM 19004 | reverse complement strand
TTATAGATTACTTTTCGTCTATACTTAGGGGTAAACACAATGTGGTATTTACACATCCACTTTGTGTGAGATAAACTATGTGCCTTTTGTGCCATATTTTGCTCCTTTCGCTTTACATTAGGCTTGAACACCTTTATTGTATCGCGTTTGGAGTTTTTTTGGTATAACCAGCGATGCGCACCCGCATAGCGGGTGGTTTATTTGTTTCGCACCTGCGGAGCGAAACGGACTGAAAGTCACATAATAAAAGAGGAAGCTTCAGCCCGCTGGCCGATAACTTCCTCTCTTTTTATTTCCTAAAAGCATCAAGAATCACCTTGAACTCTTCATTGGTCAGGGTGATTCCCTTGCCCATCTTGGTGTGGTCTGGACTCCATGTGCGAATATCAAACTTAGCTGGAGCACCGTTATAACTCACGCGATTCAACTCCTTAGTCCACCCCTTATCATTCTCAGACAAGGTCAGCAAATGTTCTTCAATTTCAAATTTAAATTCAGACATATTAATTTTCCTCCTACTTATTTATTCGCAAGACTTTCTAAAAGTTTTCAAAAACAATTAAAAATATTACTTCCCACAAAAAATAGTGTATAACCATTTTACCAATTTTTGAGGGGAAAGGCTATGAAGAATTGTTTACAAAGCTTAAAAATATAAGTCAGAATTTTATTGATAAGCATTCCAAGCTGACAAAAACTGACCTAACAGCCGATAAAATCTTGACAAACAGGCGGCAAACTCAAGAAAAGAGGCTGGTCCCACTATATCAAATATTTTTTACAAGTGACTTAGTTAACTCGGCCAAAAAAGCTGGAAAACTTATATTTAAACATTTTCAGCAAAATATACCAGCTATTACTTTCTTAACAGACAGTGATGGACTTCACTTACTAGCACCGACTATCCAACAATCACAACTTCAAAGAAAAGAAAAATGAACAAGATTACTTGGCGTAACTAACTTGTTCATTTTTGTTTATGATTGATCCTTATACTGGATTAAAGCCAAACTGCTGAAAGTTGCTGATAAGCTTGCTGGGGTTAATAATATCTAAACAGAGGTTTCAAACTTCAAAAACTTTATGCGCGAACGGTCTTGCTTGAACCATCCTTTTGGTAGAGGTTAACAAGTCCTTCTTTACAAGCGCGAATCATATCACCTGGTTTAACCTCTTGCGGTACAGTAATGGTCAAAAGTTCCATTGGATTTGGTGCGCGGTCAATTTTATTGCCTTCTGCATCATGTAAGTCTTGGATATGACAATCAAAATGACGGAAGCCCGGTCCGTAGAATTCAACAGCATCACCTTCCATGATGACATTACGTTGACGAATAGTCGCTGTCATGTTCTTTTCATTAAAAGCCACCACTTCGCCGACAAATTTATATTGTGGGATTTTACGACGGGCACCGAAAAGCTGCTCGTTTTCTGTTGGTGTCTGGTAGTAGAATCCTGTTGCCAGTTCACGTTGAGCAACCTTCCACAATTCGTCAATCAAGTCATCTTTGATGGCATAGAAGGCCTCTGGACTTTCAAGATAGGCATTAACAGCCGCTTTATAGCAGTTAGCAACTGTTGAAACGTAGTGAATAGACTTCATGCGTCCTTCAATTTTAAAGCTATCCACACCGTTTTCGATAAGGTCTGGAACATTTTCAATCATGCACATGTCAACGGCTGACATAGAGTATTCTTCTGGCACTTCACCCTTGAGGCTACGACGCTCTGTACCAAATGGCATGTCAAAGAGGTCGTATTTCCAGCGGCAAGATTGAGAACAACCACCACGGTTAGCGTCACGGTGGCTCATGTGGTTAGACAGAACGCAACGTCCTGAGTAAGAAATACACATAGCACCATGAACAAAAGCTTCAATTTCAAGATCTGTATGCTTGCGAATTTCAGCCAGTTCTTCCATGCTTACTTCACGTGCCAAAACGACACGGGTCAGTCCAAGTTCTTTCCAGAAAGCAAAGGTTTCATAGTTGGTTGATGATGCTTGGGTTGACAAATGAATGTTTAAGCCTGGTGCATACTGTGAGCAAATCATTATCAAGGCTGGGTCAGACACGATGACCGCATCCAGACCCATATCACGCAATTGGCGGAACCATTCACCTGCACCTTCTTCATTACCTTCATGCGTTACCATGTTCGCAGCCACATGGACGTCCACACCACGTGCATGGGCATAGTCAATCCCTTCTTGTAACTCTTCCATGGTGAAATTTCCTGCGCGGCTTCGCAGACCATACTGTTGTCCACCGACAAAGACAGCGTCTGCACCGTAATCAACAGCGACTTTTAATTTTTCCAATGTTCCTGCAGGTGCCAAGACCTCAGGACGTTTTAATGTTTTTTGTGACATGTTTGTACTCTTTCTATTTACAAGATAGGAAGGAACTTCCGATGAGGATCTCAACTCCTCAGTTTGCAATAAGCTTGCCATGCCCTGAAATAGTAACTCAATCATGACAAGTTTTGACATTTTTACTTAACTAGATCTGGGTCAATTTCGTAGAAGCCAGTGTCAAGTCCACGTCCAATTGGATGCAATTGGTGAACTTGCTCGTCAAACACATAGGCTTGATCTTGTGAGAATTCTCCCGCTTCCATCAAATCACGTGCCTTGATAAAGAGCTTGGCTATTTCCACAAAATTATGCCCAGGACAATAGATACCATCAAGTTTCCAATGAGTAAAATTGTACTCTGTCAGCTCGGTCAACTTAGTCATCAAATCAATATCATTGTTGATAAAAATATGGGTACCGTGCTTATCTTCATAGATTGAATAATGACTTTCAGGATCACCAGGCTCAGCTAGGAAGAGACCTCGTTCACGCGTCTTCTCATCATCAATATGCGTAAAATTGTAGTAATTTTGTAGCAAAGGACGTTTTGAATGGTGAATGACAGAGGCTCCATAAACCAAGATTTCAGCTGGAAATTTCAGACTTTCGGACATTTTAAACAATTCTACCGAAGGAATTTCGCGTGCTAAAACCGTCTCAACAGCGCCATGTTCTCCCCAGAAATTAACCTGACGACTTGAAGTGACAAAAACAGAAGTGTCATAAATCAATTTAAAATTGTAACCTTCATGCTTGTTAACATAGAAGACACCAGCATCACCGACAACTAGATAGTCAACCTGAATTTCCTTCATAAAATCAAGGAAGGGTCTGATACTATTCATCATGCCTTGGTGCATCAGAGCGTTGCAGGCCACTGTTAATTCCTTGCCAGCAGCATGAACCAGCCCTGCTATTTCTCTCAACTCATCGTAGGTAAAATTATGTGGCAGGCGCAAGCCGTAATTTTCTTCACCAACATAAATGCGGTCAACGCCTGCCTCCAAGAGCTCTTTGACCTGCTCAATAGATTCAGCCGTTGCAGTAATAATAATTTTTTCCATAACGTTTCCATTATAGCAAATAATATTGAAAATAGATAATAATATTCTCTAAAAATCTCAAACCCGCTCTATTCAATTAGTTTTTCTTCGAGCCTGCTAGATATCGAAAATAACTGAATTTTTAAAAAAAGGTGACAAATCATTTCTTTTATGATATGATAAAATGGTATCTTAAAAGGAGAGAACTATGGTAGCACCATTAAAACAGCAAAGAGAGCTTAAAGATGAGCTGTTTCAGGACAATTCTGAGCCTAAATTCCAAGAGTTCCAAGAATTTAATACTAACAGCGCTAAATTTCGCGAGCTGCTGTTTTTTGCTCGTATCGCATTCTTCGGTGTGACAACAGTTGTTATTGCGTTTATGCTGCTTGCCTTAAACTTGGCACCTCTATGGGCTTTCCTATTTGCTCTACTGGCTAGTTTAGCCATCACATCAGCTGTTTCAACATTAATTTGGTCTTTAAAACAATAAGCTTCACCTGTTTCCGTGAAGTTTTTTTATTTATCCAAAAGGAGGGCTCTATAATATCTGTAGTGGGTAAATCTCATTCGGATATTATAGGCTTTTTAAATGTGATAAATTGTCAAATATAATGCAACCAAAAAAACTCATAGAGTTCAACCTCGTGTAAACTGTAAGTAACCACACTAAGCAGAACACGGGAGAAATCTATGAGCTACCATCATATTACCATAACTGAGCGCATTAAGATAAAGACTTGCCTAGAATTAGGTCTCAAACCAATCCGAATAGCGAGAAAATTAGGAGTTCACAAATCAACACTTTCAAGAGAATGAAAGCCTTGTAATGGCACTTACTCTGCACCATTCGCACAAAAACACTATGTTCTCAGTCATTCAAGTGCTATGTCATAGCATACCGAAAAAATTTCTGAAGAGCCTTACATCTGACAGAGGGAAAGGAGTTTGCTTGTTATCCCTTGGTAGAAGAGCTTGGCATCGACTTTTACTTTGCGGATGCCTTGAATAGGTTACACTAAATTAGACAGAAGAGTAAAGTGTTTTACACTAAAGAAATTAGGAGAAAAGTATGTCTAGAAAAATTTGCCATTACTTTACTGACGAGTTCAAACAAGTCTTGTTGACCTTCACAATGCGAGAAGAAAAGGCAGTGAACTGATCAAAGCATTCCTTACGCTCTGACCAAAGTTAGGTTGTTCCATTCTGTTCTAGGGAAGGAGTTTGATAACCAGCTGATAAATGACATGTTAGAGGTGTTTGGCATCACCCGGTCTCTAAGTCAAGCTAGTTGTCCTTATGACATGCGGTAGCTGGGAGTACCTATCGCTCCTTCAAGCTTGAGTTTATCAACAAGAAACCTTCCGTTCACTGGATGAACTAGCCCTTAAAACTAAAGATGATGTTCACTGATGGAATCATCATCGCATTCATGGTAGTCTTAGTTATCAAACGCCAATGACTAAAAGAGCAATCATTTAACAAAAACACTTTATAAATTTTGTACAGAAACGTGTTGCCTTTTCAAAGTTTTGATAGACTTGACAACGAGCCTAGAGAAGGAGAGAAAATCTTGGACCTCTCCAGGGGATAGCTTTTCATCACCCATTGCAGTTGACAAAGAGCCCCAAAAAACGAGTTTGGAATCAAAATGATTCCAAACTCGTTACTGCAAATAACTAAGAACCTATATTCATAAGTGAAGTGCTTTTATAAAAGAAATAGTTTTTCGCTAATCAAGGCTGTTTTTTGAGGGAATACTGACTGTATTTTGAAAAAACTAACGATAAGTAGCTGAAAATTAGCCTTAGATAGAAGTGCTGAACTGTGAATACAGGTTCTAAGGTGATCACACATCTACACAGGCTGCTTACTAGACATCTTTTTCGTCACGCTTTTTAGAAGCTGCAAGACCTAGACCACTTACAAGCAAGCTCAATCCTAATAAGTGATAAGGGAGATTTTCTGTATCACCGGTAGTAGGTAGTTGACTGCCTTCTTGAACTGCTTGTTTCGCTACTGGTATAGAAGAAGTATTTTTAGCTACTGTTGCTGCTATCTGAGTAGCTTGGATCGCTTGTTTCACCACTGGAGCAGAAGAAGTGTTTTTAACTACTGTTGTCGCTGTCTGAGTAGATTGAACTGTTTGCCCGATTCCAATCAGAATGTAGGCATCTTCTGTTGGTACAACTTTTTCATCCAGTAACTGACTTGCTACCAAGACGCCTTCCACATAAACGTCACGGTAGGTGCGTACCACGCTGCCTTCTTTACCAGTTGTTACTTCTTGTCTTACTCCTTTTGCTAGGTCTATTGTTTCTTGATAGTGCGTTGTAAACTCAAGAGGAGACGTTTCAGTCCTTTCTTTTGTTGTAAACTTCAATTCTGGTTTTTCTGCTGCTGTTGGCGCGTTATCAGGCACTTCAGTTACGAGTGAACTCAAACGTACGATTGCAGCTGTTAAAGGTGCCAAAACAAAGCTATCTGCTGTTTTTGTTACCCCAACTGGATTAGCAATTGCTTCAAGACCGGCTTGAGCTCCATCAACGATAATCTCACCATTTAGGAGCGCTTTGTAAGCATCACTGAGAACGAAGCTGCGCTCTTTGCTATCTGCATTCACAAAGACTGCATAACGATCTCCATTTGAAGCAATGGTTTGGTAAGCAATGACAACATCCTCTTTAGCAATGCCATTTTGACCAGGAAGACTAATTAGAGAAACATTAGTGTCCACATCAGTTTTCGTTGATAATCTAAAGGCATCTGTTGATTTTCTAAGTGCAATCAACCCTTTAGTGTAAGCCTGTGTCGCTACATTTTCAGGATAGGCTTCGGCATCAGTTGCTTTTGTCCAATCAAAATGATTAATAGCATCAGATGAATCATAGGAATCATGAATATAATAAGGGTAGTCAAATGGTGTACCATCTGCGTTGGTCAAGAGATGAGATTTATTTGGAACCTTGTCATCTGATACAGGGTAACGGTAGGCTTCATCTTTGAATTGCTTGGTCCGACCATATTCCTGTCCAGAATGAATAAATGGTGTCCCTTGTGCCGTAAGAATGAGAAGATTTCCTAAACGTTGACGTTGTAAGATTTCCTTATAATTCTCAGTCTTACTTGGATCTTTCTTGATAGACTGCGCAATGATGTCAAATAAGGTGAGATTGTCATGTGCTGCAATATATTGAATCACATCGCCTGGGTCATCTGCCGTGAAGTTTCCAGGTTGAGCCTTAATGTCATTAAAGATTGATTGAATATCTCTAGCACCTGTTGTGATGAAGGCAGGTTGGCCTTCATTAGGATAACCTGATTTTAGGCTATTTCTAATCTCATCAGAGAAGACCGCAACGGTATCCGTGCTACTCATCCAGTCTTGATCAGCAGCTTTCTCAGGTTGGTTAGCGTCCCCTGTATAAGTTTTCCAGCCTTCTCCTAGCATGATAATGTTAGGGTTAAGCTCTTTAGCAGCATTATAAGCTGCCTCAATCGCTGCTGCATCATGGTCTCCCATCATATCAAAGCGGAAACCATCAACCTTAAATTCATCAACCAAGTACTTGATAGAATCTACCATGACGCGACGACTCATGTAGTGAGTCGTTCCCAAGCGACCGCCACCAAAGCTAGATTTAGCAGTACCATCAGCCTCCATAAAGTGGTAATAATTTGGTTCCAAATCTTCAAATAGTGACGTTTGTGCTGTGTGATTATAGACCACATCTAAAATCACACCCATTCCACGTTTATGAATTTCGTTGACAAGATTTTTAAATTCTTCGATGCGTTTAGCTGGATCAGTCGGATCACTTGAGTACATGCCTGTTAGAGAGAAATAGTTTTGAGGATCGTATCCCCAGTTGTAGTTACTGTTGCTTGATGCGTATTCACTGAGACGCTCTGCATTTTTCAACTCATTGACAAAATAGTAACTCATAACAGGAAGTAATTGAATATGGGTAACACCCAAATCTTGTAAATAGTCTAGACGTTCAGCAAAAGCTGCAAAAGTACCAAACTGAGCCTTCAAATCATCTGAAATCGCTTCATCTGATGTAAAATCACGCACATGGGCTTCATAAATTACCGCATCTTCCCGTTGCTTGAAGTTTGGAATATTAGCATAAGTCAAATCACTTGGTCCATACTCGCTAGGATCCACAAAGGCTGCCTTAGCCACCTTATAAGATGGATCGGTATCTGCAAGGTCACTATTCCACTCGGCCAATGATTTAGCATAAGGATCAAGAACCAAAACAGTTGTATCACCGCGCGTAATTTCATAGTGGTAGTAGTAACCACGGTAATCAGATAGACCTAACGCTTTATCTGCTAAATGAACATCCCATTGACCTTTGTCACCCTTAGTCATGGCAACTTTTCCAATCACTTTGCTTTGATCGTCTTTGTCATAAACCACCAAATTAACAGCATCCGCACTTGGAGACCAGAGAGTAGCATCCACTACGCTACCGTTAGCTGTCACACGCGCACCAAGTTCGCCATCATATGCATAGAGGCTATCTTTCAATTGCCAGCTCATCTTAGTGGTAAAGCTATCGCTACCATATTTAAGCGTGTAGCCTGCATGTTCTTGGTTAAAGTCACCTTTAATCCGTACTTTTTTACCAGCTTCATCCAAGATCAATCCAGAAATAGTAACAGCTTGACCATCCTTGTCAGTAATTGTCATTTTCTCTAACAAACTTGCTTCATCTGCCCCTTCAAGGGTTGTAAAGCTAGCTTCTAGCTCTGTTAAACTAATATGTGACACCCCTGTAACACGGACGTTATTGATGAAATAAGGATTAGTGTAAACTGTTGCATCATCATCTCTTAGGAAAATTTGACTATTTTTGGCTAAATCAGCAAACTTATAGTCATTTGGTTGGATTTTAACAGCATCGCCTTCCTTACTTTCATCAAGAAGAAGGAAACCAATGGAACTTGCAGCATCTGACAACTTCACATCAATATAGCGACCATACTTGCCTTCGTTATCAAAGTTGATACCGTCTGGCCAATCACCCAAAGTGACATCTTGGACATCTCCCCAAATCCAGAGAGCTTTATTATCATAATCACCATCCGTACGCAGATAATTGATACGGATATAACCTTCCTTAAGTGGTTCTGAATAATGCAAATTATAATTTTCATCAAACCAAGCTTCGTTCATCGCTGGACTAATCAACTCAACTAGTTTATCACCTGTGATATTGTCCCCTGCTGTGTTGTTAATCAAAAGACTAATCTTGCTAGGTTTTTCTGTCATTTTGACGTCAAGGTAATAACCATAGTCATCTTGTTTAGCATTAGCAAAGCTTGTGGCACCAGTTGGCCATGCACCATTATCACTTGATGGGGTTGCTACATCATCCCAAGTCCAAAGACCCAAGCTATCCAAGTTATCTGATGGTAAGGTCTTGAAATGAAGACGAATACTACCTTGGGCAATTGGTTCTTCTTCCTTGACTGGACTCGTAGCAGATATAATATCTCCGTTAGCCACCTTAATTAACATGGTACCGCCATTAGCCAAGGTTGGAACATCTACTTGAACAAACCATTTATCACCATCAGCTTGAGGCTTATAAGTTTTTCCAGAGTAATAATCTGTAAGAGTCGCATTTTCTCCTGATACTTCGATTAGAGCAGGTTTAGACTCATCAGCAACTGAATAAAGAATGTAAGCTGAATCGTCTTTATAGCTACGTTTCGCAAGCACCCATTGAGCCCCATCACTTCCACCAACAATAGTGTGTTCCCCTCGAGAAAGTAACTCTGAGTTGGCATTACGGAAGTCAAGGACTTTCTTATAATGCGCTAAGATATCACTGTCTCCCACCTTAGACCAATCAAAATCATAACGATTATCATATTGTGGCCAGTTGTTAGCACCACTTTGACCTAATTCTTCGCCATAGTAGATGACTGGCTGACCTTTGGCAGTTAGGAGAGCTGTCGCTGCTAGTTTTAATTTATTTGTATCACCATTGATACTATACAAGAAACCATCTTCATCATGACTACCCAAGAATTGTCCCAAAGTAGCTGCACTGTTAATGGCCTCACCGCGCGCCGCTAATTCTTTATTGGCTGCAATCAAGTTGCCGTTTACCAAGAGTTTAGCGATATCCTTGAAGCCAAAATCAAGCAATGAATCCATTGTACCTGCTTTAAGGTCACCCTTAGTATCTTTATAATTAGCACCCCAAGATTCGCCAATCAGGTGGAAATCAATATCTTTCTCAGCTAACTCATTTTTAAAATGTTGCCAAGTGGTATCATCAACGTGTTTAACAGTATCCACGCGGAAAGCATAAATGCTGTTGCCCTTAGCTGTGGTTGACCGTTCCAACCATGAGGTTTGCCAGTCAACTAATTGACGACGAACAACATCATCTTCTGTCTTAAAGTCAGGCAATCCAGATAGAGAACCTTGTTGATCATCGCCTTCTTTGTTTTCTTCTGGTGTTCTAACCAAACCTTTAAAGGTATCTTCTGTGCCATAGCCAGCATGGTTTAGAACTACGTCCACGATGATATTAATACCTTTTTCAGCAGCCTTGTCAATCAATTCATGGAAGTCAGCAAGGCTTCCCAAATGAGGATTAAGTTTCTCAAAGTTTGATGCCCAATAACCGTGGTAGGCGTAATATTCTGCGTCCCCAGCGCTACCTGGAATATTTTCTACAATAGGTGTCAACCAGATAGAGGTTACCCCTAATTCTTTAAGGTAATCAAGTTTTTCTGTAACCCCTTTGAAATCACCACCTTGATAAACACCACGCTGATTGGTTGCTTGTGCATAAGGCTGATTGTAAGGATTATCATTGCTAGTATCACCATTCTTGAAGCGGTCTGTCAGCATGAAGTAGATGATTTGCTCATCCCAATCTTTCTCGCCAGCTTTCTTCTGGTGCTCTGTAATCGTTACTTTAACTTTAGTTTCATAGTAACCATTATTCGTATCATAAACCCTTACGGGCAGTTCATAATCTCCTGCGGCAACCTCACTACTTGCATTCAAAGTGACTTTGTTTAACTCCGGTGAAATATCAATGATTCCACCACCTATAGCTGTGCTGTCAACCTGAGTTTTGTAAATATCAACATTATCTGGGTTATTTACTGAGATAGATAAAATACCATGTTGATTGTAGTCAAATGCTTTATCAACTTCTGCTGTTAAGCTGATATTGGCTTTCCCAGGTTCCGCTTTGGATAAATCTAATTCCAAAGTTTCTGGGATATAATATGGATTTGTATAGACTGTTGCTTCGTCATTTCTGAGGAAAATTTGGCTATGAACTTGACGATTAGCAAAGCTCATATCTGAACTTTTATTTCCTGGTAGTTCTGGATTCTTTTGGTTAACCACTAGGAACCCAATGCGAGATTCCAACGCCTTTGACAAGGGAACATCAACATAGCGTCCATATTGTCCTTCCGCTGTAAAATCAAGCGCACCATCTGGCCAGCCATCGCTAGCTACCGTATCACCCCAAAGCCAAAGACCCCAGCCATCATAGTTGCCATCATCACGCTTGTAGTTAATACGAACAACTTTTTCATTATTAAGAGGTTTGTAGGTATTTAACTTAAAGTCTGGCGCAATCCAAGCCTCATTCATTTGAGGAGCAACAATTTCAATTTTTTGATCCCCTTCAATAACTTTTTCGCCATCTTTTAGGAGGAGATAACCAATAGAGGCTGGATTTTCAGATTGCTTAACATCTATATAGTAGCCATAATCGTCTTTTTGACTAGCGACGAATGGCTGGGCATCAGTTGGCCATTTATTACCATCAGAAGGAGTCGCAACACCGCCCCAAGTCCAAAGACCGTAGTGATCAATAGCACTATCATCCAAGCCGGCGAAGTGTAAACGAATGTTCCCCTCTTCAATCGGTACTGGGGCTGTTTCCTCAGTAGTTGTTGCTGGAGAAACGGTTGCCACATTTTCTGTAGAATCAGTTGTTGACGTTTCAACAGAAGCCGCAGCACTTTCTGAAGGTTGCTCTTCAGAAGTTGGGGGAGTTATTGCTGGAGTCGCATCAGCTGTGATACTTTGATTTTCTGTTTGACTATCAGCTGCTAGCGCAGGGGCTTCAGCAGGAGATGAACTACCCGTTTCAGTTGCCACTGCTACTTCATCTGTAACAGTTGTAGTTGTTGCCTGACTTGTCTCAGGACTTGCTGTCAAGTCTGTTACTTGAGTAATTGAGCTACTATCACCTTGAGCTGTTACAACTTGCTCAGACTGAACGGCTGCTTCATCAGCTCTTACAAGAGAATTAGGCTGACCTAGAGCAAAAAAACTAGCAGCAATAGCCACTGAAGCTACTCCCACTTTAAATTTTCGAATGGAAAAAATTTCTTTTTTCTCAAGCCATGATTTTGAACGTTTCTTAGGCATAATAATCTCCTTTGGATCTTGCTTACACTTCAGTATAACTTTTTTCGGAATAAATGCAAGCGGTTGCAAAAATGTTATCGGTAACATTTTTATGCCTAGTTCTGACAAATCTAACATTTGAATACACAGATTTCACTGAAAATAACGCTAATTCAATCCTATCTAGAGGGGCAGACAAAGCTTTAACATAGTAAAAGCTAAAAGCAATAAACATCGGCACTCCCCCTAAAATGAGACAGAATAAAAACACTCCTGTTGACATCTAGTAAACTAGAAACAGAGGTGCTTTGATAAGCTCACTGCGTTTTCTTCCTGCATTATGCAGGTCAACGATTTGTTGTTTAAACTCATCTGTGAAGTGACGACGTATTTTTCTAGATATAGTTTCTCTCCTATTTTCTTTAGTGTAGAACACTTTATAGATTCTGTCTAGTTTAGTGTAACTGCTTTACTCTCTTTTCTATGAATTTTCCGGGTTGTTCCTCCAATGACCAGATCTGCCCGATGATAATAGGATTCTTTTGTCTTTCTATGGTCAATTAGATCTAAAAGGCGTTTCGCACAGATTTCTCCCATTCTTTCAACAGATTGCTTCACAGTAGTTAGTCGTGGCGAAGCAACCCTATCCAAGAAAACACCATCAAAACCAATAATTCCTACATCCTCAGGTATCCGATAGCCTTGCCCTTCTAAAAAACGCTCTGCTCCTAAGGCAATACGATCAGAAGCACAAATAAAACAACTATTTTTGGGTATAGGTAACTCCCGCTTTAAAACTTCTCCTACTTGAGAAGCGCTATTAGCTGAACGAAGAATTTTAGGAGTGACTAACTTACTAGAAAAAGCATCCAAATACCCCTCTTCTCTCGCCTGTTCAAATCCTTCCTTACTTTCAATTCCTAGAAAAGTTAGATGCTCATATCCCAGTTCTGCTGCATATCGTGTAGCCTCTCTACTCGCCTGATAGTTGTCGGAGTCAACAAAAGGAATACCATAGTCATTCTCACCAAAAGCCACCACAGGATTTGATAATTTTTTTATCGTGGGAACATCTTCTTGCCCCATTCCTGCCACAATATAGCCATCGCACTGCTTAATGGACTGCAACTGAGATAAATCTGTTAGCAACTGAAAGGCATACTGGTGCTTATTTAATTCTGCAGATATTCCTTTGATTAACTTCATAAAATAAGGATCAACGCGTTCCAAATCTTCTAAAACAAGCACAGCAACTACCAGTGATTTTTTGTAAACAAGCGCCTTAGCAACAGGATTGGGCTGATAGTCTAAATCTTCCATAGCTTTATAGACTAATCGTCTCAATTCTGTCGTTACCATCTCTGGATGATTGATAACTCTAGACACCGTCATTTTTGAAACATTCGCACGCAGAGCAACATCTTTCAAAGTTGGCATATATTTTCCTTTCTAAAACAAAATACACTCCAATGCAAGCGATTGCTTCAATTGTAGCACAACTCTTAAAAAAAGTCAGCAAAAATATTAAGCGTTTTCAAAGAATACTTAATTAAACCCCAAGCTAGACAAGGCGGACGCAGATAGAATTAGCGTTCATTAAATGAGGTTAACGACGTCTGAGAAGTATAAACAATACAGTTGACAAATAGCCAAAAGGAGAAAGCTGATAGACTTTCTCCTTTCACTTTATCTACTCATTTTCTGATTGATCCGGCTCTTGATGGTCAGAATAGTTGATAATAATGTCTTCTTGTTCTTCTGGCTCTGCGGCATTTTCGGCAGAGTCTTTGTCAGGTGTCAAATCCACTGTGACTTCATCGCTATCTGAGTATCTTGCTGTCGCTTCAGAAACCTTGTCTGCTACGTAACCAAAAGCTTCTCCACCCTTCTCTTTTACTGTTGTCACAAAATCGTCCACAGTTAGATCGCCACTCTCGAATTTTTCCTTGTAATTATTAAAAGTATCCACTGCCAATTGAGAATACTCAGTGGCTTTTTCTTTTGCAGCTTGATGAAAATCTTCAGGATCATCTTTATACGCTTCATAAGCTTTGCTAACACGCCTTTGAACGTCTTTTCCCTTTTCAGATGTTAGGAAATACGCAGCAGCAGCTCCTGAGGCCGCACCAACAATCAATGTTTTTAAAAATTTATTCATAGTTAGACTCCTTTTTTACCAAATAATTTTGAAGCAACTTTACCAACAGTAAAAGCTGTACCAGCCTTGCCTACATTTGAACCTGCTCGACCAGCCTTTTGACCAAGAACTCGAGCCTGCGTGTTCAAATCAGATACACTTTCAGATAAATCAGCAATAGCCACAAAAAGAGGATCAATTGTCGCAACCTTGCCATTAACATCCTCAACCAGAACATTAGCCTTGGCAAGAATCTCATTAGTCTGATGCAGAGTCACATTAACATCGCTGGTCAGAATTTGCAGAGTTTTCCTACTCTCATCAACTGTATCTGAGACCTTTCTCAAAACCAAAACAAGATAGACCACCAGAATCGCAAAAGCAATAGCAATAATCATTAAAGCAATTTCAAGCATTTCTTCTCCTTACTCACACTTTTAATAATAGGGAATAGTTTTCTGTCTTCTTCTCCAAATCAAGGCCACAAGACCGACCAAGACTAGGATTGCCGACAACCATTGCGAAACGCGCAAGCCCATGAACATCAGACTATCAGTCCGCATTCCTTCAATGACAAAGCGTCCACAACCATACCAAATCAGGTAGAAGAAAGTAATTTCTCCCTGTTTAAGAAAATTTTTCCTTCTTCTCGCCACCATGATAATAGCAAAACCAAGCAAATTCCAGACAGATTCATATAAAAAGGTCGGCGTACGATAGGAACCGTCAATATACATCTGCTTTCGGATAAAATCTGGCAGGTAATTCAAGGATTTGACAGCTTTACCATAGGCTTCTTGATTGATAAAGTTTCCCCAACGCCCAATGGCCTGTGCTAACATGACTCCTGGTGCTGCAATATCCAGAAAATCAAGTGGCTTGATAAAATGGTAGTAAGAAAAAACCAAAAGGACGACCGCACCTGTTATCAGACCGCCATAGATAGCAATTCCTCCCTGCCAAATTGCAATAATTTCAGCAGGATGCTTGACATAATAAAACCAATCAAAGGCAACATAGTAGAGTCTAGCACCGATAATTGCCAAGGGAAAAGTAATCAATATAAAATCTAAAATATCATCTGGGTTTATTTTCTTGCGTGGAGCTTCTTTCATGGCTAAGTAAACAGCCAAGATCAGTCCTGTCATGATGCACAAAGCGTACCAGCGAATAGACAGGGGACCAATTTGGATAGCAACAGGATCAATCATTTGTGCTTTCCTCATTTTGACTAATCAACTGAGTCAAACGATTTTCAAAAGTCCTCGTTGCATCAAAGCCCATCTGTTTAGCACGATAGTTCATGGCTGCCGCTTCAATAACAACGGAAACGTTACGCCCTGTCTTTACTGGAATGCGGATGCGAGGAATCTTAACGCCGGACAATTCGATTTCTTCATTGCCATTACCAAGCCGATCGAAAACTTTACCAGACTCAAAGTTTTCCAGATAAATAGCCAACTGTACTTGTGAAGAATCTTTAACTGCACTCGCTCCGTACAGGCTCATGATATCAATAATCCCGACACCACGAATTTCAAGCAGATGGCGTAAGATCTCAGCAGGTTCTCCCCAAAGTGTTTCTTCATCTTTAGCAAAAACATCTACGCGATCGTCCGCAACCAAGCGATGGCCACGTTTAACTAGTTCCAGCCCCGTCTCACTCTTTCCAATTCCAGAGTCACCTTGAATGAGAACACCCATACCATAAATATCCATGAGAACACCGTGCACACTTGTACGTTCTGCCAGACAAGAATCCAAGTACCAAGACATCTCACCTGATAGGCGACTAGTTGGCACATGACTTTGTAACACAGCAACACCTTTTTCCTTAGCCGCACGGTGCATTTCTTCAGGAATTTCCAAATTACGAGCGATGATAATAGCTGGTGTCTCTGGTCGGAACATCTCAGCCAAAACCTGATAACGGTTATGAGGCGTCATTTTTGTGAGATAGGACCATTCTTTCATTCCCAGCAACTGGATACGCTCTGGAGAATAATAATCAAAATAGCCTGTCATTTCAAGACCTGGACGTGAAATATCAGCAGTGGTGATTTCTTTGGACAATATTTCTTCGTTGCCGTAAACTATATCAAGCTTAATACGGTCAACTAACATTTTTACTGTAACTGACATAATTTCTCCTTTTTTCTATTATAACACATTCGGTCATAATCGAAAGCGCTAACTAGTTTTTCAGAAAAAGCCAACTATTCTCAGTTAAGTAAGAGAAGGTAGACTTCTGCCCACCTTCCTAGCGTCTCATCAAAATCTTACAAGCATCCTGTTACTCTACTCATAAGAATGTAAACAAATCACCAATCTTTAGTATTACCAGAACCAGCCTTCCTTATCATCATCAATGACATCAGCATCTTTTCGTTTTCTAGGACCTGTACCGAATTGATCTTCTATCACATCTTCTTTGTAAGGCAAGAAAATAGCCAAAAGGATGTAGAGAACAACCCCAAATCCTGTAAAATACATAAGCAAGGCTGTCAGCACGCGCGTCAAAGGTAAATCCCAGCCAAACTTGTCGGCCAGACCAGCACAGACACCAGATACCATTTTATTCTTCCTTTGTTTATATAAAACTGGTTTCATAGCACTTTCCTCACATTAGTTTTTCTACTATTAGTATAGCTCTTTTGACTGAAGAAAGAAATCAGCCTTACGACTGATTTTTCTCAATAAGTTTTCCACGGCATTTTCCACAGAAATATTTTCGAGTATCAACTCGTCGCTTGCGCTGATAGACTTGCCTACAGTTTTGACAAAGGTAGTGATGAAAAGTTACCCTTTCCTGCTGGGATTGAGGCGCATAACGAAGACCACCAACCTTTTTCAGAAGGTGCTTAAAGTCTAGGTCACTATGCCTGTAGCCCTTATTTTCGTAATAAAGATGGTAATGACAGAGCTCATGTCTGACAATCTTTCTGAAAACTTCAATGCCAAACTCCTGATACAGCTTATGATTGAAATCTAGATGACCATCTTTTGGAAAGAAACGTCCACCAGTGGAGCGCAGGCGACTGTTCCAGACAGCAGTGTGCCGAAAAGGCTTACCAAAATCTTCTTCGGAAACACTCTTAACATACTCAGTTAAGTTCACGCAAATCCACCAGAGACAAGTTGATCTTGCCACGTTTCTTATCAATTTTGGAGACCCAGACGGTCACCACATCGCCAACAGAAATGACTTGGTTTGGATGTTTGACAAAGGATTTGCTCATCTGCGAAATATGAATGAGACCGTCATCATGCAGACCGATATCTACAAAGGCACCGAAATCAACCACATTACGGACTGTCCCTTCTAACTTTTGACCGATTTCAAGGTCGGAAATATCAAGAACATCCTGTCTAAGAACAGGTGCTTCAAAATCATCACGCAAGTCACGACCAGGCTTAAGCAGGTCAGCAATAATATCTTTGAGCGTTTCTTGACCAAGCTCTAACTCCTCTGCCATCTCTTCCACATTAACTGCCTGAAGTTTAGTTTTGGCGGAGCCATCTAGACCGGTGATTTCAAGCAACTTGAACAACTTTTCAACAGCCTTGTAGCTCTCTGGATGGACACCTGTATTGTCCAAAATATTGTCCGCATTAGGAATGCGTAGAAAACCAGCGGCCTGTTCAAAAGCCTTAGCACCCAGTCGAGGAACTTTTTTAATTTCTTGACGTGAGCGAATACGACCATTTTCTTCGCGGTATTTGACAATGTTCTCAGAAATGGTCTTGTTGAGACCTGACACGTGAGATAAAAGAGCTGGACTGGCTGTATTGATATTGACACCTACTTGGTTGACCACAGTATCGACTACAAAGTCCAGATTTTCCGCTAGCTTTTTCTGGCTGACATCATGCTGATACTGGCCGACACCAATAGACTTAGGATCGATTTTCACCAGCTCAGCTAGTGGATCTTGCAGACGGCGGGCGATGGAAATAGCTGAGCGTTTTTCAACAGTCAGGTCTGGAAATTCATGACGAGCTAATTCTGAGGCTGAGTAGACAGAAGCTCCGCTTTCATTGACAATAACATAGCTCACTTCAGGGAAATTCTTAAGAACATCAGCAACGAAGGATTCACTTTCACGGCTGGCTGTCCCGTTTCCGATGGCAATGATTTCGATACCAAATTCTCTAATTAGTGCAGCCAAATCAGCTTTGGACTGTTCAATCTTAGCCTTACTAGCCGGTGGTACTGGATAGATAACTTGTGTTGTCATCAGTTTTCCTGTTTGGTCAACGACTGCCAACTTAGCACCTGTACGAAAGCCAGGGTCAAACCCCAGCACCATTTTCCCCTTAAGAGGTGAGACCAAAAGTAAGTTACGCAAGTTTTCAGCAAAGAGTGAAATGGCTCCGTCTTCAGCAGACTCGGTCAATTCACTACGGATACGACGCTCCATAGAAGGAACAATTTTCTTTTTGACTGCTTGTGATATAACTTCATCAATGTAAGCATTTTTGACTTTAAAACGAGCACCAAAGAAGCGCAGCATTTTGTCTATATTGTGCTCGAAAGAAACTTTGAGAATGTCTAGTTTTTCCCCGCGATTAAGAGCTAGCACACGGTAACCTTGAATTTTTGAGACTTTCTCAGAGAAGTCGTAGTAGATTTGGAAAGTCTTGTTATCATCAGCTTCCTCATCCTTAACAACTGAGAAAATAGAGCTGTAAGACCAGATTTCATTGTAGGTCCATGAGCGTAACTTGTTGTCCTCCGACAGAGCTTCCACTAAAATATCAACAGCACCAACCAAGGCCTTATCAGCTGATGGAAAGGCTTCGTTGATGAATTTTTCTGCTTCGGTTTCAAGTGCTGGGCTATTTTGCAAAATGAGACGAGCCAGTGGGAAAAGTCCAGCTTCGCGGGCAATAGTCGCCTTAGTGCGACGTTTTTCCTTGTAGGGCAGGTAAAGTTCTTCAACATCAGCCAGCTTAGCAGCTTCTTCAATAGCTTTTTTGAGCTCCGGCGTCAACTTACCTTGCTCTTCAATCTTAGTCAAGACCGCTGCCTTGCGATCAGCTAGGGTGGTCATTGACCTATCCAAATCAATAATGCTCTTAATTTGAACTTCATCCAAATTCCCCGTCATTTCCTTACGGTAACGCGCAATAAAAGGAATGGTATTGCCTTCGGCAGTCAATTCCAAGACCTTGTCAATTTGACTTTCTTTGATGCCCAGTTCAAGGGCAATTGATGTAATATTTGCATTTTCCATAGTGTGTCTATTATAGCATAAAATAAGAAGTAAAAGAATGTGGCCACCCCCCTCACCCTTCAAATAACTCCCTAAAATCCGCTTGTACAAAGTCAATATCTGGATATAAACTAGCTACTTCATTTTTCTTCTTGTCAATCCAAATGATTTTGCTTGAATCTTGTTCTAAAACCAAGCCGGCTAGGGGGTAAACTTGGAGAGTTGATCCTATAACAATGATTAGATCACTAGTCCCTAACCATTTTTCTGCAAGGAATAAATTCTCACTAGCGATTGCATCGCCATACAGAACAATCTGGGTATCCACATGATCTGCTAGAATAGCTAAAGAATCTTCATAGCTCCTTTCATGAGCATGACTAAAAATAGCTTCATCATTCTTCAAATCAATTTCATGCTGACAAATCTGACAGATACCTAAATCTGCCTTGCCATGAAATTCAACGATTTTATCTGAGCCAGCTCGGCGATGCAAGCCATCAATGTTTTGGGTAATGACAGGAACCCTCTGCTTGGCTATCCAATAGTGCAGCTTGTTAGGTTCAATCGCTTGTAGGAATTGCTTCCTATGCCATCGCCAAAATGCCTTGGGATAGGATTGGAAAAATGGGCGCGACAGCACCTCACGTGCTTCAAACTGACGTCCTTTCAGCGTCAATCCTTTCATAGTAGTGTAATCTGGAACGCCCGATAAAGTAGAAACACCTGCACCAGTGACAACGACTGGTTTATGAGCATCTTGTAGTCGTTTTTCAAGGTCTCTTTGATTTATCATAAAATCTTCCTCCTTTGCCCCTATTATACTACTAACTTCTCTATTTAAAATACTCAAAAACAGGCTTTCGCCTGCTTCTCACTTATTCTCAAAATGTTTACGCACAATTGGTGCGACCTTTTCTCCGTAAAGCTTAATAGCTCTTAACACCTCTTCATGTGGCATAGAACCAACTGGCAAATGTAACATGAAGCGGTCAAGTTCAAGTGCTTCAATCAAGCCAATAATTTTCTTTGCAACATGTTCTGGGTCACCAACAAAGATAGCACCATCTTCCGAAGCACCAGCTAAGTACTGTTCCTTAGTCATTTCTGACCAGTGTGGCCGTCCTTTGGCAATGTTGTCTGTGGTTTGTTTGGTTGGGTAGAAATAATTATCAATAGCAGACTGATTGTCTTCTTCTATCCAACCCCATGAATGCGCAGCAACTTTGAGCTGTTCAGGTGAATGTCCCATACGGCTACCAATTTCTCTGTAAGCTCTAGCCAAGCCAGCAAACGCTTTAGGATTTCCACCAATGGTAGCATAGGCTATTGGGAGACCTTGCTCAGCAATACGAACAGTTGAATCAAGATTACCACCTGTGGCAATCCAGACTGGCAGAGCCTCCTGCACCGCACGAGGGTAGACAGGACGATTGTCCACCGTCTGAGTGTGCTTTCCATGCCAAGTTAAATTGGTCTCCGCCTTAACGCGCAAAAGCATGTCCAATTTTTCATCAAAAAGTTCATCGTAGTCTGCCAAATCATAACCAAATAAGGGGAAAGATTCTATGAAGGATCCACGACCCGCCATGATTTCAGCTCTGCCATTTGACAAAGCATCTATGGTCGCATACTGCTGGTAAACGCGGACAGGGTCGATAGATGACAAAATCGTCACAGCGCTTGACAGGCGAATGTGCTTGGTGTTGACCGCTCCCGCTGCCAGCACGATTTCTGGGGCAGAGACCGCAAAATCTTCACGGTGGTGCTCACCGATAGCGTAAATATCCAAACCAACCTGGTCAGCCAACTCAATCTCATCAACCAACTGACGAATACGCTCAGCATGACTGTAAGTCTCACCTGTTTTTTCTAGTGGAGTTGTTTCTCCAAAAGTTGTTATTCCTAATTCAATCATTGTTTCACCTCGTTTTTTATGTTTACGGGTTTATTTTATTACTAAATAGTGATAAAAACAAATAATTGAACTCAAAACATCGAGCAACTACCTAGCGTAGTTAAATTTTATACAGTCAATTCCAACTGATTACCTTCTGGGTCAAAGATAACAGCTTCGTAGTAGCCATCACCTGTTGTGCGAGGCCCATTTTGAATAGGGAAGCCTTGATCTTGGAAGAAATAAGCCAATCGGTCAACTTCTTCCTTGCTACCCAGCGAGAAAGCTAGGTGCGTAAAGCCAAAAACATCTTTACTTCCTTACACGATGTCTGGGCGATGGCAGAGCTCCAAACGCGCACCGTCTGTAAAGGTTAAGAAATACGATGAAAAGCCTGATTTGGGATTGTGGTAGAGTTCAGATACAGTCGCTGCAAAATACCTGCAGTAAAAATCTTTCATTTTTTCTAAATCCTTGGTCCAAAGTCCAACGTGCTCAATTTTAATCATGATCATCTATCCTCTCTTGTTTTTTGATACTTTCAGTATAATCCTTTTAGAATTGACTTTCTCATGCTATGCTCTTCAATTCTGATACTATCAGAGAAAATGAAAACAAATCAAGCTAGTTGCTGCTCATCAGCTGACAGCTCCGCTATTTCCCAAAAGCCTAATACTCTTTGATTTTTAATTTTAACTGAGTACAAGCAGTCACATTCACTTCTATATACCATAAATGGGCATTTGATAGTATAATGGTAGTATCACTTAAGAAAGAAGGTACCCTTATGGCTATCACACATAAACGTCAAGACGACTTAGAAAGCATGTTTGCAAGCTTCGCCATGGTTCCAGAACCTAAGGTCGAAAGCAATCCTGATGAAGACAAGAAGAAAAAATCCACTAAAAAGGAAGACAAATAGTTATGGGCAAGACAAATGACCTTGCTTTTTACATCTGCTTGGGAGGAGTCTCTGCTGGTCTCATGCTAAACTTTGACTCTTGCTTATTAAAAATTCTGGTTTTTATTCTTGTATTTTCAATTGGCTCCCACTGCTACCAAACTATTAACAAGAAAATTCGAGAGGTGTAATAATGGCCATTTTTCAGCAACTTCCTGACAGCGTGCTGCAATGGTTTGCGATTTTTATCTCTATCATCATTGAAGCCCTGCCTTTTGTCCTCTTGGGATCCATTCTCTCAGGCTTTATCGAGATTTACGTGACACCCGACCTAGTGCAAAAGTACCTTCCAAAGAATAGGTTTCTACGTATCCTCTTTGGAACCTTTGTTGGTTTCATTTTCCCCTCCTGCGAATGTGGGATTATTCCCATCATCAACCGCTTTTTGGAGAAAAAGGTGCCCAGCTACACAGCCGTGCCCTTTCTAGCTACGGCTCCCATCATCAATCCCATCGTTCTCTTTGCCACCTATTCGGCCTTTGGCAATTCGCTGCGTTTTTTATTTTTGCGTCTGCTGGGAGCTATTTTGGTGGCCATCACATTGGGGATTTTGCTGGCCTTTCTGGTTGACGAAGACATCCTCAAGGAAAATGCCCAACCTGTTCACTTCCATGATTATTCTGGTGAAAAATGGTATCAGAAAATTTTCCTAGCCTTTGCCCATGCCATTGATGAATTCTTTGACACGGGGCGCTATCTGGTCTTTGGTACCTTGATTGCTTCAGCTATGCAGATTTATCTGCCAACCCATTTTTTGACCAGTCTGGGACACAACCGGCTGACTGCCATCCTGATTATGATGCTACTGGCCTTTATCTTGTCCCTTTGTAGCGAAGCAGATGCCTTCATCGGTGCCTCACTCCTATCAAGCTTTGGAGTAGCGCCCGTTATGGCCTTTTTACTCATCGGTCCCATGGTTGACATTAAAAACCTCATGATGATGATCAAGTCCTTTAAGCCTCGCTTCATTGCTCAGTTTATTTCAGTTTCTGTAGTCATGATTGTGGTCTATTGCTTACTTGTGGGGGTAGTCGGATGATACGTTTTCTTATTTTAGCAGGTTACTTTGAGCTAACCATGTACTTGCAGCTCTCTGGTAAGCTGGATCGCTATATCAATATCCACTACTCTTACCTAGCCTACATTTCCATGGCTCTGTCCTTCATCTTAGCTATCGTCCAGCTCCTTATCTGGATGAAGAACCTCAAGTTGCATAGTCATTTATCAGGGAAAATAGCTAAGCTGACCAGTCCGCTCATCCTGCTCTTCCCCGTCCTGGTGGGGTTACTGGTTCCTACAGTCAGCTTGGACTCCCGCACCGTATCTGCTAAGGGTTATAATTTCCCACTGGCCGCCGGCTCAACAGGCACCGTCAGCGAAGACGGCACAACGGTTCAATACCTGAAACCTGACACTAGTCTCTACTTCACCTCCAATGCCTACGAAAAAGAAATGCGCAAGGAATTGAAGAAATACAAAAGCAACAAACCTCTGGTCATTTCCACACAAAACTACATGGAAATCATGGAGCTTATCTACCTCTATCCAGAGGAATTTATGAACCGCCAGATTACCTACACCGGCTTTGTTTACAATGAGCCCGGTCACACTGGCTACCAATTTCTCTTCCGCTTTGGCATCATCCACTGTATCGCAGACTCAGGCGTTTATGGCCTCCTGACCACTGGCAACCAGCAGACCTTTGCCAACAACACTTGGATCACCGCGACGGGAACCCTGACTACCGAGTACAACCAAAAACTCAAGCAAAACCTTCCCGTCCTCCACATGACCCAAGTCAGAGAAAGCGATCAGCCTGATAATCCTTACGTCTATCGCGTCTTCTAACAAATAATCCGAGCAACTAGACCAAGTTGTTCGGATTTTTCTTTTGAGTAATGCTGATTTTAATCAAGATTTTCCAACCACTCATAGCAGTCACAATAGTTAGCGATAGCCTTGTCACAGTGGGATAAATCTTGTCTGGGATAATTGAGGCGGGAAAACCCGAGACGAAGTCAGGTAAATCAAACCCCGCCTAATAGCTCATGCCGATGAAATCTGGTACTGGTAGCTGTCTGCTATCTCGAAGCCGCACTCCCACATCATGTCGTTTTGGACCTTGATAAATATCTCCTCCAAATTGACCAGCATGTCGTCCATGTCAAAAATCACGTTAGAAAATCCTTAGGTAGGAGTATTCTTTAAAACAAAAATATCCAGACAAGCATGAGTTTGTCTGGGATTAGTAAGTTTAAAAATCATTTAATACATGTATCTGTATTCTAGCGCTTTTTCAACCACAGAGAGGGCAAAGGGAGTAAGCTCACCCTTTGAGATATTTACAGACACCAGGAAATCTTTATTTTTCTTCAATGATTTAAGCAATACTTCTTTGTCTTTCTCATCAAGTGTCACCTTATAAAGTAAGTTTGCTAATGTGATAATCAATGATTCGTCCGTTTTCAAATAGTGTCTTAACGATTCGCTATCAATCAATAAAGTTTCTTTTAAGTCTGCAAAAATAGGTGTTTTAACCCCATCATCACATAATTTATCAAAATCTTGTTTGGTATATTTTGGTTGAAGCCCCAAAATTGGATTAACCAGCAACATGGTCGAAGATTCCATCAAGTTGACATAAGACCCCAATTCATACTGTTGAGCTTCTGACATAGCATTATAATCCGTTCCAAAGATTGCAATTTTTGAAATGGCGTCAACGAGTTTACTAGATTCATCTTTAATTCTGTTAATGCGTTCACTCAATTCTACGGTTGCTAATTCATAGGACTTAACATCACGGTTACTGATCAAGGTATAGATATTTTCCAGACGCTCTTTATCACTTTTTGATTTAAAAAATAGCGTCATACTTGCAGCAGTAGCAACACCGGCAATCCCCCAGCCGAATGGTCCTGCTAACGCTAGAACGGCACTACCAGCAGCCATACCACCGCCACCAGCAGTCAAGGCACCTCCGCCTAACCATGCTAATGCGGCATTGGTAGCTGCTGCACCACTTAGCGTGGAAATTGCAGTACCAGTAGAAGCGACACCAAAGGTAGTGGCGATACCCATAGCAGCAGTTGGCCCAAGCGTAGCGACCGCAACACCTGCGCTAACGCCTGCAGCTGCTCCACTAGCGCTTTTCACACTAGCCTTTTTATAATCAACTTCAATCTTATCAGCCTGCTGTTTCCAATTAACCCGTATAGCTTTCAGTTTTTCGTATCTTAATTTGCTTTCTTCAGGTACGTTACGAATGTTATCAAATACTGATTGAATCGTTATTAAAGTGGTGTATATTGTATTTGTATGCTCTCCCAGTTCATTGATTTTCTGGTTGGTTTTCTCTGCAGCTGCTTCTGCTTTTTCTTGTGCTAATTGTAATCTTGATGGTTCTTTTGCCATGTTATTTTCCTCCTAAAAAATAATTATCGATTGCTGTTTTAGTTGTTAGCATTTTATGTTCTGAAACCTGACGCTTTTGAGCCAATGCTACTGTTTTTTCAAAAGCTATCTTATAGGCGTCACTCTTTTCAAAATCCTGAACAAAGGTCAGTAGGTAAGCATCGTCGTATCGCTCTGATAGAATCTCCAGTCCTTTGATGTAGTCTTTGACAATCACGATTTGTTTTGAAGCAAATTCTGCCTCTATCTTAGCTCGATGATAAGCAAAAGCTCTGTTTCCTTCGCCATAAAGTGAAACGGCAAAGCGTCCCACTCCGACAATATTAAGCCGTAAAACGAACTTAACAGCATTAAACTGACCACCACCGTCTTTAAAGGCTCTCACGGTTGCGTCGCCAATATCCACTAAGCAAAAGGTGCCGTGGGCGACAGTCAACATTCGCTTAACAGTTGCATTTGTGAAAGGTTCACAAGTTTTCCACATCAGTGCAAAAGAACGCTCTGACGGCTCTGTTTCCTTGAAGTATTTAATAGATCTTCTAACAGAATAAATTAATCTAACCACTAATTCATTGACAAAAACAGGGATTGCTTGCGCAGTTTGAAAGCGAACGTCGTAGCTTTGCTTGTAAATTTCAAGTGCCAACTCATTCAGTCTTTTGTCAAACTCACTAGCTTCCATGTGCAATGTTCGCTTAATGGCAATCACGTCATTTGTCCAACTCCAAAAAGGAGAGGGAATACCCATGCCACGTGTTTTGCTACCTGACGCACCAGAAATATCTGACATCAAATGCCCAAACCAATTCACAAAGCCACAAAACAATCTGCTGGAAGTGTCATTGCCCTGTAATTGAAAATCCTGACTTGCTTTTTGAAGCGAAATAAGGTCACCACCCGAAACAAAATGGGAGGTATTGGCAAATTGGTCAAGAATGGAGAAAAATAGCCCCATTAAGGTCGGGTTATGCCCAAGTGACTTAAAGTGGTGATTTAACGGGGCCAAGTCATAAATTGAACTTCCTGCATCTCCAGCACCGCGTTGGTCATAAGGAATTTTGAATTCTTTCTCCAGAAATCGGATTGCCGATGATGTAGAAGAGTTATCCCCTTTCCAGCCACACAGCTTAGCAAAATCCTTCGTTCGGTTTTCAAACCATTTATCAGTGATATTTTCAAGTGGTGACTCGCCAGGTTTTCCCACTAGGAAAATATCCATTATCCCACACAGAGCACCAGAACTTGCTGATAAAATATAGTCCATCTTATCACATTCTGGTTTGAGTTTTTCGATAGACGCTACTGTCTCATTCAGCTCGGTCAGCTCTAACTCAGCCTGCTGTAAAGCATCAGAAATGGAGGTCGCAAATTGGTAACCACTATCATCTATGCTCAAATCAAGAAAAACATCTTTTTCCGCAATCATACTTCCATTCTCCATTACCTATAATATTACCTATAATGTCGTTCCCACGAAAAATGGTGTAAACTTTTTATAAGAACATTTAGGAGTGTTTGGCTGTAAAGTCAAACACTGTTAGACTTAGTATAACAGCCTTTTTTCTACGTTTCCCTCTAGTTATATCATCCTTTTATTCTCTACAATGGAAATTGCTCTTGTGAAAAATGCAACAAGATTATCAGCTTTAAGATTACTGATTATGGCAAACTAAAGGAAGAGCCAGGACAGAGAAATATCTATCCTCGTAAAAGAGCTCTGCCAAGTATTTGCATTAGGAAAATGACTGGCGGACGCTTCGCTAGATTAAAAATTTAAATTCACAGTGTGTTCTACTCATTTTTCAAAGATTTAACTTATTATAGTCGAATGAATTAGCTTTCAGACAAGGAACTGAGGCGCAGGCTGTACTAGAGTACGGCAAGACGAAAGTGACGATGTATCAAAGTTAATTCAAATGACTATACAAGCGAGCACAAAATCACATAATAGACTCTTCCCACCGTGGCGAGAAGAGCAACATAAGCACTCTTTGAATCTTCAACTTCAACATGTTGTTGATCACCAGTTGTAACTCTGATTCTACTCGTCAAAAATTTTGATAACTTGCCACTACTCTGATTGAACAATAATGATGAGCAGGGATAGGAAAAATAGAGGTTAGCAAAAAAGCAGAAAGGCTAGCCGCCCTCCTGCTCTGCTATTTTTAATTAAGACCTTTAAATAATACCTTCCAGAAGTCCGCGCATAAAGTCTTCGGAGTTGAACTGGCCGATGTCGTCAATTTTTTCGCCAAAGCCGATAAATTTGACTGGGATGTCTAGTTCTTGGCGAATAGCTAGAACGACACCACCCTTGGCGGTTCCGTCAATTTTGGTGAGAATGAGACCTGTTAGTGGTGTAATTTTTGAAAATTCTTTGGCTTGACTGAGGGCATTTTGTCCTGTTGAGGCATCCAACGCCAGCAGAGTTTCATGCGGTGCATCTGGCACCACGCGCTTGATAATGCGACCAATTTTTTCCAGCTCTGCCATTAGGTTGTCCTTGTTTTGCAGGCGACCTGCTGTGTCGATCAAGAGAATGTCAATATTTTCAGCGACAGCTTTTTCCATACCATCAAAAACGACAGAGGCAGGGTCAGCTTTCTCAGGGCCTGTCACCACGGGCACGCCCACACGGCGCCCCCACTCGACCAACTGAGCCACGGCGCCCGCTCGGAAGGTATCGGCAGCCACCAGCATGACTTTCTTGCCCTCCTGCTTGTACTTGTAGGCTAGCTTACCGATAGAGGTGGTCTTACCAACACCGTTGACACCGACAAAGAGCATCACGGTTAAGCCATTTTGAAAATTGATTTGCTCATTATAGACGCCGTCTTTCTCGTAGATATCTACCAACTTTTCGATGATGACACGCTTAAGATCTTCCGCTTTTTTGGCATTTTCCAATTTAGCCTCATAGCGCAAATCTTCCGTCAGCTGAGTAGCCACATTGACCCCAACGTCCGATAAAATCAGCATCTCCTCCAATTCCTCGAAAAACTCCTCATCCACACGGCGGAAGTTGGCCAGAAAGGCATTGAGGCGAGCCCCAAACCCAGTCCGCGTCTTCTTGAGACTGCGGTTGTATTTTTCCTCCTCGGTTTCTTGGACTTCTAGAGAAGAGGCTGGCGCTTTCGAGGTAGCTTCCACCTGCTCAGCCTCGACCTTGGTCGCTTCAGGCTTGACATAAGTCCCGTCCGCAATGGATTTCTCCAAGGCAGCTCTTTTGGCATAGTAGTCTGCCATAAAAGCCGCTGCCGCATCCTTTTCAGCAGTTTTTTCTGTCACTTGTCCAGCTTGGGCATCTGTTTGACTCGGCTCTTGACCGTCTTGCTCTGCTGCTTCTTCGATTGGAACAGATTCTTCTTGAAAAACTTGCTCCTCTACCGTCTCAATCTCAGCTGTTTGGTCAACTTGTTCTACTGACTGCTCTTGTTCTGGACTTGTCAACTCAGCTTGAGTAACTGTTTTAAGAGTTTCAGATTGAAAGCCTTGATTACCAACTTTATCCTGCACTACTGTGTCGGCTCCATCAGGTTCACTAGCTGATCCTTCCCATTCTTCGTCGTCAAGATTGTCATGGATTTTGTTGAAAATCTGCTCTTCCTGACTGGCCTGCTCATCTTCTTTGACCTGCCTGTCTTCCAAGAAATCACTCGGCAGGTCACCAACAACCAATTCATCCTCTTCTATCCTAGTTACTTGCTCAGAGCGAGTTTCCAGGACTTCTTCTTGTTTAGCCTGCTCCTCCGCTGGCTCAACTAGTTCAGCTTCTTTTGCAAAGACTTCTTCGACTGGCGCTACTTGCTCAGGAGCTTTCTCCTCTTCCTTTTTCTTTCCGAATAAACGGTCAAATAATCCCATTGTTTTTCTCCTTACTTATCCAAGATGTACTTGTGGACGGCTTCTGCAACTCCCGATTGGTCATTAGTCCGCGTCGTGACAGCGTTGGCAGTTTTCTTGGCAATAGCTATGCCATTTGCCATAGCTACACCCCAGCCAGCCCATTCTAGCATGGATAGGTCATTTTCCTCATCGCCTACGGCCATGACTTCATCTTGTTTGACCTCCAAATGCTTGATGAGCAAATCCAGTCCGACAGCCTTGTGAACACCCTTGGGCATGATTTCCAAAATAATGTCACGCGACTTGAACACTTCAAACTCTTCATAGAGTTGTTCTGGTATTTTAGCAATCTGTTGATCTAGAAATTCCGCATCAAAGACGATAACCACCTTATTGTAGACCACATCTTCAGGAATATCATCAAAAGAAGCCACGTTGACAAACTCAAGCATAGGATTAGCCACATGGTAGAGGGAATGATGCCCACGGCTAGAAAGGCTGTAAACCTTGTCATCACTAAGCACATCCATAGGCAGAGCCAGCGGCTCCATGACATCATAGATAGCACGCAAGTGACTGCGAGTCATCTCATTCTTGTCGAGAATCTCACCATTGTTGCGTTGAACTAGACCACCATTAAAAGTGATGCTGTAATGGTCCTCATTATAGAGATCCAAATCTTCTAACACATGCCTGATGGCACGTAATGGACGCCCTGTTGTGATGACAACGTGCACTCCCTTTTCATCTGCCGCCTTAAGCGCAGCCCTATTTTCAGCCGTAATCTGCTTATTCGTTGTAAAAAGCGTTCCATCCATATCCAAAGCCAATAATTTGATGTCTGCCATTATCTCACCATTCCTTCCATATAAGCCATCACCGACTCTTCCTCGCAGTGGCCTATAACCTCTTGTGAAATAGCCTTAATCTCATCTCTAGCGTTTTCGGTGGCAATAGCTGTGCCTGCGAACTGCAACATCTGATAATCATTCATATTGTCTCCAAAGGCGATAACATCTGTTGCTGCTAAGCCAAACTTGTCACATAGACCACGAAGTCCAGTTGACTTGTCCACATGGTCTAGGATAACATCAAGTGACTTGAAACCTGTTGTCATGGCTACCAGACCATTCAAGTTTTCATTGAGCCAAGCTTCACGCTCCAAAATCGTCTCCTCAGTGAAATTAACCGTCAGTTTAAAAATATCATCTTCAATAGTAGACAGATCCTCCACCACCTGAACATTTTCATAATAATTGCTGATGAAAGAAACATAGTCAGGCGACACATCAGGCGTAGCGTAAGCTCCTTGGCGACCTGACAAGAGAAAGCCTGTCATATCTGGCAAGGCTTTTAACTGCTCAACCAAGTCTAGATAGATGACTTTTTCCATTTTAGCCTCAAATAGGATCTCCCCTTTGTAGGTAACTAGAGAACCATTTTCAGCAATAAAGGCAATATCATCTTCAAAGCCAGCAAAAACCTTCTCCAAAGCAATCATAGCTCGGCCACTAGCCACAGCAAAGAGATAGTTCTTTTCATTAAATTCTTCTAGTAAATCTCTCAAACGCTTACGATCATAAGAGTGGCGACCATCTAAGAAGGTTCCATCCATATCTGTTGCTACTACTTTATTCATTTTTCACCTCAAAACGTTTACATGCTCCTATTGTATCAAAAAAACAGGCTTTTTTCCTCAATTCTTTCGATATATTCTTCTTCTCTACGAATAAATAAGTGAAAGCTTATAAGCTAAAAAATGATTCAAGGAGATTTCCCATGACCAAAAAATCAACTATTATTTTAGCTTCTAGTCTTGTTTTATTACTAGCTGGTACTGGACTAGTTGCCAATAGGCAGCTGATAAAAAAACAGCAAGCCAACGCTGGTATTAGCAGACAAGAACATCGTAAGAAGCAAAAACAATCCCTACAACAGACTACAGGTCTGACCGTTCGCTCAGACCTCGTCAGCAAACCAAGCCCCAAGGCTGTATCACAGGAGATGATTGCTGATGGGCAAAAGCTACTGGAAAATCGGAAGCTGACTGATAACCAAGTTTCATACTTTGATTTTAATGCCTTGGCAATTGGTGATTTTTCCAGCCTAGCTGGTCAGTGGACAGATGCCAATGGTTACCAATTTGAATTCTCTCCTCAAGGGCTAGTTGGCCAAGACGACTTGAGTATTACTTCTTTAACTTATGATATCAATGGTGAAGCTGTTTCTCAGATTAACAGACATTCGGGTGGGGGATTTATTTTACACTATTATCCTGCTGGCACTGAGATTCCAAGCTGGCATTTCCAAATTACCCAGTCTGACCCATCTGATATTGGCCGAGACCGTTTGGTTGCCACACAAATCAATCGTTTTGACTACGAATCTACTAATCAATTCGTCAGCAGTGTGTTCTACAAAACATCTGATAGCTATCGTCAGTCAACAGAAGATACCTCAAGTTCAGAAGCAACTGTTGAAGCTAGCCCAACAAGTGAGCTAGAAACCTCAGACAGCTTAGAAAGTTTATCAGGTAGCACAACAGAAAGCAGCTCAGTCATAGACACCCAGCAAAACGAATCTAAACTGACAGTAACAGCTATAGAATAATCCCAACTCCAAGGAATTGGGATTTTGATTTATAAACAGATTTTACTGTACCAGACTTTCAGCATCCTTGAGTTTGACCGATACAATCTTGGAGACACCAGACTCTTGCATGGTGACCCCGTAGATGCTATCAGCAGCAGCCATTGTCCCCTTGCGGTGGGTCACGACGATAAACTGGCTGGATTTGTCAAAGCGGTTGAGGTAATCCCCAAAACGCTTGACATTGGCCTCATCCAGAGCTGCCTCCACCTCGTCCAAGATAACAAATGGAATGGTCTTGACGCGGATAATAGCAAATAGCAGAGCTAGAGCTGAGAGTGCCTTCTCCCCACCTGACATGAGATTGAGAGACTGGATTTTCTTACCAGGCGGTTGCACTGAAATTTCCACTCCTGCTGTCAGCAGGTCACCCTCTGTCAAAATCAAATCCGCAGACCCACCGCCAAACATCTGAGTAAAAGTCGTCTTAAAGGACTCTCGAATGGCTTCAAAAGTCACCTTAAAACGTGATTTCACTTCGTCATCCATATCATTAATGGTATTAAGCAAGAGATTTTTGGCATGTACCAAATCATCTTTCTGACTGTTAAGGAAGTTCAGACGATTTGACACCTCATCATACTGTTCAATAGCATCCAGATTGACAGGACCAAGTGATTTGATTTGACGGCGCAGGTTTTGCAGCTCCTGTCTAGCGGCTGCACTATCTTCTAAGCTATTAGCCTGCTCTTTTGCCTCTTCAAATGTCATCTGATAGTCCTCTGACAAATTGTGGGCAAAACTGCGTAGCCTATCTTGAACTTGATTAAGATCGGCTTCCAGCTGAGCTTGTTGACGAATCAAGTTCTCGTTTTTCTGACTTTCTTTTTTTATATTCTCAGCTAGCTCTTCTAGATTAGCTTCGCAATCTTCCAATTCAAAACGCAGGCGAACAAGGGCCTCTTCGTCACTAGACTTGCGCTCCTTGGCTTGATCAAACTGGTTTTCCAACTTAGGCAGCTGGTCTTCTGATAACTGATTAGTTTGAGTTTCCATGAAGGATTGCAAGTTAGCTTTTTCATTTTTTACTTGAGACAAGCTGACTTCCAGACGTGTCTGATTAGCCTGCTCAAATTTCAACTCGCTCAAATAATCGCGTTCAACTAAGCGAGCCTGGGAGAGCTGTTCATTTAGGCTGTCAACTTTTTGATTGATGCTATCCTTGTCTTCCTTGATTTGGTCGATTTCAGCTGTTAAAGCTAATTTCTTGGCCTTGATGGCTTCTAGGTCAGCTTCCAACTGAGTCTGCCTAGTAGTCAAGCCATCTTCCTGACCATTTTCCTTAGCAGCTTGCAACCCTTGGTAGATCTTGGTCATGTCGGCTAAGCGTTCAGATAATTGATTGTACTGCAGCTCAGCCTTTTGCTCAGCCAATCGAGCTTCCTCCCCCTGGGCTTTAATGGCTTCCAACTGTGCCTGTTTGGTTTTAAGCAGTTTATTGCAGTCCTCAACACGATTTTCTTGATCTACCTGACCTGCTTTTAAGCTCTTCAATTCTTGCAAAAGATTATCCAGTTCAGGTTTGATGAAGGTTGTGTTATTTTGACGATTGGCACCACCAGAGAAGGAACCACCTGGACGAATTTCTGTTCCATCCAGAGTCACGATGCGTACTTGATAATGGAGTTGACGCGCAGCCTGATTAGCATGGTCAACTGTGTCGAAAATCACTGTCAGACCAAGCAAGTTTTTGAAAATATTGGACAAATGGCTGTCGAAGCTAACCAAATCACTGGCGATGCCTAAGAAACCTTGGCAGCTCCGCAATTTTTCCTTGTTTGGTGCGGAAAGTTGACGCTCTTTGATAGTTGTCAAAGGTAAGAAGGTCGCGCGACCCTGGCGATTTTTCTTCAAAAAGGCAATCGAACGTTTAGCAGCAGCTTCGTTTTCTACGATGATGTTCTGGCTGCTGCCACCCAGCGCAATTTCTAAAGCAGTTTGATAATTTTGGTCGAAGCTCAAGTGCTCACTAACCGCACCAATGATGCCGCCCAGCTGATGGGAAGCTTGTAAAACAGCCTTAACTCCAGCATAGAAATTGCTATGGCTTTTAAGAATGGCTTCCAGACTGGAGCGGCGAGCTTCCTTGGACTTAATCAAGTCCAATTGGTCGAACATTTTGCTCTGTTCTTGCTCATAAACCTTCTTAGCCTCATTAGCCTCACATGCCAAGGTTTGGTAGTCATCCAACAGGTCTTTGACCTTTTCTTTACTGGCCTGATAGACTTCCATGGCTGTCTTAGCCTGAGCCTTGATAATCTCCAATTGTTCTTTGGTTTGGGCTAATTCAGCTGATTTTGAAGCTGATAATTGTTTTTGATTGTCAATGTCCGCCAAAACAGAGGTCAAACGGTTTGAAGCAGCCGCCTCTTTCTGCATAAGATTAACAAAAGCTTCACGTAATTGCTCAATTACCTGATCAGGATCCGTCGAAAAACGCTGCAATTCTTCTTGCAGATTCTCAATCTGGTCTGCCACTTCTTGCCGTTTTTCCTTGAGACTGGTCATATGGTCCATCTTAGCTGCCAAATCCTGCTCCAGCTGACTTTCTTCCTCAGATAAATCAATCAAGCGCTGCTGAGCCTCTGCCTGTTTTTCTTCCTTCTGACTGGATTCCAGCTTGATCAAGTCCATCTGACGTTCCAAATCAGCAAGCAAGCTAGTCAGGTCAAGCAGGCCAGCTTGTTTATTTGCTATGGTTTCTGATAGCTGATGACGCTTATCTTTCAAACTCTGATTTTTTTCTTCCAGATGCTGACGCTCTTGGTAATAGGAAGTTAGGCTATCACGAACAGCAGATAAATCCTGCTGAAGTTGCTTGTGCCGCGCCTGATTGCCTTCGATGTCTTCCACCAAAATGTCCAAGTGAAGCTGTTTGCGCTTATCTTCTAAGGTCAAAAACTCCCTAGCAATCTTAGCCTGCTTTTCCAAGGGCTTAACCTGAGTTTCCAACTCATAAATGATATCATCCAAGCGGTCAAGATTATCTTGAGTTTGGCTTAGCTTGCTTTGCGTTTCTTTTTTACGAGTTTTGTACTTGAGAACGCCAGCCGCTTCTTCAAAAATAGCACGGCGTTCCTCTGCCTTGCTGTTGAATATCTCTTCAACGCGCCCTTGAGAAATAATAGAAAAGGAATCACGTCCTAATCCCGTATCCATGAAGAGATCATGAATATCGCGCAGACGCACTTTTTTACCATCAATCAGGTACTCGCTGTCACCACTGCGGTAAATGTGACGCTCAACACGGATTTCTTCCTTGCCATCCTTGATGAAACCATCAGAATTGTCCAATTTCACCAACACTTGAGCATAGTTGAGCGGTTTACGGTTTTCTGTTCCTGCAAAAATGACATCTGGCATCTTGCCACCACGCAGGCTCTTGGCACTGGACTCCCCTAGCGCCCAACGCAGACTCTCCGTAATGTTACTTTTGCCTGATCCATTAGGGCCGACCACTGCTGTCACGCCCTGATCAAATTCTATTTTGGTCTTATCAGCAAAGGACTTGAAGCCCTGCATTTCAATTTCTTTTAAAAACATAAAGTCGCTTGTCAGAGACCTAGCTTGAGAGAAAAAGGTCTCCTATTTCAGTTAGGAGGCTTCTTTTTCAGCAATTTTAAGTTAAACTCTCTGTTTCATTCCTTTCAGCGTCAGCTTTTCACTGCAAATCAGCCAAGGCTTTCTTAGCTGCATCCTGCTCTGCCAATTTCTTCGATTTGCCTACCCCTCGGCTCAAAACTTCACCGTCAACTGATACGGTCACTTCAAAGGTTTTAGCGTGGGCAGGACCAGTTTCGTTGGTCACTTGATAGTCAATCAGCACATTTCCCTTGGTTTGCAGGCGCTCTTGCAGACTTGTTTTATAATCCTTAACACGTTCATAATTGCCCAACTCCACCTGAGGAATCATCACCTGGTAGAGGAAGGTGTTGACTTTTTCGACACCCTTGTCCAATAGCAGAGCTCCTAAGAAGGCTTCAAAAAGATCTCCCAAAATGGTATCGCGGTTGCGACCGCCAGATTTTTCCTCTCCATTTCCCAGCTTGATATAGGCATCAAAGCCACAGTAACGAGAAAAGCCAGCCAAACTTTCTTCACGTACAATCATAGAACGCATTTTTGACAAGTCACCTTCAGGTTTCTTGGGGTATTTTTGAAAGAGATACTGTGAAATCAATAGTTGCAGAACAGCGTCTCCTAAAAATTCCAAACGTTCATTATGTGAAATGTTTAGGAGGCGATGCTCATTGGCGTACGAGGTGTGGGTAAAAGCTGTTTCAAGCAGATTTTTGTCATCAAAAACAATATCAAAATCCTGCTGAAGTTTTTCTTCTAAGACTTGCATAAGATGCCCTTTCCAATTTTTTCTATCTTTATCTATCTACTTCATTCAAGACCTCTCCATTGTAACATAAAAAGCCAATCTAGGATACTACCACCTTATCCCAAGTCTAAACAAGGTAGATTTGGAAAGTTTACTCAAAAAAGCTCATCTCTTTGAAAGACAAGGAAGTATACACTCCTAAATAGAATTTACCAGAACAAACGAGAAATGTCTCACTCAAAAACTATCTTTGTTAAAGCAGACAAATTCTGTCATCAGCATTGGGAGGATTTTCTTTTACTATCGGTTTTAGAAAGTCGGCTAACAGGACATTTGATGAAAAAAAAGAAGTTTTGGGATAGAGTAGCTATATCTTTCAGGGATTTTTCAAAAATTTAGTCAGAAAAAGGAGCAGTCTTTCACAGAGGCGCCCCTTTCTATTTGTTTTTCCTTTTCCTCCTAAGAAAATGCCCTGCCTCATTCCTTATCGGGAATGAATGACCTTGAAAAGATAATAGGTGATAAAAACAGTCAGAGTAAAGAGCGCCCCTTTCACCTAAACGATAAGCGCAAAAAAGATTGAAATCCCCATGAGCAGGTAAATCTGCCAGATAAATTTCTTTTTGTCCTCAGCTGAAATACTCTTGGTCTCGGCATCATCAGCTACGCAAAACTCATAAATCTGGGTCTTGTGCAACCAAGTATCGAACTTTTCTGAGCTCCTAGCAAAGCAAAAGCCTGCTAGCAAGAGAAAAGGTATCGTTGGTAGGACTGGTAGGATAACACCAATGATACCCAGCCCAAAACTAATAAAACCAGCAATCAAATAAGCCAGTCTTTTCATCTTAAATCCTCGTTAATGGGGTAGCTGTGTCAGGTGATGTATCAAAGACTTTGAAATCATTGTTAACACCGAAATCTGCCTGTATGAGGTTGTTCTCCATAGTCATATGAGCTAATTCTTTGATATTATTTTCCTTACTCAAATGCCCCAGATAAATCTTCTTGGTGCGGTTACCTATAGTGCGAATCATGGTTTGAGCCCCATCGTCGTTGGACAAGTGTCCTTTGTCTGATAGGATACGCTGTTTAAGTCGCCAAGGATAGGCACCTGAGCGTAAGATCTCGATATCATGATTGGATTCAATCAGATAGCCGTCAGCATTCTCAATTAGCCCCGCCACACGGTCACTAACATAGCCTGTATCAGTTAACATAACAAAGGATTTGTCATCTTTCATAAAACGATAAAACTGCGGATCTGCCGCATCGTGACTTACTCCGAAACTTTCAATATCAATATCACCAAAGGTCATGGTTCTGCCTCGTTCAAAGACATGTTTCTGAGCAGCATCCAGTTTACCAATCATATTGCGCTCATCCATAATTTTCCACGTCTTCTCATTAGCATAGACATCTAGATTGTACTTGCGAGCCAAGACACCTACACCCTTGATATGGTCAGCATGCTCATGTGTTACTAAAATAGCATCTAAATCTTCTGGTTTTTTATCAATTTCAGCAAGAAGACTGGTAATTTTCTTACCAGTCAAACCTGCATCAATCAACAAACGTTTTTGAGATGTTTCTAAGTAGAAACTATTGCCTGTCGAGCCTGATGCTAAAATACTATATTTAAAGCCTTTTTCAGTCATTTTCTTCTTCGTCATCCCACTCATCGTAAATTTCCGAATCCTTTTCGTAAGGAAGGACGATGGTGAATGTTGATCCCTTTCCGTAATCACTTTTAGCCCAGATAAAGCCCTTGTGCTGCTTAACAATTTCCTTTGCGATGGCTAAGCCCAGACCTGAACCACCTTGTTGACGGCTTCTGGCCTTATCCACACGGTAAAATCGGTCAAAAATCAGTGGTAAATCCTTCTTAGGAATGCCTAATCCTTGGTCTGAAATCGAAATAATCAGCTGCGTTTCAGTTGTCTTCATACTAACCGTAATTTGACCGCCATCAGGTGAGTATTTGATGGCATTATTTAAAATGTTATCTAAAACCTGATTCATCTTGTCCGTATCAATTTCTACCCAGATAGATTTGATAGGATAATCTCTGATAATCTCATATTGCTTGTCACTAACCGTATGCTGGTTCTTGATTTGGTCGAATCGGTTAAGAACGGAAGTCATGAAAGCCGTAAAATTGGTCATTTCAATATCTAAATGCGTCACTTGATTGTCAATCCGCGACAGATTTAACAAATCCGATATCATTCGCATCATACGATTGGTTTCATCCAGCGATACCTTGATAAAACTAGGTGCTATGTCTTCTTTCAGAGCTCCTTCATCCAGAGCTTCCAAGTAAGATTTGACAGAGGTCAGCGGTGTTCGCAGTTCATGGCTAACATTGGAAACAAAAAGTCTGCGTTCGCGTTCTTCCTTTTCCTGTTCAGTCGTATCGTGCAAAACAGCGACCAATCCAGAGATAAAACCACTTTCACGTCGGTTGAGGGCGAAGCGGATACGTAAAGTGATAAATTCACCTGTTTCGTCACGTCGGTTGAGAACTACCTCAGGCATTGTAGAAACCAAGTCGTGATAAGTATAGTTGTTATCTGGCCCCAAAATGTCAATGATGTTCAGCTTGAGAGCTTCTGAACGCGTCAAATCAAGCTGATTGCGTGCCGTTTCATTGATCATGGTAATATTTCCGGCACGATCTGTTGCCAAAACGCCATCTGTCATATAAGCCAAGATGCTGGCCAGACGATTCTTTTCCTGCTCTAGATTTTCATGTGTTAAGCGAAAGACTTTGGATAAATCGTTGAGATGCTCAGCCAATTCCGCCAAATCAGGGTCTCTTTGAATGGTAATATCATCCGAATAGTTGCCTGTAATCAACTCTCTGACCTTATTGCTCAACAACTTAATATTCCTAGACGTTCTGAAGTCTCTAAAAGCCAAATAAACAAAGTAGACAGCCACAAAAGCTAGCAAACAAAGCAGGGCCAGTTCAAAAGCCCTTAAATTTGCAAAAATATTATTCATAAGATTTCATGTAGTAACCAACACCGCGGCGAGTTAGAATGTATTCAGGACGACTTGGAATGTCTTCAATTTTTTCACGTAGACGACGGATGGTCACATCCACTGTACGCACATCACCAAAATAATCATAGCCCCAAACAGTTTCAAGCAAATGTTCACGTGTCATGACTTGCCCTATATGAGTTGCTAAGTGATGAAGCAATTCAAATTCGCGATGGGTCAGTTCAACCTCCTGACCACGCTTTTTAGCTACAAAAGCATCTGGCAAAATACGCAGTTCACCAATACTAATCTCAGCTGTACTATTCTCAGAAGCATTTTCCTCAGCCACTGCGCTCTCAATATTTTCAGTACGTCGTAAGTGTGCCTTAACACGCGCCAACAATTCACGGTTAGAGAAAGGCTTAGTCACATAATCATCAGCACCGATTTCAAGACCGATAACCTTATCAAACTCGCTGTCCTTGGCAGACAGCATAATAATAGGAATATGACTCGTTTTACGAACTTCTTTGGCCACTTCAAGACCATCAAGTTCAGGCAACATCAGGTCCAAAATAATTAAATCAGGCTTTTCCTCTTCAAACTTAGCTATAGCCTCGCGACCATCAAAAGCAGTCACTGTATCATAGCCTTCCTTGGTCAAATTAAATTTAATAATATCTGAAATAGGTTTTTCATCATCAACGATAAGAATTTTTTTCATATTTTCACCTCTTAAGAATCTTACTCAATCATCCATTTAAGCACTTGTAAATGGATGCACTCTCCTAGATTATATCAAAAATAGCCTTAAATGGAAAATCTTGCACATCTAGCGATCCCTCTTTACTTTAAAAACACCTTTTATCTAAATTTTCAGATAATATTTGACAGTATATACTCTCTATGATAAACTGTATATATTCATGTGAGAAAACATGACAAAAAATAAAGGAGATGACTATGGCACTTATTGAATACAAAAACGTAGAAAAGTATTATGGTGATTACCATGCACTTCGGGATATAAATTTAGAAATTGAAAAAGGACAGGTTGTCGTTCTTTTGGGACCTTCTGGCTCAGGAAAATCAACTCTGATTCGAACCATGAATGCCCTAGAATCTATCGAAACAGGCAGTCTAAAAGTCAACGGACATGAGCTTGCCAATGCTAGCGCTAAAGACTTGGTTCAACTACGCAAAGAAGTTGGTATGGTCTTCCAGCACTTTAATCTTTATCCCCATAAAACAGTGTTAGAAAATGTCACCCTAGCGCCCATTAAGGTTCTCGGAAAATCTCAAAAAGAAGCGGAAGCTATTGCTGAGAAATATTTGACTTATGTTAATATGTGGGATCGTAAAGATTCATACCCAGGCATGCTGTCGGGTGGACAAAAACAACGTGTTGCCATCGCTCGCGGCCTAGCTATGCAACCTGAGCTACTCCTCTTTGACGAACCAACATCTGCCCTAGACCCTGAAACCATAGGTGATGTTTTAGCGGTTATGCAAAACCTTGCTAAAGAAGGAATGAACATGGTTGTCGTGACACATGAAATGGGATTTGCCCGAGAAGTGGCCGACCGTATCATCTTTATGGCTGAAGGACAAATTTTGGTAGATACAACTGATGTTCAAGGTTTCTTTGACCATCCAACTGAGCCACGCGCTCAACAATTTCTCAGCAAAATTATCAATCATACCAGCGAACGCGTTGCGGTTAAATAGGAGGTCAATCTATGACGATCAAAAAAATGTTAACCTTCCTTGCTGCAGCTCTTCTCTTACTTTTAACCGCTTTGGGACAACCTCAAACTACTCAAGCTGACACACAATCTGCTCAAATCCAAAAAATTCAAAAGGCGGGTGTTCTAAAAGTCGGTGTCAAACAGGATGTGCCAAACTTTGGTTACTATAGTGCAGAAACAGGTAAATACGAAGGTATGGAGATTGACATTGCTCGTAAGATTGCCAAAAGTTTGGACGTTAAAATTGAGTTCACTCCTGTAACCGCACAAACACGTGAGGCTGTTATGGATAACGGTCAGGTTGATCTGGTTATCGCGACCTACACCATTACGCCAGAGCGTCAGGCTTCTTACAGCTTTAGCACTCCATATTATACCGATGAAGTCGGCTTTCTTGTTAATAAATCTAGCGGTATATCTAACATCGCAGATTTGAACGGCAAAACAATCGGTGTCTCTCAAGGTTCTACAACCAAGGTCGCTATCGAAGAATATGGCAAAGCTCACAACCTCAGTTTTAAATTTGTACAACTTGGATCTTATCCAGAATTAGCGGTCTCTCTCTACGCCAAGCGCATTGATGCCTTCTCTGTCGACAAATCTATCTTGTCTGGTTATCGCAGTGAAAAAACAAAAATCTTATCTGGCGGATTTAATACGCAATTGTACGGGATTGCCACTAAGAAATCCAACACTGAGGTTACTAGCTATATCAATAATCTGATTAACAAGTGGTCAAAAGATGGCAGCCTGCAAAAGATTTACAAAAAATATGATTTGAAACCTGCTACAACCGATAATAATTAAGAAAGGGAGAACACAATATGACCATACTCACAACAAGTCCATTTGCCCTTTCACGTTGGGCAGCTTTCTTTAGCAATTTTGGTGAATTTGCTAAGGGATTTCTCTATACTTTAGGAATGTCAGTCGGTGCACTCATCCTAGCTCTCATACTTGGTATCATTTTCGGTGCTATGTCTTCTTCAAAAAATAAAGTACTCAAAGCCATCGCTCGTGTCTATGTTGAAGTCTTTCAAAACACGCCGCTATTGGTTCAGTTTGTCTTTGTTTATTACGGCTTAGCCATTTTGTCCAATAGTACCATCATGATTTCAGCCTTTTTCACAGCCGTGCTCTGTGTAGGCGTTTATCACGGTGCTTATATCGCGGAGGTCATTCGTTCAGGTATTGAAGCTGTGCCAAGAGGGCAGACTGAAGCAGCACTTTCTCAAGGATTCACCTACAGCCAGACCATGAGCATGATTATCCTGCCTCAAGCCATTCGAACCATTTTACCACCGATGACCAATCAGGTTGTTAATTTGATAAAAAATACATCAACTGTTGCCATCATTTCTGGTGCTGATATTATGTTCACGGCCAAAGCTTGGGCTTACGACACAACCAACTATGTACCTGCCTTTGCTGGTGCAGCTCTCCTCTACTTTATCATGTGCTTCCCACTGGCAACCTGGGCGCGTCGTAAAGAAGAAGCTAATAAGAAATCCTACTCACTTTAAGAAAGGAGAAAAACATGTCAGTTTTAACACCAACTAATATCAAGTTCATTCTCCAAGGCCTAGGATTGACGCTTTACATTTCCTTTTTTGCTATTGTCTTGTCAACAATCTTAGGAACAATTCTTGCGGTCATGCGTAATGGTAAGAATCCTTTTTTCAGATGGATTTCCAGCATCTACATAGAATTTGTCCGTAATGTCCCTAACTTGCTTTGGATTTTCATTATTTTCCTTGTTTTCCAAATGAAATCAACACCAGCTGGTATCACTGCTTTCACAGTCTTTACCTCAGCTGCCTTAGCCGAAATCATTCGAGGAGGTTTAAACGGTGTTGACCATGGGCAAACGGAAGCTGGTTTAGCTCAAGGGATGACAGGTTTTCAGATTTTTATCTACATCGTCTTTCCACAAGCTTTTCGTAAGATGCTGCCGGCTATCATTTCACAATTTGTCACAGTTATCAAAGACACTTCTCTCCTCTACTCTGTTATTGCCATCCAAGAACTTTTTGGTAAGAGCCAAATCCTCATGGGACGCTATTTTGAGGCGAGTCAGGTCTTTACCCTCTACGCTCTCATTGCTGCAATCTACTTTGTCATCAACTTTCTCATCTCAAGCTTCTCACGCCGTTTGGCCAAAAAATGGGAACAAGCTGCGGAATAGAAAAAAACCATATGTTTTCACTAAACATGTGGTTTTATGATATTTTTAATTTGTCGCTTAAAAGACCTAGTCTCTTTATCAATCAGCTTTTTAGGGCTTCTATTGTCTACAGCATAGAGGCCTCTTTTATTAAAATAGCTGTGCTCATAATCAACTGGTTTCTTCAGCAACCTAACTTTCCCATTGTTGGGGGAGCGATAGCCTTTACATGCCAATTTTCGAAATTGAGGGTCATGAACTTTAACAGGATTGATATCTAGTTGCCTATGGCGACTGTCGTTTCTGGATGCATAGTTAAAACTGGCTCCGTTGATAATACCTTTCTGACTAACTTTTTCTGCGTCTACCTCATTGAGGAAATTACCTTGGCTATCCAGAATAAATTCCGTATGAAAGCCTAGCAGGATTTTAATATTGACTGACATTTGTCCATCGGGGTAGATTATTTCTCCTTCTTCAAAGGAAACTTTATTGTGGAGGCGAGCAGACTCTGTCAAAGTAAAATCAAAGTTCTTACGCCAGCGTCTTTCCTGACGCTTGCCCTTTAAAAATCGAGCTAAAGCTTGCCCATCTGTCATGTCTGCTTTTCGAAAATGCTGCCGAACATATTGAGCCTGTTGACTGGAAATGACGTAGCGAAGCTGGTGTACTTTTTTGGCTAATTCATCAGGCTGAGACAGACTGCCCGCAGGAAAAGCTAAATGAACTAGCTCAGCCAACTGAGACCAGAAAGCGTCATCTGGTGCCAAGTCGGCTGAGAAACGTCCGACCAAGAACTGATTATCAGCCAAATCACCCGATAAATCATCCGGTAAAGCCGCCATGTTTAGCAAGATAGTCAGCAATTCTTTAGCAGGCTTACTAGTCAGAGCATTCTGCCACAAGATTTTAAAGGTCGGCGAACCAAGGTGATCATCCGACAAATCAAGCTTGTGCCGCAATAAGACCTGTAAGTCCCTCAGCGACCAACCAAAATCACGCCAAATTAATAATTGTTGAGCTTGCTTGTAACGCTGCTTTAGATTTTCTTGATTAAATTGATTTCTAGGAAAAATTGACCACATGTGCTCGCCTCCTTTCAAAATTATATTATAACAAAAATGAAAATTGAAGACGAGTTTTCTAGGTCAGGCTTATCTGTGAGAGGCAACATAGGCTTCAATGACGTGACTAGCGTAGTCAGCCACGCCTGTACCAAATTGATCAATGTTATGCTTGAAATCTGGATTAGCAGCATAGCTCTTACCAATATAGTTAAAGACTTCAATAGAGCAATCAAAGGCATACTCGTTAATAAGATGATAGAGCTGGTCAGCTAAAGCTTGATTGACAGCATCGATAACATCCATATTATCAGTAAGATGCTGAGCAAAACTAGCAAAGACCTGGTTAAAGGCAGTCATCATTTCTTCCTCCTTGCCGACTTGCTTTTGTCTTGCCCTATCCATAACTTCTTTGCCATATTTTTGAACGGCTTGGTCATAATAACCAGTATGGTTGTCATAAGTGAAACCAGTAAATTTTTCTTTAGTTGTCATTGTAACATTTCCTTTCTGCGCTTGAATAGTTTTTTGTAAGGTATCAATCAAGATCTCCAAGTGATCTTTTTCTTTTTGCAGCAAATTAAGCTGCCTAGAAAGATGTGACAAAAGGTCTGACTTCTTCTCGTTTAAGAGCTCTGCGATTTCTGCCAGAGAAAATCCTAGGTATTTATAAAAGAGAATAACCTGCAAGCGCTCTAAATCCGCCTCGTCATAGTAGCGATAGCCATTATCCCCCTTTTGAGGAATCAACAGACCTATCTTGTCATAGTGGTGCAAGGTTTTGACAGAAACCCCTGAAAGCTGCGCAGCTTCTTTGATAAGATACATGATAAACCTCCTTACAAGATTATGATAAGCCCTGACCTTAGAGTAGAGTCAAACATTTTCTTAAGGTAAAATTAAGTTCTTTAAGGTATAATGGTGGTATAAGTAACAAAAAAGGGGCAAAGGAATGAGATATTCTCAAGCTTGTAAACAACTGCTCATGCTAACAGTCGCGGGACTTCTAGTCAGTTTAACTTGCTTCTCACAATTTTCTGTATTTGCTGCTGAAAAGGCAGGGGAACAACCCAAACCAGCTGAGTCTGAAAACACAGGAAGCCTTACAAACAAGTCTGAGTCAAAAATGAGTGCTGTCCTACACGCTGATGCAAGCGAGGTCATTTCCAAAGAAGAAAGCGATGCAGTTAATGCTGAACAAACAGCTGCTTTAATTGAAAATGGTGGTAGTCTAACTCTCAATAAAGCCTTCTTAACTAAAACTGGTGACAGCCAAGATGATGCCAGACTAGGCTACAATGCTATCTTACACGCTAAAGATAAAAATAGCAAAGCTTATCTGGTTAATTCCAAGCTGAGCGCCGATAGTTTGAATAGCGCTGGACTTTTTTCAACCGAACAAGCTCAGATCTATGCCAACAAGACAACTATTTCTACCACTGCTGACCAATCAGCAGCTCTCTACGCTAGTAAAGAAGGACAAATTCTAGTTAATAAATTGACTGTCGCAACACAAGGAAAGGATAGTGCAGGGATAACAGCTGACTTGGGCGGACAGATTTCAGCCACTAATTCTGTCCTCAGCACCAGTGGCAGCCAGTCTCCTCTTTTAAGTTCTAAGGGGCAGCTTGAGGTTAAGAATATAACAGGATCCGCTGGCACTAGCCCCATTGCCAGTCTCATTGGTTCTGGAAACCTTCTTATTCAAGATTCAGACTTGACCAACAGCACCGATGATAGATCAGCAGATACGGCAGATCAAGAAACACCTAGCCCAATCTCTATTTACAGTGAGGATGCTTATCAGGATGAAGAAAACAGACCAACAGCTTCTCTAAATATTAGCAACTCCAATATCAGCTCTGCTATTTCCTCAGGAGACCTAATCTACCTCACCAATACACAAGCAAACATCACCCTGAATAACAATCAGCTGACTTATAACAATGCTAAAGTTAACCTTCTGAAACTGGCAGGTAACAACAAAAATATGGGGCTGGCAGGAAGTAACGGTGCTCAGGCTAACTTACTCTGTCTCAATCAGGATTTAAAGGGAGACATTGAAGTAGATAGCATTTCCAGCCTCAATCTTACCCTCAAAGAAAAATCCATCTATACAGGAAAAACAAAAATTAGCTTAAACGCAGTTAACACCAATCCCAGCGATAATCCCATCACTGTTAACATCTCCAAAAATAGCAAGTGGATTATGACAGCAGATTCTACCATCAGCCAACTCAACATGGAAAAAGGTGCCAAAATCCTTGATAAAAACGGTAAAAAAGTTAATATTAGTTTAGCTGGGCAAAACCTAGTCAAAGGCAACAGCAAGTATACCTTAACCGTCCAAGAAAGCTACAGCCCTTCCATACCAGAGCAAGCTGTTGAAGAAGACAAGGTCATGATTGACCGCAACGATTTTGATAACTATTTCAAAACTTCAACTAATTTCGCTAATTAAGTCAAAAGGTCTATCTCAAACGAGATGGACTTTTTCTCTTCCTTAGAAAGTTGTTAAACCTACTTCAGACAGATTCATTTTCCTTGAACTATACTGTCAAAATTATTTTAGCAACCAAAGAGAGGTGGTTAATCAATCTTGGTAGAAAATTAGTCAAGATAAACTGATTTTCTTGCGCGACTAACCACTATTTGCGGTAAGCAAAAGAAGCCCACATGGACTTCTTCTTTTACCTATTCAGCATCAGCTGGTTTTGATTTACGAGCAATATCAGCTAGGATATTTTCTGTAAATTCTGCCATGCTTTCTGTGTGGGTGGCTTTACTACCATAGCGGCGGACGTTGACAGTGCCGTCTGCCATTTCTTTGTCCCCAACGATGAGTTGGTAAGGAATTTTTTGGGTTTGGCTGGCACGGATCTTATACTGCATTTTTTCGTTGCGTTCATCCACTTCTACACGGATACCGCGGTCACGAAGCGTTTTTGCGACTTCCCAAGCATAGTCAATGTGAGCTTCATTTGAGATTGGGATAACAGTGACTTGTTGGGGAGCCAACCAAGTTGGGAAAGCTCCCTTGTAGTTTTCAATCAGGATAGCAGTAAAGCGTTCCATTGTGGAAATGACACCGCGGTGAATCATGACTGGACGGTGTTCTTCTCCGTCTGCACCGACATATTTGAGGTCAAAGCGTTCTGGCAAGAGGAAGTCCAATTGGATGGTTGACAAGGTTTCTTCATTACCAAGGGCTGTTTTCACTTGAATATCGAGTTTTGGACCGTAGAAGGCTGCTTCTCCTTCTGCTTCAAAGTAATCTAATTCCATGTCATCCATGGCTGCTTTGAGCATGGCTTGGGCATTTTCCCACATTTCGTCGTTGTCATAATATTTGTGCGTATCTTTAGGATCGCGGTAGGACAGGCGGAAACGGTAATCCGTCAAGTTGAAATCTTCGTAAACGTCAATGATCAACTGAAGCGTCTTTTTAAATTCGTCTTGAATTTGTTCTGGTGTCACGAAGGTATGACCATCGTTCAATGACATTTCACGCACACGCTGCAGACCAGTCAGGGCACCAGATTTTTCATAGCGGTGCATCATACCGATTTCAGCAATACGGATCGGCAGTTCGCGGTAGGAATGCACATGGTGTTTGTAGACCTCAATGTGGTGTGGGCAGTTCATTGGACGAAGGACAAATTCTTCACCGTCACCCATGTCCATAGTTGGAAACATGTCTTCGCGGTAATGATCCCAGTGGCCTGATGTCTTGTAGAGGTCAACAGAGGCAATCGGTGGCGTATAAACGTGTTGGTAGCCCGCAGCAATTTCCTTGTCAACAATGTAGCGTTCTAGTGTGCGACGAATAGTTGCACCATTTGGCAGCCAGAAAGGCAGACCTTGACCAACTTCTTGTGAAATCATGAAGAGATCAAGTTCTTTACCAAGTTTACGATGATCACGTTCTTTGGCTTCTTCCAGACGTTTGAGGTAGGCTTTAAGATCTTTCTTGTCAAACCAGGCTGTACCATAAATACGTTGCATCATAGCGTTATCAGAATTTCCGCGCCAGTAGGCCCCAGCCACATTGAGCAAGTGGAAGACTTGGATACGACCCGTTGATGGCACGTGTGGGCCACGGCAGAGATCCACATATTCACCTTGGCGGTAGATGGTGAGACCACCTTCATCTTCTGAATGTTCTTCAATCAATTCTAATTTGTATGGATCGTTTTTGAAGATTTCACGCGCCTCATATTTAGTTACTTCTTCACGAATAGAAGGGAAGTTTTCTTTGACGATTTTCTTCATTTCTTCTTCGATACGCGGAAGATCTTCGTTAGAAATTTGACCTGCTTGATTGTCCGTGTCGTAATAGAACCCATCTTCGATAGCTGGACCGACACCCAGATGAATATCGGGGAAAAGACGACGCGCAGCTTGGGCAAAGAGGTGAGCAGCTGAGTGACGCAAGATTGGCAAAGCATCCTCATGGTCAGGCGTAACAATCTCGATACTGCCATCTTCTGTAATCGCACGTGTCGTGTCAATCAGTTTACCGTTAAATTTACCTGCTAAAGCTTTCTTGGCAAGAGAATTCGAAATACTTTGAGCAATTTCAAAAGTTGTAATACCAGACTCAAATTGACGCACAGCGCCGTCTGGAAAAGTAATGTTTAGCATTATAGTCTCCTTTAGTTTTATTTTCAAATAAACAATTATTAGATCAAAGAGCGGTCAGTTCTTGTTAATATGAAGCATCTGTTCTTTCTCAGATAGGAAGTTCTCCATTTCTGTTTGGATATCCACTTCCAAACGATCTGACAATTCCAAAAGCCACCAGATGTTTTCAGCTAATTTGGACTCTAGCTGATAGGGCGTCTCATCATAGTAGCGACCTTGCTTGGTCATAACCAAACGATTGAGATTGCCAATATCATTAGATAGGGCGAGAAGATCCTCCTCGACAGACCATTCTTTTCCGTGATGCTTGATTTCAAGCGCATGATAAGCCTGCCGAATCGCTTTACTTCTCTCTAATAAGTCGTCTGGAATCATCTTTTCCCCCTTTGCATAGAACAAAAACAAAACGACATCCTTAAAAAGGACGTCGCAACGTGGTTCCACCTTCATTCGTGTACAGCAAAAAAGAAACTGCTGCCACCTCAAGTTTGGCTGTAACGTAGCCACCGTTTTATGTTTGCATAAAAGCTAGGAAGGAGTATCAAGTCTTGCCTCATGCGCTCTTCTCACCAACTAGCGCTCGCTCTAATGATAAACAATAACTTAACATGTCTTCATGTGCTATTATAACACGATTAAAAAAATTTTCAAGACTTCATCTTTTTAATCCAAAAAGTCTTTGATAGAAGTAATCATTTTACGCGGAGCCTTGACAACCTTGACAGACGTTTTGGCGGTAACCTGAACGGCTCGTTTAGGTAAGTTAGCTGCATTTTTAGCTAATTTAATAGAGCGTTCTGTCCGACTACCCCTAACTGTCATAGAAAGTTTTTCAGGTTTCTCATTTTGCTCGGAAATGATAGTGTCCAAGTAAAAAGCATAAACCGATTTGGCAAAATGCTGGGCTGAAATATCATACAACTTTTCTTGATATTTTTCCTTTGTTATGTGTGGTGTATCTACGATAGCATCCAAAATGGCATCTGCTAAATCAGCCTCATGATAATAAAGCGTCCCAAACATTTTATCATCAATGACATCATCTAAGTAAGGATTGCCGTGCGCGATAATAGGACGGCCGCTAGCCAAACTCTCAATATAAGTTAGCCCTTGCGTCTCACTAGTTGAAGCTGAGATGAAGAAATCACAGGCCTTATAGTAAAGTGCAGCATCTTCATGCTTAACCATGCCAGTAAAAATAATATAGTCTGTTAAATCAAGCTGCTCTGCTTGTTCCTTCAAATCATCCAAATAAGGCCCATCACCAACAATGACAAGTTTGACCTTAGCGTTTTCGCTAATAACTGCTGGGAGACTTTTAATAACCGCTTGAATATTTTTCTCAAAAGACACGCGCGACAGGCTCAAAAGCATGGTTTCATCTGACAAAATACCAAGCGACTCCCGTAAATTTTCGGTATCTTCCTTGGTAATATCTTCTCTCACGTATTTCTCCACAGGAATACCAGTTGGAATAATACGTTTAGGAATTTTGACTTCGTAACCGTCCAACAAATTATAGACAATACGTGACGGGCAAATAACTCCATCCAAATCATTGAGGTAACCGCGCACAATATACTTTACCATGCTAGGCCTGATAATTTTACCATTTGCAATATAGCTGACGTAATCTTCATATTGAGTATGGTAGGTATGGATAACAGGGATATGAAGTGCCTTCGCCACCATTTTCCCCAATAGCCCCACACTGAACTCTGTTTGGGTATGAATGATATCCAACTGATACTGCTTGGCTATTTTATAAGACGAAATCAACCCGCGATAAACAATCCGTCTATCGGTAAAGGAAATAAAAGGGACACTAGGCAATCTGATGATGGTTGGATCTTCATATCGCTTAACCTCTGGGTCAGTCGTTGTAAAAACATAAACTTCGTGCCCCTCTTTTTCTAGCTCCTCTTTTAGGGTTCTGATACTGGTTGACACCCCCGAAACTTGGGGAAAATAAGTGTCAGTAAAAAGACCTACTCGCATCTTATCACTCCATTCGTTCCATCACTTTTTCATAAACCGAGACTAGCTGGTGAGAAATTTTTTCAATGCTGCGACTCTGCGCCACGCGGTATCCCGCTTCTTCTTTATGACTTTGTCCGCTTAATACCTTGTTTAGGGCAGCGACAAAGCCATCCACATCAGTCGCTAGTTCAGCGGAACTCTCATCAATCCATCCATGATAAACAGGAATATCTCTCAGAACGACATGTTGATGACTGGCTAAAGCTTCCAGAACAACAATTCCTTCTGTTTCTTCGCGACTTGGGAAGAAAAAAGCATCACTAGCGGTCATAGCACCTTCGTAAACATCCCCCTTAATATAACCTGCAAAGGTTACATTTTTAGGATGCTTTTTAGACACAATTTGTCTAACCTTGTGCGGAATAACCAATTTATTTGTCTCTCCGAACCAGATAAAGCGCACATCAGGCATCTTCTCTGCGACTTGGACGAACTCATCAATGCCCTTACGCATGAAATAGAGACCCGCACACATGACAACCTTCTGACCCTCTTTAATCCCAAAGTAATCTCGAAAGGCCTTTTCCTTCTGAGCTGAATAGCTGTAACGTGTCAAGTCAATACCATTTGAAACAGCATAAATAGGATTCTTAATGCCATAACCCGCAATCAAAGATTTTGAGTATTCTGTTGGTGTGATAATGGCATCCGCTTCTTGATAAAAACGGCAGAGATACCATTTAAAAAGAGGCGAAATCAGATTGGATCCTATAAAGGAGTTTCTGAAATCTTCCTCAGTCGAATGACCGTGCATGATAACCTTCTTACCAGCCTTCTTGGCCTTGGACATCAAGCGCCAACTTTTATAGCCATATGTATTGATATGGACTAAATCATAGTCTTCCTGGGGGTTGGTCGTATAGTCTTGTCCCGCCAAAGTAAGAGCTCGTTCTTGATGCTTAATTGCTCGGCCGATACCCGACTTTCTTAAATACTCCTCAGCCTCTAAATACAGTAAAACTTTCATAAAGTCTATTATAGCTCATTTTTCAGGATTTTTCATCCAACAAGGCCCATTTCAGTCTTAAGGCGGAGAAATAAGAAAAAGCAGCCGACATAAATTCGACTGCTTACTTCTTACTTTGTACTTTGACGTTTAGTAATGCCGTGATTAAGCAAAATTTCTTTATCATCTAATTCTTCTTTGTTCATGATTTTGGTTAACATGCGCATGCTAACAGCACCCAAATCATAGACAGGCTGACTAATGGAGGTCAAATTAGGACGTGTGTAAAGAGTAATTGGTGAATCATTGCTAGTAATGATTTCAAAATCTTCCGGAACACGTTTGCCAGCTGCAAAAAGACCATTCAAGAGACCTGCTGCCAACTCGTCTTCACCAACAAAAGCCGCCGTTGCACCTGAGTTAATGACACGTTGTGCCAGCTCAAAACCTTCGTCGTATTTATACTTAGCTTCAAAAACCAAACCTTCTTTGAAAGAAAGATTGTTCTTTTTCAAACCTTCCTTGTAACCAGCCAAACGAACCTTGCCATTAATATCGTCGATGAGCGGACCAGAAACAAAGGCGATTTCTTGATTATTTTCAGCCAAGATATTGACTGCATCTTCAACTGCACTCTTGTAGTCAATGTTGACGCTTGGTAGTTGATGTTCTAAATCAACTGTACCAGCCAAGACGATTGGTGTGCGTGAACGAGAAAATTCAGCACGAATTTTTTCAGTCAAGTGATGCCCCATAAAAATAATACCATCCACTTGCTTGGCAAAGAGAGTATTGACAACATTAACTTCCTTGTCATCGTCTTCATCACTAGAAGCTAGAACAATATTATATTTGTACATAGCTGCAATGTCATCAATCCCTTTAGCTAAAATAGAAAAGTAAGAATTTGCGATATTAGGAATAACGACACCAACTGTTGTCGTTTTCTTGCTCGCTAAACCACGGGCAACTGCATTAGGTCGATAATCTAGGCGATCAATCACTTCAAGCACTTTTTTACGAGTATTTTCCTTAACGTTTTTATTTCCATTTACAACACGACTTACTGTTGCCATGGAAACGCCCGCTTCACGGGCAACGTCATAGATTGTAATCGTATCATCAGTATTCATGTCTTCAACTTCCTTTCTAATTTGAAAATTACGCTTTCAAGATAATTTTAACACCTTTTGGAAACACTTTCAAGTGATATAACTTTATTTTTTGAAAAAGTTTTCAAAAACTTTTCCGAGCACTTGATTTTTTTATTAATTTTTGAAAGAATATTAGATGAGCAATGAGTTGATCTAAACCTTTAAAGCTAAGGATTAAACAGCTCATCATTGGAAAGAAGGTTTACCATGACAAAATTAGATCATATCCGAGCTTATCTCAATCAAGAAGAAGCAAACATCGCGATTTTCTCCGATCCTGTTACTGTCAATTATCTGATTGGCTTCAACTGCGATCCGCATGAACGTCAGATGTTTTTATTTGTCTATAATGACTTGGCTCCCGTTCTCTTTGTGCCAGCCCTTGAAGTGGCGCGTGCTGAGAGTATCTTAGACTTCCCAGTATTTGGCTACATGGACTCTGAAAATCCATGGCAAAAAATCAAGGCGGTGCTGCCAAGCACTGATAGCAAAAAGGTCCTAGCAGAGTTTGATAATCTTAACGTCACAAAATTCCAGGGCCTGCAAACTGTTTTTGATGGACGTTTTGAAAACCTGACCCCTTATGTCCAACACATGCGTCTCATCAAATCCCAAGACGAAATTGAAAAAATGCGCCTTGCGGGTGACTATGCTGACAAGGCTGTTCAAATTGGTTTTGATAATATCTCCCTCGATGTGACTGAGACTGATATCATAGCCCAAATTGAATTTGAAATGAAAAAAATCGGCATTAACAAAATGAGTTTTGATACCATGGTCTTGACTGGTAACAATGCAGCTAACCCTCACGGCATTCCAGGCACCAACAAAATTGAAAACGATGCTCTACTTCTTTTTGACTTGGGAGTTGAAAAAAATGGTTATATGAGTGATATGACGCGCACTGTTGCTGTTGGTAAACCCGACCAATTCAAGAAAGATATTTACGAACTCTGTCTTGAAGCCCAGCTGACAGCTCAAGACTTCATCAAACTTGGCGTTACAGCTGCTGAAGTGGATGCGGTAGCCCGCAATGTTATTGAAAAAGCTGGTTATGGCGAATATTTCAACCATCGCTTGGGACACGGCATTGGCATGGATGTCCACGAATTTCCATCCATCATGGCTGGCAACGACTTAGTCTTGGAAGAAGGCATGTGCTTCTCTGTTGAACCAGGGATTTACATTCCTGGTAAGGTGGGTGTCCGCATTGAAGATTGTGGACATGTGACCACTTCAGGTTTTGAAGTCTTTACTAAGACACCAAAAGATTTACTCTATTTCGAAGGCTAAAAAAAGCATTCTAAATGTTGATGCTAAGACCTAGTTAAGATTCAACAAGTCTCATCATCCAGTAGTTAAACCACTTAAGGGTCATGTAAGTTTTCACTTACTGACCTTTCCTTTTTATTCTCATCATTATTTTTACTACTAAGAAAGGTTTGCTAATGACTTATAAAACGATGACTTACTGTGTTGACTGTGGTACATCTCTTGAAAAACGTTTTTTGAAGGAAGAGGGGCTCATTCCCTACTGTCCCAATTGTGAGCTGTTTCGCTTTCCTATCTTCAACACAGCTTGCAGCATGATTATCATGAACCAAGAGCAGGACAAGATTCTCTTGATTAAGCAATATAACCGACCAGATTATATTTTAACAGCTGGCTACATTAATCAAGGAGAGGATGCTGAAGCGACTGTTCGCAGAGAAATCAAGGAAGAATTAGGCCTTGAAGTCACTAGCAGCCATTTCAATCAGAGTCAATATTTTGAAAAATCCAATACACTCATGCTTAACTTTGCAGTAACCGTCACAGGACAAGTCACCCCCAACCATGAAGTTGACGAATGGACTTGGTTTGATCACGAAGAGGCTAAACTTGCCATCAAAGATGGGAGCTTAGCTGAACATTTTTTACTAACTTACCTAACAAAGACTAGATAAATAAAGGAGTAATTATGCCAGCTGGTATTATTATCAACTCACTCGCTATCGCTCTGGGAGGAATTCTAGGAACTCTTTTCGGTGATAAATTAACCGACGAATTTAAGCAGAACCTCAACATGATTTTTGGGCTCTGCTCTATCGGAATGGGAATTTCATCCCTCATCAACATGGTTTACATGCCAGCCGTTATTTTCGCTGTAGTGATTGGAACATCATTGGGTCTGTTGACCAAATTCGGACAGAATATTGAGCGTGGTGCTAGCTTCGCCTCACATATTTTTAATAATAAAAACCGTAGCTTGGCTGAAAAAGAATTTCTCATTAGCCTTGTCACTGTGGTTGTTCTCTTCTGTGCCAGCGGTACAGGCATTTATGGGAGCTTGGATAGTGGGATGACTGGTGATGCAAGTATCCTCATCTCAAAATCCATTTTGGACTTCTTTACAGCCGCCATCTTTGCTTGCAGCCTTGGCTATGTAGTATCTGCTATCGCTATTCCACAATTTATCATCTTTTTCATTCTCTTCCTACTAGCTAAGTTTATTCTGCCTTTGACCACACCAGACATGATTAGCGATTTTAAAGCCTGCGGTGGCTTTCTCATGATTGCAACTGGCTTTCGCATTCTAGGGTTAAAACTTTTCCCAACCGCTGACATGATTCCTGCCATGATTATCGTCATGCCTATCAGCTGGACTTGGGCTAATATCATCTTACCCATTTTATAAAATAGCAGAGCAACAAAACCCATCTTCTTCAGTCAAGTAGATGGGCTTTGTTATGTTATAAATCAAGGTCCCTTTTCAATCGGTCGAGACTTTCTCGTAATAATGTTTTATTGAGCTTATATTTAACAGACGAAGAGTCTTTGCTATTGAAAAGGATAATATTGGCATTGATGAGCTTCTGGGTATGGAAGGAGACGTTAGCCGCTGTGATGCCCAATCTTTTTGCAATGTCTTTTGACTTTGCCTTGGGCTGCACAATTTCAAGGAGGACCTTATAACGATTTTCATCCCCTAATAATTTCAAAATATTGGTCAAACGTTCGGTATCCAGCTTGTAAGACGTCGATAAAATCTGAAAAATGCGGCTATCCATCATCAGGTAAGCTGGCGCCTCAGTCTGATTCTTTTGATAAGAAATTGAGGAAAAATTAAACCAAGGACTTAAAATGATAACTTCGCAATCCTCTTTTCCAGTGGCATCCAACAGTTCTTTCAGCGGAAAATGATAATTTTGAGTCTGCTCAAATAAGTCGTCTATCTTTAAATGATCTGCTAGATAATCTCGCTCCTTTTGGTAAGCCTCAAAATATGGCTGATACAGGGGGAGGAGTTCCTTATAAAGCGAGACCAATCCCTGCACAGTCTCTGCTAGATGCTGTCTTGCCCAAACCCAAGCCCATTTAAGGGCAGGCTGATCCGTCAAATTATCCAACTGTCCCAAGAAATTGCCGTCGTCAACTACTTCTTGCACTTCATCTGATAGACAGTCAAAGAAAACATCCTCTAACTCTTCTTTAGTCAGCTTGTAAAAGCTATCATAGACCTCTTCTATTGTTTTTGGATCCTGTCCCTTATTCAAGAGCTTTTTATACAAGTTAACTGGAAAACTCACATGCTGAATACTCAAATAAAAGCGCTCAACCCTAGCTTGATAAGGCCGAAAAGCTTCCTGAATCTTATCCAAAGCCTTGTAGGCATCTTCCAAGACCACCAGAGACTCTGTCGAAAAGAGTTTTTTTTGTTCCTCTTGATTTAAAGCCAATAAAGATGGGCTCAAAAGTAACTCTATCAACTGACTATGATGTTTGTAATAATGATATTTCATGTTGCTAATCCTTTTTTCGTGAACTAAATAAAGTATACCCCACTAGGAGGAGAGAAAGCAAGAGACAGAAAACGACAAGAAGCTGAGCTGACAAAATAAGAACCAAACCAGACAAAACAAAGTTGAAGATAAAGGTTCCCAACATAAAATAAGTCGTCAAACTATTACTCATCAAAGCCATTTTATCTTCCGGCAAAGTATTGAGCAAGTAAGCATACATTTTAGGATTGACAATACCAACTGTAATCCCAATCAAAAATAGACTGATTAAAAGAGCAGCAATATTGTGACAAAACATAGAAAAATAAACCATCAAAAGCAAATAAATACTGCCATGGAGTGCTTTCATGATACCCAAGTCCTTGAGAACTGTCGTGACCAACAGATTTCCCAAGATTTGTCCCAGTGTTAAGACCATACTGACACTAGCGATAGTTGTGGCAGAATTAAAAAAGATAAAGCCTTTATCCGCACTCATCACCAAGACTAAAATTGTCGATAAGCCATTTAAAAGAGCATTCAGACAGGGAACGATAACCAGACAGAGACGAATAATTGGTATTTCCACCATAATGGCAACCATAGACTTAAAATCTCCTATAAATCCTTTAATAAATGACTTCTGTTTTTGGTCAGGAGTGATAGGTTTCTGATTAAGAAGAGCATTGAGCTTAGGAGATAAACGGGTCATCAACAAAGCACAGACAGCAAAGGTTGCTGCGTTGATATAAGCCAGTTGGCTGTAGGACATAATCCCGATCAAAATAGCTCCGCTGGCATTAAATAAAATGGAAAAAGTTGATTTTAAAGAAGAGGAAAAAGCTGTCGCCATCTCTCTGTCCTGATCAGACACTAGCCTCAGGCTGATTGGAATATAAAGACCATTCTCATACTGACCTGCCATGGCCGCCAAGAGATTAACAAAGGCTGCAACAATGACGACCCCTAGCGCGGGTTGAAAAGACATGACCCGACCGACCAAAATATAAAGCAGCAACCTAAAAACTTGAGTGGCAATAATTGTATTAACCTTTTTTGACGTTTTATCTGCCAAATATCCCCAGAAAATACCTGAAAGGATTGGAAAAGTTTCGGAAAAGCTGACTAGGGCCAAGGCATATTTGGTGTCTGGCAGTAACAAGACGTAATTCATCAGAGCTAGATAATAAAGTGTATCACCTAAATTGGATAAAAGATCCAACCCCAAAATAGAAAGATAGAGTTTATTGCTTAAAAGAGATTTCATAAAGCACCAACTTTATTTTTATTAAGTAATTACTTAATTTCAAGTTTATACCATTTCATTTAAGAAGTCAATACTTTATTTATTGCTTATATTTCTTTATTTGGAAAGTAAATACTTTATTTTTCAAAGTAAATCAATACTAAAAAAGCTGAACTAATCTTTCAGCATTCTTTTCCTATGATGATCTTAGTCTCTTATTCTCGTGTAAAAAGTAGGCGGCACCGACCAAATTAGCACCATTCCGATGTTTACAAGCCATGATTTCTGGGCGACGAACAACCGCGAAGACAAGTCCGCCTTCTGATTCCAGTTGATCTAGCTGAGTTTCCAATTCAGTAAGCAAAATTTCCTGTCCACTGATACCGCCACCAATAACCACGCGCTCCACATCAAGCACCGCCTGTAAATTTACAATGTAAGCAGCCAAATAGCGGCAATAACGTTGAAAAATAGGATAAACACGTAAATCTCTACGCTTGATATAATCAAAAACAGCTGGCCCATCTGTCTTATCTTCCAAGCCTAGAGCTTGGGCACAGTTAGCAATCATGGAGACTGCTGAAACATGCTGACCAGCAAAGTTGCCGTCTTCAATAGGCTGGCTTTGCGCTGGAACCATAAAGGTCAATTCGCCTGCTTGGAAGTGTGATCCTTGGTAGAGCTGACCATTGATGACAAGACCTCCTCCTAGACCCGTTCCCAGAACCATGGCCAGGCCATTTTGCTGCCCCTGAAGATTTCCCGTGGCCAATTCTGCCAGCACAGCTGCTTTGCCATCGTTAAGCACAGCAAATGCCTTGCCATATTTGTTCTCAAAATAGGTTTTTGCATCAAATTCGTGTAAAAAGCGCAGCATACCACCATAATAAACCACTCCGCTATCCGTATCAACAGTTCCTGGACAAGATAAGGCAATGCCGTCAATTCTTTCAAGAATTGGCTGAACTAAATGATCAATAATATCAAGGCAATCTCCCAGATTATCAGTAGAGGGTTGAGCTGGAAACTGCTCCACAATCTGATAAGACTTATCAACTAAGGCACTCTTTAGCAGTGTCCCTCCTAAATCAATGGCAAAAATCATACTTTTCCCCGCTTCACTTTCTTTCTACACATCATAGTAGCATAATTCTTTCAAAATTGTCAGCCTTTTTAAAATGTGTTATCATAAAAATAAGCAAGCAAAGGAGGAAATCATGGAAAAAACAGCTATTAAAAAGCAGGTTCGCGCGGCCTTTGACCACCGTGTAGCGGTGCGTGTTTATAATGATCAAGAGATTGAGCGTGGTGACATGGATTATATTTTGGATACAGCCTGGCTCAGTCCCTCATCCATCGGCCTGGAAGGCTGGCGCTTTCTCGTTTTAGACAGGAAGCACGTTGCAGACTTGAGAGATGAACTGAAAGAAATTGCTTGGGGGGCCCAAGCTCAACTAGATACGGCTAGTCATTTCGTCGTTCTGCTGGCTGAAAAGGATGTTCGCTATGACTCTGAGAGCATCAAGGACAGCCTGATTCGTCGTGGGCTTGGAGAGGGTGATGCTTTAGACAGTCGCATAAAACTTTATCAAGACTTTCAGACAAGGGATATGGACATGGCTGACAATCCGCGTGCCCTCTTTGATTGGACAGCCAAGCAAACCTACATCGCTCTCGGCAATATGATGACAGCTGCCAGCATGATTGGCATTGACTCTTGTCCTATTGAAGGCTTCAATTATGACAAGGCTAATGCTATCTTGGCTAAGCATGGTCTCATCAATCCTGACAAGGAAGGCATTACTTCCATGGTGTCATTTGGCTACCGCCTCAGGGACCCTAAACACCCTCGTTCACGCAAAGCACGTCAAGACGTTATCGTTTGGGCTGATTAAAAGCTCTGCTATAATAGTCTATTATAGTTATTTAGTTTATCTGCTGTTAATTCTAGTACTTCGTTAACTCGGTTTGATTTCCCCCTCAAGAAAACTGCGCCTCATTACGACATCAATTTACTTGGGTCGATAATAACAAACGGAACACCTATACCACAAATCAGAAAGGAAACTACCATGCCCTTTTTACATACTTGTATCCGCGTCAAAGATTTGGACGCTTCTATCGCTTTTTATCAAGAGGCTCTCGGCTTCAGGGAAGTTCGTCGCAATGATTTTCCCGAATATAAATTCACCTTGGTCTACATGCAGCTAGCTGACGACCCAAATTATGAGTTGGAATTAACCTATAACTACGGCCACGAAGCCTACGACTTGGGCAACGGCTACGGTCACATCGCTGTTGGCGTCGATGATTTGGAAGCAACCCACGATGCTCACAAGGCAGCTGGTTTCTCTGTCACTGACCTTTCTGGTCTGCCTGGAAAGCCTAAGATGTACTACTTCATCACCGATCCAGATGGCTACAAGATTGAAGTCATTCGCCTTAAACAATTTAAAGAATAATAATAACTGAATCTCCCTGAGTTTATTACTCAGGGAGATTTTTTGCTTTAGTAAAGGATAGATTAGATGGAGCATGTTGTTTAAGACCCTGAGGAAATTGAGATTGGTGGTTCAGAATCTAGTTGCTACATAGCATAAACAGGTTCAGATGTTGAAATAGGTGCAAAAAACAAGGTAACATCATCTGTTTTATCACCAAATCAACAGGCAAGAAGAGATAGAGTAGGCTTGACAACACCGCCGCCATAAAGCCAAGGCGTTGCAGCATTCGCTGCACTTGGGAAAAAGTCATGACAAAGGGCAGAACAAAAGTAGCAATGTTAAAACTAAAACTTTGGATTAGAACGATAGCCTTGGCATCAGGCTTGTCACTCTTTTCAAAGTAATGAACAACCATATCCAAAAACACCTGCCCAGCATCCCAAAGAAACAGGCAATCAAAAGCTGGAGTGTAACGGTCAGTTGGTGCTCAGATGACAAAATAGAACAAGGCAGAATCACATTCATAAGAACAACCGACAATTGCCACCATCCTTCCTCCTAAAACCATAGCGATGCTTGGAAAATAACCCAAATAAATAATCAAGAGAAAAGACCTAAAACAAACTCAGCAATTAAACTTCAACTTTGTTTTAAGTCTCTTGTGTTAAGTACCCAAAGACTCTTTACTCATCTCATGGCTGTTTTAAGAGCATTAATCAGCCCATTGGTTGTGCCTGGGAAGGCAAAAATGATTTGGCTGAGGTCAGCTGCTTTGATTTTCTGGTTGATGACAAGGGTGAGGAAGTTAATCATTTCACCAGCTTCATTGCCCAGTAAACTAGCTCCGACTAATTCTTTTTCTTGGTTGATAATGAGGGTGATATGGGCTTCGTCTTCCAATTTGGTTTGGAATTTAAGTTGTTGACCAAATGGAATGGCAACTACCTTGTATTTGTCAGGCTCCGATTGGGCCTCCTCAACTGTCAAACCAACTTGGGCTATGCGTGGGAAGGTAAAGACTAAGTTCGGCACAACAGGATAGTTGATTGGCTCAGTATTTCCAAGAATTTGTCCTGCAATATAGTCTGATTCAAAGCTAGCTGTCGGTGTCAAACGTGGAATGGTCTTATCAATAACATCTCCGCTGGCAAAAATATTTGGCACAGCTGTTTGCAGGTGGTCATTGACGACGATTCCTGAGCGATTAAATGCGATTCCTAAGTCTTCCAAACCAATGTTTTCTACGTTAGAGATACGACCTGTCGCATCCAAAACATAGTCAGTCTCGATTTTCAAGCCTTGGGCTGTTGTCACGCGCAGGCTATTTCCCACAGAAATAACGGTTTGAACAGCCTGACCAAAGTGGAAGGTCACTCCTTCTTGGGTCATCTTATCCACGACAGTTTTCACGTAATCAGCAGGGTAGGCAGCCAAGGCCTTGTCCGCAAATTCAACAATATGAACTTCTGAACCAAGTTTGGAAGCCATTGTGGCGAATTCCATGGAGATGATGCCCGCTCCGATGAAGACCAGACGCTTTGGCATAACATCTAAGTCAAGAAAATCACGGCTATCGTGAAGTAATTCCTTGCCTTCAATATTAAGTCGAGCTGGGCGTTGCCCCGTACCAATCACAACGTAATCCGTTGTAATCTTTTGGTCGTCAACGGCTACTGTATGGGCATCCACAAGTTTTCCATAACCCTTGAGCAGGTCAATCTTGAGCTGAGCAAACATGCCCTCCATAAATGGTGCATAGGTTGGAATTTCTTGCTTCTTCATTGCCATCAAGGCAGACCAATCTAGGCTGCCATTGCTGGCGATACCTGCTTTTTCATAGCGTGCAAGACCGTCCAAAAACTCAAAAGGCGTATCTAACAAAAACTTAGCATTACAACCATAATTGGTACAAGTCCCAGCCGTCACATCCTTCTCCACAACGGCAATCTTTTTACCCGCTTGCGCTAAAGTTACCGCCGCATGCCAGTTAGCATGACCCGAACCGATAAAAACAACATCATATTGATACATTTTATTCCTCATTTCTAAGCCATCACCATAGTGACGCAAGAACTAGTTTAGAATCTTCTAACAAGCTTGTCAATTGATTTGACTGTTAATGTATGCGAACAGAAAATCGGAACCTTTCTCATCAGTCCGAAGAAACGTGCTGATGTCCGCACTAACTAAGAAAAAATTACAGAAAAAGCCTAGGAAAATCCTAGACTCATCATCTCCGATTCATACTCTTCATGACACGCTTAATATCTCTGTCCTGCTCACGGCGTTTGATAGATTCACGTTTATCATAGTCATGTTTTCCTTTGGCCAGACCAATTAAAACCTTGGCGAAGCCATCTTTAAGATAAACTTTGAGCGGCACCAAGGTCATACCTGTCCCTTTAAGTTCATTTTCTAACCTAACAATCTCCTTCTTTTTGAGCAAGAGCTTGCGCGTGCGTTCTGGATCTTGATTCCAGATATTCCCTTGCTCAAAAGGAGAGATATGAACATTGATTAACCAGGCTTCCCCATTTTTTATTTGTGCATAGCCATCCTTAAGCTGGATACGAGCCGCGCGAACCGACTTAATCTCCGTCCCCGTCAGTACCATTCCCGCTTCGATTGTATCGACAATGGTATAATCATGCCGCGCCTTTTTATTCTGCGCGACGACATTTCCTTCACCCTTAGCCATACCTACCTCCTTTTCTTAGCTCTCTTTGCGACCTCCTTGTAGAAAGGCTTTTTTGATTTTTTCTTTTTAGAAGAAAGAGCTGATATCTCACTTCGCTTATTGTTAGAGTTGCTGTCGCTATTCCTCTTACCTTTACGTTTTTCAGAGCTGCGCTTGGCTCTTTTATCAGAAATCTTATTACGTCCTCTATCCTTTTGCTTGTCGTCTCGACCAGCTCTGCCATTGCCACGGCCAGACTTTCGACTTCGACGATCAGATTTGGCAACTTTTTCAATGACATCATAATCACTTGGCAGGTATTCAAAGTCGATGTCGCCTGTTTCCTTTTCAGCACGAACCAGCTTAATCTTGATTGGCTGACCTATGCGGAAGACCTTGCCAGACTTCTCACCTTGTAGGGTCAGCGTGCGCTCATTATAATTGTAAAATTCAGGTAGGGTCGTCACATGAATAAGTCCTTCTATGGTATTAGGGAGTTCAATGAAAAGTCCAAACTTGACCACACTGGACACCACGCCGTCAAATTCCTGACCGACGTATTCTTCCATGTATTCAGCCTTCTTCATAGCCTCAACAACACGCTCTGCATCAATAGCGCGGCGTTCCAAGGTTGAGGATTGCGTAGCAATCTCTGGAATGACTTCCTTGAAGTGCTCAATCTTGTCTTCGGTTAAATGGCTGTATTCACGTACCATGCGATGCACTAGCAAGTCAGGATAGCGACGAATGGGGCTGGTGAAATGTGTATAATATTCAGCCGCCAAACCATAGTGACCGTGATTGTGTTCAGAATAGCGAGCCTGTTGCATAGAACGTAAGAGCATCATGTTGAGCACTTCTGCGCCAGGCTTACCTTCCATCTTAGACATAAATTCTTGCAGGGCAGACTGGCTGATTTTATTAGCCGTCCCGTGAATATGGACACCAAAAACAGAGGCATAATCCAAGAATTTCTGAACTTTCTCAGCCTTGGGTTCTTCGTGAATCCGATAGATAAAAGGGAGTTTGAGACGAGTGAAATGCTCAGCAACACATTCATTAGCAGCCAACATGAAGGATTCAATCATGCGTTCTGCAATACCGAGACTACGCAGGACAATATCTACTGGCATGCCCTTGTCATTGACGATGATTTTTGCTTCACTAGTGTCAAAATTTAGAGCGCCACGACGTTCGCGCATGCTTTCCAAAATCTTATGTAGAGCCACCATGTGATGGATGGATTCAACGATTGGTTGATACTGCTCAATCAATTCTTCATCGCCTGCGATAATGTCATTGACCGCACTATAAGTCATACGAAAGGTCGTCTTGATGACTGACTGGCAAATCTGATGATTGACCACATGACCATTGCGGTCAATTTCCATGATAGCCGACTGAGTCAAACGGTCCACATTAGGGTTTAGCGAGCAAATACCATTTGACAAGCGTTCTGGCAGCATTGGCACAACGCGGTCTGTCACATAGACAGAGGTTCCGCGATTAAGTGCTTCACGGTTGAGAGCAGAGCCTTCCGTCACATAGTAAGACACATCTGCTATATGGACACCCAGTTCAAAATTGCCATTGTCTAAGAGCTTGATATGTACCGCATCATCCAAATCTTTGGCATCTGCACCATCAATGGTAAAGGTGACTTCATTGCGCAGGTCAACACGTCCAATCATGTCCTTGTCACTTGGCGCATCAGGTACCGCATTTGCCTCAGCCAACACGTCTTCTGGAAATTCAGAAACGATGTCCATTGACTCTAAAACTTCTAGAACATCTATCCCGACATCCCCCTGGTGACCAACAATATCACGCACGCTGGCTACAAAATAATCATGCTTACGCGTTGGGTATTTGTCAATATCAACCTTGATAATCTCTGTTCCATCAAGAGCAATGGGTTCTTTCTTGATATAGATTTTCTGCTGAATCTTTTGATTTTTGGATTTGATGTAGCCAGCGTATTTAGGCTTGTCATCATCTAGGATAAATTTTCCGACAACGGTCTTGATGCTGCGCTCCACAATACCAACGACACGCGCCTCAGCTGCTGTTCCCTTGAGACGATCAGCAGGTTTCTTAACAACCACTTCAACCGTATCACCATCGATGGCATGCCCCACATCATTGCGCCCAATGAACATATCCTCTTCATCGTCATCAACGCTGAGAAAACCAAAGCCTGCCTTGTTGGCACGAAAAATTCCTTGAACAGTGATAAGCTTCTTAGTCTCCTCTTTAGGACGTAAATTAAGGTTGCCATCGTTATCAAAACGTAACTTACCCTTACTTTCTAAACTGGAAATAGCCTTGATCAGACGCGGAAACTTCTCCGCACCAGCCATGTCAAGACCAGCTGCCAAGTCATTAATATTTGACTTGCCGTTTCTTTCTAAATAAGTAATAATTGCTTCTTTCATATTTTCCTTTACTTGTTTAAATTTATTGATTAACTTACTAACCATTAAAAAATGAGCCAGACCAACTCTGTCAAGCTCACTTTTTTATTTACTTGATAAAATCGCAAGAACTAAAGCAATGGCCAACCAGAAGAAAACCAGAACTGCTGTAAAACGTTGCATAAAGGCTTCAAAGCCACGTGCTTTTGTTCGTTCAAACAGTGCTTCCGAACCAGAATTATCAAATACATTACTGCCTGGATTTTTTTGCGGTTGCATAAAAATAGCAATAACAATAATCACTGACAAAATAAGCAGTGCAGTAAGTAGTAAGTTGTACATATTTCATCCTCCACTATGGTCAAAGCTAATTTTAGCATAATTTACTTCAAGATTCAACATGTAGGGTTACTTTTCTCTCCTTAGGACAATACTTAGGCACCTGAATTTTCTCAGGGTGACTGACCTTATTTTTGCTGGTCAGATAATTTTTACTGCCACAGGAGCTGCATTTTAAATTAATTTTTACTCTCACACGATTTCCTTAACATTTAAATATTTTCGAAAGTTGGTAAAACTCCACACAAAATTGGTAAAGACAATGAGGCTGGTCACATAGAAAACCGAACGGTAACCCAGACTTGTCGCCACAGCCGAACCGATAAATGGTCCCAAAACTTGTCCTATATTACTAAACATCTGATTGTAGGAAAAAATACGTGAAATGCCCTCCCGAGGTGTGATTTTAGTTAAGAGAGAATTGATACTCGGCATAAGAGCACCTGTCCCAAAACCGTAGAGAAAGCGCACAATTCCTAGCTGCAATGGCGATTGACTGAGGGCACATAGGACATACATACTAAAACTGTAAAACAGTGCCAGCAAGAGTAGGCGATGATTACCAAGTTTGTCACCAATTTTTCCTAAAGTTGAACTGGACATCATGCTAGAGAAGCCCATGGCTGAGACAATCAGACCTGACACAAACATGAGGTTCTCCCTTTGCCCAAGATGTCGAATGTAAAGGCTCAAAATAGGAGCTACTGACTGAGCCGAGATTTGAATAATCATGCTGGTCACAAAAAGTCCCAGCAAAACTTGTCTGTCCTTGACCTTTTTTAAAACCTGACGCGTTGGCATGACATCTGATTTTTCCATCGGTTGAAAATCTTCCTTAACAAAAAAGACTGTCATCAGGTTACAAATCAGTAAAATGAAACCAACCAATAAAAAGACCTGACGAATACCCAGCAGGTCAGCTAAAAAGCCGCCCAACAGTGGACCAATCAGACTTCCTGCCGTTACTCCTGTTGCCAAAGTTCCCAATGCATAACCAGAATGCTGCCTAGGAGCCTGACTAGCAATCAAGGCTGTCGAATTAGGCACATAACCTGAGAAAAGACCATTTAGCACCCTTAAAAGCAAGAGCCAGAAGACGTTTGGTACAAAGGCCAGTCCACCCATGGTGAAGGTCATGACCAAACTAGCTCGGATCATCATCGGCTTACGCCCATACCGATCAGCTAACCTTCCCCAGACAGGAGCAACTAAAGCCGATGCCAAGGCTGACAAGGAAACCGCTAAGCCAGCGTACCATTCCACCCTATTTTTAGGAGCACCTAGCTCCTCAACATACAAAGCCATAAAAGGCATAACAAGTGAAAAGCTTGCCCCAGTAAAGAAATTACCAAGCCAAGCCACCCTCATATTCTGCCTCCAATTTACTTCAGAAACTGCCTGCTCACTTATAAGTCATCATCTTCTTTCCAAAAAAAGTTCATTGATTATTATAACACAGACTTGGAACTTTTGGCAGGTCACCTGCCTACTTTTGTGCTGTCAGGTCTGTCAAAGCTTGACTGACCTGCTCCACCAGCTCAGTCAAGGTGCCATTATTGTCAAGCACCAAAGTTGCCTGCTTCTTCTTTTCTTCTAGTGGCATTTGGGCAGCAATTCGGAGCTCCGCTTCTGCTTTGCTATATGCATTTCGTGCCATCAAGCGCTTGATTTGCGTCTCCTTATCCACAGCCACCAACCAAATCTGATCAAACCAGTCCACATAATCTAGCTCAATCAAAAGCGGAATATCCATGAAAAAAATCTCTTGACTTTGTGCTAGCTGATCACGCCTTGTCGCTAACTCCTGACGAATGATTTTATTTTGCAACTTCGCAGATTTCTCCCGATTCTCAGGACTAGAAAAAATCAGCTGGGACAATTTAGGCCTGTCCAGCTCACCTGCCGCATTCAAAATACCAGTACCAAAGGCAAAGATGAGAGCTTGATAGAGTTTGCCGCCTTTAGCCTGCAGCTCATGGACGACACTGTCTGCATCAATGACCTCATAGCCCGCCTTGCGGATTTCAGCTACCACAGTGGATTTTCCCGAGGCGATACCACCCGTAACTCCGATAATTTTTGTCATAATCTTTGACACTTGGGACAAAAATGACTGCCCCGTCCTCCTACATGTTTCTTAACAATGCTGGTGCCGCAGCGCGGGCACGGTTCGCCCCTACGACCATAGACTTGCAAGCATTCCTGCATCGTTCCATCCTCCCCCAAAGCATTGCGATAGGTCCGAATGGTCGATCCGCCCTTGTCAATGCCTAGTTGTAAGATTCGAATCGTCTCATCATGCAGTCGCTTGATTTCCGCCTTTTTAAGACTGTTAGCTAGACGCTCCGGATGGACTTTAGATGCCCACAAAACCTCGTCCACATAGATATTCCCCAGCCCTGCGACCAGCTTTTGCTCCAAAAGGAGCGGCTTTATGAGTTTTTTAGATGATAGCAAAGCTCGCTCAAAAGGCGCTCGTTTGAAATCTTTCGCATTGGGCTCTGGACCGATTTTCTTTTTGACAAAGTAAGTTTCTTCTTCTGACTTTGACAGCAACTCAAAGGTTCCAAACTTGCGCACATCTTGGTAAACCAAAGTTGATCCATCATCCAAACTGAAAAAAACATGAAAATGTTTATTGTCTAGCACTTGATCAGGAAAGAGCAAATATTTACCTTCCATACGTAGATGCGAAATCAGCACTTGTTTTCCTAAATCAAAAATCAAATACTTACCACGGCGACGCATAGCCTCGATGGTCTGGCCAGGCAAGTCCAATTTAAAGCGGTCAGGGTCTGTTTTAACCATCTTGGGCACACGCAGATCTACCGCTTTTATCATTTTTCCAACTACCAAGCGCTCTAACCCGCGCCTGACTGTCTCCACTTCAGGTAATTCTGGCATAATCACATTATAAAGGGCATTGACGCTGTATTAACTTTGCATCTAATCACAATCTACCCTAACCTTTCTATATATTAGTCCATTTTTGAACAGTTCTTATAGGTATCCAAACAATAAATCATTGACAAAGTCGCAACAATTAAAAATAAAGAGAATGTCACCACCGCAACAACCGAAAAAGTCACTGACAAAGTCTCATAATGAGGTGCTTCGTCTACCATACGTTTCAAGGGAAAATCTTGACAGGCAGCTATCAAAGCCGGTAAGACCGTTAAACTGCACAGATAACTCAAGAGGACAGACCACCAACTTTTTGCTTTAAACATGTAGCCGCCTAAAGCAGGAAGAAGCATCAAGAACAGAGGGATACCAAATGTAAAAAGGCTTATAAATAAAATCGTGCCTCCAATCCAAAAACAGAAACACAAAAGCACCAATGTACAGGTGATAGTGTACAGGGAAGCCAGTAAGTCACAATATCTTTGTTCTTTTTTGTCATTATCAGATGTCATCATTTCTCTAAACTCTCCGTAAGAAGGTAGCCTACAGCATCATTGTTGCTCTGCTATTTCCAAAATCCTAATCTTTCAAGCCTAGTAAGCGTCTCGCGTAGATAGCTTGTCCTGAATGCATGACCGCATCGTCAATGATCGAGACGAGACGAACGCCGCGTGTCACCGCAGGTGTCCAAGATTCATCAACAATGTCTGATAAGCTACTTTCGTCCAGATTTTGCAGGTAAGTAATAGCCGCATCTGCCGCAGCATTGAGATAGCCTCGCAAATCTTCTAGGTCATCAGTCACAATGCGCTGCGCTTCTTCCAAGCTATGATTCCAACCATCTTCATTTTCCGCCAGTTCAAAGGAAAACTTTGCCTGCCAATCCTGACTCTTCCAAATAGAGTCCTGACCAGCTAAGGCCGCAATCTGTAAATCCAATTCACGCGCCGTGTGCCAAGTCAACCAAGTCAATGATTTGAGCTGTGCGGAAGTGCTAGCAGCAGGAAAGGCATTGGCTTGCACCAAAGAAACACCTTCCAACATGCGCAAAAAGCGTTCTCTGGCACGATTAACACTATCCACTAACATATCCAAATAAGTCATAGGAGACCTCCTTCTGATTATCACAGAAAATCAAGCGAAATAGGAGCCGTTCATTTCGGTCATGGTCGCAAAAACCTATCCTTTTGATTTTCAAAAACTATAAAAATAGGGAGGACGTTTTGTGCCCCACCCCAACTCACTATCAATGCCCCATGACAAAGCTGTTTGTAAAATATTCATCCAGCATGAGACGATGTTTGGCAGAAACTGACTCTAACTGCTCCATTTCTTCTCTTGAAAAATAGCGGAGCTCGAGGGTTTCTTCATTGTGAAACCCCTCAATAGTGATTTCTGATATAGCTTTCAGTTCATAAATGAAAACGACTGTCTGCACCGCATCACCATTGGGATAAACTTCCTCAAAATTAGTATAAACATTAAGCAGACGAGTCGCTTCAACCTCTATGCCTGTCTCTTCCAGAAACTCACGCTTACAAGTATCCAAAGACGACTCACCTAATTCCATGGTACCACCAGGAATGGCCCACGTCTTTTTATCACCGCGTAGCTGCATAAGTACCTTACCTTCATTGTCGGCTAAGATGCCACCAGCGAAGTTGAGAATCACCTTGTCGTGTCCAACCTTTGAGCGGATGTAGGAAATATAGTCCTCTGTCATCCTAGTATTCCTTCTCATTATAGCCAAAGTCAGCTAAGTCCAATTTCTTATCGCGCCAGTTTTTCTTGACCTTGACCCAAGTTTCTAGGTAAACTTTATCACCCAGCATGATTTCAATGTCACGGCGAGCCATTTTACCGATTTTCTTGAGCATAGCCCCTTGCTTACCGATAATAATCCCCTTTTGGCTGTCACGTTCCACCATAATTGTGGCGCGAATATGAACCTTATCTGTTTCCTCGTCGCGTTTCATTGACTCAATGATGACAGCAACAGAGTGAGGCACTTCTTGCTCAGTCAATTTGAGGATTTTCTCGCGAATCATCTCTGACACCAAGAAACGTTCTGGGTGATCAGTAATTTGATCTTCTGGGAAATATTGGAAACCTTCTTCCAAATTGTCCTTGAGAATGGTCATGAGGGTTTCAACATTATTTCCTTGCAAGGCAGAAATAGGCACGATTTCCTTGAAGTCCATTTGCGAGCGGAAATCATCAATCTGCTCCAAAAGCTGGTCAGGATGAACCCTGTCAATCTTGTTGATGACTAGGATGACAGGAATTTTTGCCGCTTTGAGACGCTCCATGATCATATCATCACCCTTACCGCGCTTCTCGTCGGCTGGTACCATAAAGAGAACCGTTTCTACTTCGCGAAGCGTGGAGTAAGCCGACTCCACCATGAAATCTCCCAGTGCTGTTTTAGGCTTATGAATTCCTGGCGTGTCAATAAAGACGATCTGCTCAGTGTCCGTCGTATAGATACCCATGATTTTATTGCGCGTCGTTTGCGCCTTGTCACTCATGATAGCTATCTTTTGCCCCATAACATGATTCAAAAACGTTGATTTGCCGACGTTAGGACGGCCTAAAATGGCTACAAAGCCAGACTTAAATGTCATTTTACTTCCTCTTATTGTTTTTCTTTTTTAAAATAGCAGAGCCCAGACCTTGGGTAGGAAAATCAGCATACCGATAATGATGGCTAAGATTGATACCATCAACACCGCTCCTGCTGCCATATCTTTAGCCTTCTTGGCACGCATGGAAAAATGGTAATCACTCGCCAAATCCACCACATTTTCAATAGCAGAGTTGACAATTTCAAAAGTAATCACCAAAAAAACGCACAAAGCCAACATCATCCACTCAACAATGGATACCTTAAAAACCAAGCCCGCTACAAGCACCAGAAAAGCTGAGACAGCATGCTTACGCATATTGCGCTCTTCAGCAAAAGCTGTCTTAATCCCTGTCACAGCAAAAGAAAAACTATCTAAAAAGTTGGTGTTTTTCCATTTCTTCTTGGTCGCTTCTGGCTCAATCTTCCCTGATTTCTCGTAAACCTTAACCTCGTTTGCATCATTCTCTCTTAAGTCCATAGGCAGTCAATATCTCTTCCTGTAAAGTAAACATTTCTTTTTCTTCTTCGGGTGTGTAATGGTCATAACCGTTGATGTGAAGGAAGCCATGGACAGCCAAGAAGCCCATTTCACGCTCAAAAGAATGACCATAATCTGCTGCCTGTTCACGCGCCTTATCAATGGAAATAAAGAGCTCACCGATATAACTGTCAAACTCATCCATCATCTCTGCTAGTTCAGGATTGTCTTCCAGGTCTTCCTCATCAAAAGAAAAAGGAACGTCTGGCTTATACTCTAAACTAATAACATCCGTTGGGCGGTCGGTGTCACGATAGGCTAGATTAAGTTCGTGGCTGCGCTCATTAGTAATGAAAGTCACCGCCATTTCCTTGTTTTCCTTACCAATCTTTTGAGCTGCAAACTCCAATAAATCCAAGGTTTGCTTCTTAATTTCTTCAGAAACTTGACCAGTTTCATCAATCATTTCAACATACATTCACAAATACACAGGACTCCTCAAATCATTCAGTAAAATTGAAGCCCTTACCCTTCCTATTCGTTCTACATTTCTCACCTCCCATTATACCACAAGCCTAACAAAAAAACAGGATAGTCCTGCTTTTATAAGGTGTGATACTAGAAGGTATTACAGATCATTCTCCATTCAGAAAGATTTATTTTTCATTTCTCCAGTTATTTATCTTATAGTTTTAAACTTTAACTCCGTCTTAAAAATTACTCTTTTCCCCCAAAAAACAGTAATCGGTTATAATAAAATATTACTAAGTAAACAAGGAGGAATTGCGAGGATGCCATCAACTTCTATCAGCTGAATGTTAGCCGTTTTAGTGGAAATTTGTGAAGCTGCTAACTATGGACAATTGATTTCCTTGCCCAGCATATCACGCCAATACTATATTGATTAACTAACTCGGCAAATTTCTAGGAAGGCTGAGGACAAGGAGCCTTCTGACCCAGAAACTCTTCAAGACGAAATCAAGAAAAAAAGACTAATTTTATCTCTTAGAACCTGTATTCACACGCAAAGTGCTTATAGATCAGAGATAGTTTTTCGCTAATCAAGGCAGTTTCTTGAGGGAATACTGACTGTATTTTGAAAAAACTAACGATGAGTAGCTGAAAATCTAGCCTTAGATAGAAGTGCTGAACTGTGAATACAGGTTCTTATATCTTCATTTTTTACCAAGTCATAACCACCCGTGAAAACGGGTGGCTTGTACACCAGCTATAAGCCGTTTCCCTCCAGCGACGTCTAAAGACCTTCGCTGAACTTCGTTCAGACTAGTGCTATGATTTACTTGACTAAAACCCGTAACAACGGGCTTTTATCTTGTTAGGGATCCGATCCATAACAAAACCTCTAGCGCTTGCTGGGCACTAGAAGTTCTTATCTCTTATTGATTTTTTAGCAATAGTGAACTTCTCTTCTTACTTATCTTAACTGGGTTGACTTAAAATGCTGGCCACCTTTTCTTTCAAGATAGGCAGGAGGTCTTCTTCAAACCAAGGATTCTTTTTCATCCACATTTGATTGCGAGGTGATGGGTGAACTAAGGGCAGATAATTAGGGAGATAGTCTTCAAAATGGTGAACCGTCTCGGTCAAATTCTTCTTGAAATTATCTTTGAGATAATATTTTTGTGCATAAGCACCGACCAGAATGATTAACTGAACGTCAGGCATTTGCTCCAAGAGCAGTGCATGCCATTTTTCCGCAAAACCCTTACGAGGTGGTAGATCACCTGATTTCCCCTTACCTGGATAGTAGAAATCCATAGGAATGATGCCAAAAAGTCCCGAATGATAAAAAGTCTCGTCATCAACGCCCATCCAGTCACGCAGACGCACACCGCTACGGTCATTCCAAAAGAGTCTGGTCTCCTGCGCCACAATGCCTGGCGCCTGCCCAACGATGACAATGCGAGCCGTCCTTGGTGCCGAGTAAAGCGGTTTGATACCATCTAAAGTGTACTGTTTATTTTGCTCATCTTGCATGATGGCTTGTGTGATTTTATCCATGTCTCCTCCTATTCTCAGTGTCGCGGTTTTTCTAAACTAAGAAACGCACTACCATTTTACAAGTATTAGACTTTTTTATCAAATGGAACTTTCTTTCTGAACAAGCTCAATCTATGAATGCAATATGGCGCCAAAAAATATTAGCTGAAAGATAAGAAAACAATCCGATCCTCAATGAAATTGATAAGGCCTAAGACAATAAGAATAATGTCCTGGTAGTAGTTCAGATAAAGAAGATACTGCGCATGTCCCAGCGGTATGTTGCCCAGATTTAGCTGCTAGCCACGGAACTCCTTATTATAGAGAGCATACTAAAGAAAAAGAAGCCTTGGTACGACTTCAGGTTCAAAAGTGTTACTGTCTATTTTTGACGCCAATATCAATCATGCTTATTTCCCTAAGTTTTTCTCCATAATGACAACTCTATACAAGTCCTGCTCCACCTCAACGCCAGTCGGCTGAAAACCCTGATTTTCCCAAAAATGCTGAGATTGGGGATTTCCTTTGACATATGCCAATCGAACCTTTTGAAAGTTTTCTGAAAAATGGGCTAGCGCTTCTGCTACAAGCTGACTACCAAGGCCTTTTCCTTGATAAGACTGATTAAGCATAAACAGACCAATAAAAATCGTCTGCTCATCAGGATAAGCATAGACAAAATCCATGACAGCCGCTAAATCAGCACCGTTCCAAAAACCTACAAAGAACTTATCAGTCTTCGTTTTACCATCAGGTAACCGCTCTATGTCTTCTCTCACACTGTCCAAACTTGGTTCTGGCGGACAATACTGAAAATACAGAGGATTACTTTCATACAGAGCTAAAACAGCTGGAAAATCAGCTTGCGTCACCCTGCGACAATTATAATGTTCAGACAAATTTTCAATAGCAACCACTATTCAATTTCTCACTTTCTATATCCTGTAATAACGGTGCAAGATGAGGCATTGATGGTCAGCACAATCTTACCATCGGTCACGTAATCATTTTTTCTTGATGACTAATTCTACTATTAGCTCTTTGGATAAAATCCCTGGTCCACAAAATTGGATTCCCAGCTCCAAAGGCAGAGGCTTCTGCAAGCATACTTACCCTCGTTCAGCCGTATGCAACTTACCCCAATCAGTCAAGAGGATTTATAGCTTGGCTACCTTCTAGTTCCTTGGCTGGCTCACCAATACTTTCATAACTAGTCAAGCCTGATTTTTCTTCTGAAAAATGGCTACCTTCCTCGTAAGCATTGATGATTTCTGCAACGACGGGGTGGCGCACTACATCCTTGGCTGACAGGTAAACAAAATCAATCTGCTTAATCTTTTTCAATTTCTCTGTCGCATCAATCAAACCCGACTTCACATTACGAGGTAAATCAATCTGACTAATATCCCCATTGACAATCATCTTGGAATTGAAGCCTAAGCGGGTCAAGAACATCTTCATCTGCATGATGGTGGTATTTTGCGCTTCGTCCAAGATGACAAAGGCGTCATCCAAGGTCCGTCCACGCATGTAAGCCAGTGGAGCAATTTCAATGATTTCTCGCTCCATAAGACGGGTTGTTTGCTCCTTACCTAAAATCTGATAGAGAGCATCGTAGACAGGACGCAGGTAAGGATCAACCTTCTCCTTGAGGTCTCCGGGCAAGAAACCAAGACTTTCACCTGCTTCTACCGCAGGGCGGGTCAAGATGATACGCTTGACTTGTCCGCGCTTGAGAGCCGTGACCGCTAGCGTAACAGCTAAGAAAGTCTTCCCAGTCCCTGCTGGGCCGATACCAAAGACCACATCGTGGTTCTTAACGCTATCCACATAAATCTTTTGCCCTAATGTTTTGACGCGGATAGGTTTGCCATAGCTGTCCTTGATGATCTCTTCTTCGTAGAGGGCAACAAACTTGTCAATCGTTCCATTTTGTGCCATGGAAAGGGCTGTTACCACATCAGAGGTATTGACAATCATGCCACGCCCAACCAAGACAAGGAGAGCCTGGATGGTCAAGCGAGCCAATTCGACAGCTTTTTCGTCATCACCTAGAATCTGAACGCGCTCGGTGCGAGCATGGATAATGACCCCTAAATTTTCCTCCATCAACCGCAGGTGACGCTCGTTGGAGCCAAAGAGCGCCAGCATGTCATCAGGATGTTGTAAAGCAATTTCACTAGAAAATTCTTGCAAATTCATTCTCTTTTCTTCTTGTTGGTGACTTCATTATACCAAAAAATCACGCAAAAGCGTGATTCTGGCCAATTATTTGCTAAAATAGCTGCGCCCCCAAAATGAGCAAGGGAACACAAAGGATAAGCAGAATTCCCAGCGCGAGGAAGGTCAAGGAAAAGCCCAGCGTGTCAATCAGGAAACCTGTCAAGGGGAAGATAACAATCATGGACAGACTGAAAAGCATGGCATTGACGCTGAGCATGGTGGCTCTCACATCACTTGGAATCAGTAGCTGCAAGTCATTGCTGTAAATGGGAACAAAGAGGGCGTATAAGCCGTCCGTCAACAAGTAGATCAAAACATAAACAAGGGGTAAGCCTGTCATGGCAAATAGGTAAATCAGACCTGTCAAACCAACTAAAATTGGAAACAAACTGAGCGCTCTGCGATTTTCCCCAATCTGGCTAGCCAACCAAACAGCCGCAATGTTAATGGCACTGGAAACTAACATGATTAGGCTAATCTGCCACGAAGTCAGACTTTCCAACTCATTTTGATAGTAAAAATAAAACATGCACATAACAGCACTGATGATTTGGCTGGTGACCAGCCAAATGAGAAGATTGGGATTACGCTTAAATTCTTTCAGAACGATTTTAACAATCTTATGCAGACTGGCAGATTGCCTAGCTTCTTTCTTGACAGTCGGTTCTTTCATGAGGAAGATGAGAAAGACAACCACCAGTGAACAAGCGATTTGAATAAGATAAGTCAGTTCTAGCAAGCCATGAACAAAGAATCCCGCTGCCACTGTACCCAAGGTTCTAGTGCCTTCTGAGATGCCTGAAAGAAAGCTGGAGATTTTGAGAAATCTCTTTTCCAGCCCAGCTTCTTTAACAGACTCAAAGAGCATGGCTGCGCTCGTCCCCGAATCAAAATTGTAAGACCAGGCGTTGAGAATCATGCCCCCAGCATAAATCCAAAAGTTGCCCTGACCAGCTAACATCAGCAGGCAAGACAAGATGGAGGTCAGACGACTGAGGTAAAGATTGGTTCGATAGCTAAATCGGTCAGCCAAAAGACCTGAGGGGACTTCTGACAAGAGGCTGGTCGCGTGAAAAAGGCTCTCCAGCATCCCAATTTGCCACAGGCTCATACCGTGCTGACTCAGAAAGAGCAACCAAAAACTGGTAATCCCAAAGAAACTAAAAAACTCTGTTGCCCCCAAAAGAGCAATATTATGATGATACGATTTTTGAAACATAGAAAATTTCCTTAATATAATACTAGTGCCACAAGGGTTGGATTAGAGAGCAATCTGTAAAAACAAGCAGATTGCTCCAACATCTTTCAAGAAAATCAAACGATACTAGAGCAAGTGTCAAACCTATCTGATAACAGCGACAATGTAAAACACTTTTCGGATCGCCTGTCACTTGCAGAGATGGCAATCTGAAACAAAAATACAAAGCCGCTAAGCGATACAAAGGAAAATAGGGAAGTTGACGAAGATACATTAAACATCTAGGAAGATTCATCTTTTTCCAAAGCATCGTAAGCATGTTAAGTTCTCAACCAAGTATCATTTTGATTTTCACTGAGTGTTAAATTGTACCAAGTACGCGCATATAGCCCACTCTCCTTCAGTATTTTCTATGTTCGTATCAAAAACAGTCCCATTATAACATAAAAACAGCCACTTAAAAAGTGACTGTCAGAACGAAGATAAACGATGGTCTTGAAATGAATGAGTGACAAGTTCCTCTGGAAAAAGATAAATTGCTATTCTATGAGCCCAGCGACCCCAAAATAGCAGTTTTTTAAATGCTGCTAATCTTAATTAAAAGACACATGTACATGATCGTAGTGGTTGGCTGTCACGCTGCCACGGTCTGGCATTGGATTCCAAGTATTAGCAGGTCCGTAGATGCTTGCATATGGAGCATAGAACCGCTGTTTCCAAATGATGTAGGAAATACCTCTGTCAGCCATGTGATTAATGGCATACTGGGCAACCTGATCTCCGAGAACTGAACTTTGCGGCACCATAAAGTCAATGGCCAAACCTGAACCGTGGTCGTCAGAGGCCCCAGCACGATAGCCACTAAAAGAAGTGATGCCAAAGGTGTTGGCTACTTCTTCTTTAAAAGCTGCCGTTTGTGATTGCAGACCCGTGTTATCATCCGTTACAGAGCTCGTTTGACTAGCTGAATTCGCACTGGTTTCCACCATCTGCTTGATTGCCTCTTGAAGGGGCTGACTGGATTGACCATAGCTTGTTTGACTGTCCTTGCTCTCAACGATAGCTTGAGTCGCACTTTCAACCGTCGGGATGGTCGTCTGGTTGGCATTAGTTTCTTCAGTCGTGCCGGCTTGACTTGGTTGATTATGACTCTCTGCCACCGGAGCAGTTGTCTGGCTATCTGCTGTGATAGATGAACTTTCTTGACCAGTCTCAACTTCTGAATCGGCACTGGTTGCCTCAGCTGCCACCTCTTGACTGACTTCTGGCGCCACCTCTTGGCTACTTTCTTGAACTTGATTTTCAGTCTGCTCTAAACTTGCTTCAGTTGTGGAAGATGGCTGAACTTCTTGTGAAGATTCACTTGTGCTTACTTTTGTGGTACTGTTTGCCTGATTGGCTTCAGCCACCGATTGCAAATCACCGATAGCCACAACTTCATTGCCAACAGTGACCTCATTTTTAGCCAAATCAGCCGAAGCAGAGATGGTCTCGTCAGAACCTGCTGCAGCTGGTGTCTCCACTGTAACAGAAACCACTTCCTGCTTGTCATCATAGATTGTCGTCAAGATGGCATCAGGATAGATCAAATCAATATTAGCAATTTTATTGATGTTGGCTAAGACAACCATATCAATCCCCATCGCATCTGCAATGGTACTTAGGGTATCACCGTATTTCACGGTGTAGGTTTTTTGATTGTCTTGGCTAACAAGGTCAGCCTTGATTTCTTCTACCGAACGAGCTGTCCAGGCGCTAGCATTTTCATCCGCCTTGACCTGACTAGCCGCAAAGACCGATAAAACGAGAGTTGAAAATAAAAGTGATTTTTTAGTAAATGTATGAGACATAGTGTCTTTTCCTTTTCTGCTTTTTAAGAGTATGGAATATATCATACCATAATGAAAGGTAGAAAAGATGCCTTTTAAGTTTTCTTAAAGAAATTGCTTTCTGCTTGTAAAGGACTTCATAGTTTGATACATCGTACTAATATCTTGTCACATTTGCCATCTTTGTAGATAAAGAAACGAATCACGCCTAGCGTGACTCGTTGACAACTCATTCTCAAATAAAGCTGAAATTCTGAGGTAATTCCTTAACCTCTTTCAAGAACTTAGGATAAATGTCTCCTTGATTGATCTGGTCAAGAGGTAACCACATATAATCTATCCAGCTGTCTTCATCAACTTGTCTAAAGCTCTTTCCCAAATTTGTCTGTCTGACGTTCACTTGTAGGTAAAGAGTCAGATCATGAAAGGCATTCTTTTGAAATCCTTCTGCAAACCATAAAGGCCTGACAAGCTCTGCTTCATTGTCAAGGTCCAGACTTTGCTTTAGCTCTGCCAGAAAACTTACTTCTGCGCGCTCCGTCATGTCAACACGACAACTTGGTAAATAGTAGGCTGGAAAAAGTTCATTTTTAGATAGCAAAATGTTATCGTCATAAAACACCACAGCTGCCACATTATAGAAAATCGTCCATCTTGGGTGTTAAAAGAAATTTTCATCTTCTGTCTCTTTCATCTATGTTGTCTTCAACTCTAGAAAGGCCTGATAGACTTATTGCCCTTCATTTTGATATTTAAAATATGCTCTGATATCAAGGCCAAAACTTCCTCGTTTTGAGGTAGGTCAGAATGCTGGGCATCGTCTCCTGTTACAGTGATTTGCGTGTAGTGCTTAACCTGCTTTTGAAAAATATACTTGCCTGACTCGACACTAGCAATGGGAACAATGTAATCACCATCGTAAGAATTGGTTCCTGCAACATTATAAACCGTTAAATCTTCTGGCAATTCCTCACGATTAGCAATTAAGTCTGTTAGCATTTGGGTACGGTGAGAACTAGACTCCAGCTCAAAATTGTAAGGTGAGCCAATAGTCATCAGTTTCATCATATGAAAAGAACTATCGTCATAATATTTTTCTAGGTAAAGGGTCCAATCCAGACCGCCATTGGAATGACCGATGGCATTGAAACTTCTAAAACGATACTTCTTTTGCAACTGAGTCAAAGCCAGCTGCAACCACTTAGCCTGCTTTTTAATGGTAGTATAGCTGTCAGTGTTATCCTCAAAGGCAATGACAATATAGGGCTGCTCATCATTAGCTGCTAAGTGACCACTATAAGAAATCTTATTATCTTTCTTAACTGTCAGCTTGAGCAGGCTGTGCTTTTTACCTGTTTTGTTGAGTGAGCTAACCATACTATTAAAGCGCTCCTGAGTGGCGCTTGAACCCGGAACCAAAATGGTTGGTCTCATTCTTGAACGATAAATTTGGCGCGTAAACTTAGTCGTTCCGACAAGATGCTGGCGGCCAACCACAGCCATAAAGATAAATAGACAAAGGACCAGAAGTCCTAACAAGCGACTAAGCCACATTTTCATGACAAGCCTCCCTTTCCAGTATTTTCCTGACAAAAGGATAATAAATACCAGCTGAAACGACTAGAATCACGCCCACAACTAACAAATAACGCCAGTCACCATTGGAGGCTAAAAAGCCAAAAAGTAAGTTGGGCGTTCCAGCAGGAACATCATAAATAGCAGGCTTCAGAAATCCTAATGACAAGCAAATCGCTCCTGAAGCTTCCGCCAAAGCTGTTGATATTGCCATTGGGAGCAAAAGCAAAGGCTGAAATAAAATAGGAAAGCTCATCAAAAAGGGTAAAGGCTGGTCGAAAACCAAGGGTAGAGCCGACAAAATCAGATAGGTCTTGCTCTGACCAGCAGACTTCTTTCTAAAAACGATAAGAATTGCCAAAGCCAAGGCTAACAAAATTCCTACGCCACCAAAAAGGGCAAAAGAAGATTGTAAGGTATAAAGGGTCATTAAGTGCTCTACCTTTCCCGAAGAATGGCTGAGCACCGCATTAAGATTGTCCGTCACCACAGGCAGGTAAAAATCCGCTCCTGTTAGAGAGGCTGGATTGGGAAAACCGAAAAGCTGAAAAAAGACTGCCAATAAAGACCAAACCAAAACCGTAATAAACTGAGTCGGACCATTACCAATCAAGTCAAAAAAGAGACTTTGCCAAGCATAGTTTAGGTCTAAGTTGGGAAAAAGATTGGCTAAATCGTTAAAACTCGTTGACAGATAAACAAGGCCTATAATTGGGAGCCAAACCAACAAGGGCGTTTTTCTTTCCCAACGTCTTGCCCAATTGCTAAGAAAAGAAAAGAGAATTGTCACAAGTATAGAGAGAAACCAGAAAGGCTGGGCCAACAAATGATTATTGAAAAGCACATTGGATTGCCCCAGACAAAACCAAATAAAGATAAAAAGAAAAAGGCTAGATAAAAAAGATTGCTCTGATTCCCTACTAACTAACTTCTTCAGTAAAAAGGCTGAAAAAAGCCCCATCAGCAAGTCTAAAACCAAACCATTAATAGACAGCAAACGATCAGCAAAAGTAGACAGCCAACTATTTTTATATAGGTTTAGAGACAAAGTCTCCGAAAAAAAGCTGCGCTCTGTCAGAAAGAGACTTTGAATGATACAGATATAAGAATAAATGAGAGCAATAGGAACAAATCGCTGCATGCTCTCATAAACCATTTCTCGCAAGTTATTAAATCGCATTTGATCACTCCAATCTGCCAAAGTCTCTCTTATTATAACACAGCAAGAAAGACAAAAAAAGGAAAGCAACGAGCGCCTTCCTCCACTAACACAAAACAATCCGATGTTAATGCGCTAAATAGTCTTCCCAAATCTGGTCAAATTGACTGAGATTAAAGGAAAAATTAGCCTCATCCTCTAAATAACGACTGACTTCTTCAAAATCATCTGTATGTTTAGGAAAAGTCGTGTCATCAAAAGCCAAATCAGCTAAAATAGCGACTGGATCATGGCTTTTGGGATTTCGCTGGGTCATGAGCCAGCTATAAAATGATTTTCTCATTGCCACTTCTCCTTTAAAAATGAATGTCTAATAGCAGAGCTTTGCTCATAACGTTGTGGATTCTTTTTATAGAAAGCTTGATGATATTCTTCAGCTTCATAAAATGGCTGCGCAGGCTCAATCCTGGTCACGATAGGCTGATCAAAACGACCTGAAGCTTGCAAGTTAGCCTTAGACTGCTCTGCTATTTTCTTTTGAAGATCATTAAAATAGAAAATAACAGGACGATAATTATCCCCACGGTCTTCAAACTGACCAAGAGCGTCTGTCGGATCAGTCTGTGTCCAGTAAATTTCCACTAATTCAGCAAAGGAAATCTTACTACTGTCAAAAATAATTTCGACGGCTTCGGTGTGACCAGTTGTGTGCGAGCAGACCTCTTCATAGCTTGGATTGACTACATGACCGCCTGTGTAACCAGACCTCACTGACAAAATTCCATCTAATTCCTCGAAAGGCTGCACCATGCACCAAAAGCAGCCGCCCGCAAAAATTGCACGTTCCATTTGGCACCTCTTAAATTATAATGCTTTTATTTTAGCAGAAAAATCCCAGAAAGTCTGAGATTTTACTATATAAAATAACTTATACCTACTTACAAAAAATTCACACATTGATAGATAAGCCCCATCATAGGACAAACGATCAGCGGCCAAAATAGCAAATGCTCCGGCAAACCCAGACTCATCATCCATTCTTTAGTTTTCCAGATCGGACAATCTTCTGTTCCCACGATCATGAGCTTCCACAAGTATTTCTTTCGAAAGAACCAATCCAAGCCAATCAAATCACCTAAGTTAACCAAAAACATTTGCCAATAGCCTATCCGGAAGAGAGGTATAAAACCTCTAATCTGAAATAAAGCTGTTGTCATCAAGCCAATGGCTAAAATGAGCAAATAAAGGAAAAACAAGCTCCACCTGACCCTACATAATGGCTTAGGGTCAGCTTTAGGAGCTAGCGCTTGAATTTCTTTAGGTAACATGTTGACCACAGCAGCTGGGTAAGCCAGCCAAAGACGAGCAAGTATGAAATTAAAGATGAAACTCATGACCATACCGACCAAAGTCACTTTTAAAAAAATGGTCATAAAGTACCCCTTCTTTCTCAAAACTAGTCAATCAATTCTGTACCAAACTGATCTTGCTTAATTTTCTTAGCTTTCATAAGCCCGCCTAGAGCTTTTTTAAATTGTCCCTTGGAAATACCGAAAGTTGCCTTGATATCATCTGGTGAAGATTTATCATTCAATGTCATAAATCCGCCATTTGATTCCAAGTAGGTCAGAATCATCTGAGCATCATTTTCCAACATTTCAAACGAACGCGGTTTAAGAGACAAATTCAGGGTACGGTCAACTTCTCGAAAACCAATAACACGAGCATTAACGACTTCACCTAGACGAGGTTCCGCATAACGCTCACTTGGGTGGATAAAGCCAAGCATATTGTTTTCTGGCAAATAAACAAAAGTTCCTGATAATTTCAAACGATAAACAATAGCTGGCCAGGTTTGATTTTGCATATTATTGTAGGCAGGTGCAGCCATCTTTTGGAAAACTTCAGGTTGAGCAGGAATCGCCCAAATACGGCCTTTTTTGTCCACGTCAAGACGCACATAAAGTTTGTCGCCTTTTTTAGGCCAAAGTTCCTTAAGCTCAGGCAAGATGTCCAGCGATACCACAAATTGCTTATCTTTAAGACCAGTGTCTAAAAAGACACCCAAGTCACGACGCACATCGGTTACCACCCCCCAGCCATAACTTGTCCTGCTAGTTGCCACTGGAACAGTTGTCAGCCTTGCTTTCTGATGTAAGTCTGTGTAAACAAAGCCCTTAACCATTTCACCAATCTGGTGCTGACCCTCTGATTTATCTAAGGCGAAGGTCACACCATCTTTTTGGACAAAGTAGGACTTATCATTTTCATCTGTCACCAAACCTGTGATGACGGTTGCAAGTAAATGATTCATAATTTCTCAATTCTATAAAAATAGGAGCGGGGCACAGCCCCAACTCCTTACACTTCCAAGAGTTCTTTTTCTTTGTTGGCTGTCATGCTATCAATGTGTTTAACAGCTTCATCTGTCGCTTTTTGAATGTCTTTTTCAAGAGTTTTCAACTCATCTTCAGTAATTTCTTTTGCCTTTTCTTGCTTTTTAGCCTCATCCATTGCATCGCGGCGAATGTTGCGGATAGCAACTTTTGCATTTTCACCAACTTTTTTCACTTCTTTAGCCAAGTCACGGCGTGTTTCTTCTGTAAGAGCTGGGATAACCAAGCGGATAACAGAACCATCATTAGCTGGATTGATACCAAGGTCAGATGCGTTGATGGCATGTTCAATATCTTTCAATGATGACTTATCGAAAGGTGAGACTAAAAGCACACGCGCTTCAGGTACCGTAATAGAAGCTAATTGGTTAAGTGGTGTTGGAGCACCGTAGTATTCAACTTGAATACGATCCAAAAGACTAGCATTAGCACGACCTGCACGGATAGATGCAAATTCACGTGCTAATGATTGGTGAGATTGTTCAAAGCGTTCTTTCGCTTTTTCAATAATAGCATTTACCATAATATAGATTATTCTCCTTGTTCAGTTGATTTATTGGAAACAGTTGTACCGATATTTTCTCCAAAGACAACACGCTTAATGTTACCTGGTTCATTCATGTTGAAGACTACAAGGTCAATATCATTGTCCATTGACAATGTGGAAGCTGTTGCATCCATGATTTTAAGGCCGCGTTTAATAACTTCAACGTGTGTCAATTCGTCAAACTTAACAGCATTGGCATCCTTCTTAGGATCGGCATTATAGACGCCATCCACACCATTTTTAGCCATGAGAATAGCATCCGCTTCAATTTCAGCCGCACGAAGAGCAGCCGTTGTATCGGTTGAAAAATAAGGCGAACCAATACCAGCACCAAAGACAACGATACGACCTTTTTCCAAGTGACGAAGGGCACGTCCGCGAATATATGGCTCTGCTACATTTTGCATTGGAATAGCTGTTTGCACACGCGTATCAACACCATATTGTTGCAAGCTGTCTGCCATAACAAGGGCATTCATAACCGTACCAAGCATACCAGTGTAGTCTGCTTGAACACGATCCATACCAGCTTCTGCAGCAGGTTCACCACGCCAGAGATTACCACCACCAATGACAAGTGCAATTTGGACACCTGAACTATGTACTTCAGCAATTTCTTTAGCAATTTGTTGCACAGTTGGAAGGTTAATACCTATACCTTTTTCCCCAGCCAAAGCTTCACCAGATAACTTAATCAAAATACGTTTGTACTTAGGTTCTACCATTTTATTACTCCTTATTTTACCCATACTATTTTACCATAATTTAGGGGAATTACCTAGAAAATATTTTAGGATTACAAGACTTTCACATGATAAATCGACTACAAAAATGGCTACCTCAAACGAGATAGCCATTCAACTCATTAAAGTGAGTTTGTATCAACCTTGATACCAACACCTTGTGTAGTTGTGATTGAAAGGTTAGTGATGTAAGTACCTTTAGCAGTAGCTGGTTTAGCTTTTACAATAACGTCGTTGAAAGCTTTGAAGTTTTCAACAAGTTTGTCTGCGTCAAATGATACTTTACCAATAAGAGCTTGAACGTTACCAGCTTTGTCAGCACGGTAAGTGATTTTACCACCTTTAGATTCTTCAACTGCTTTAGCAACATCCATTGTTACTGTACCAGTTTTAGGGTTCGGCATTAAGTTACGTGGACCAAGGACACGTCCAAGACGTCCAACAACTGCCATCATGTCTGGAGTTGCGATAACAACATCAAAGTCTAACCAACCACCTTGGATTTTTTGAACCAAGTCATCTTCACCAACGAAGTCTGCACCAGCAGCTTTAGCCTCTTCAGCTTTAGCACCACGTGCAAAAACGAGAACACGTTGAGTTTTACCAGTTCCGTTTGGCAATACCATTGCTCCGCGGATTTGTTGGTCTGCTTTTTTAACGTCAATGTTAAGATTGTAAGCAACTTCAACAGTTGCGTCAAATTTTGCAAAGTTAGTTTCTTTTGCAAGAGCTACAGCTTCTTCTACGCTGTATGCTTTTGTGCTGTCGATTTTTTCAAGAGCAGCACGTAAGTTTTTACTTTTTTTAGCCATTTTAATTTTCTCCTTGTAATGTGGTCATATCGATTTGATTTAAAATCTCCCACGTCACTTAAGTTACTGATGAAGTGAGCGGGTCTAGGGGGTTGTTTTAGTCAACAACAGTGAATCCCATAGAACGAGCTGTACCTTCGATCATACGCATTGCAGATTCGACATTTGCAGCGTTTAAGTCTGGCATTTTAGTTTCAGCAATTTCTTGTACTTGTGCACGAGTAACTGTTGCAACTTTAGTTTTGTTAGGTGTCCCTGAACCTTTTTCAACACCTGCAGCTTTTTTCAAAAGAACAGCAGCTGGTGGTGTTTTAGTTACAAAATCAAATGATTTATCTTCATACACTGAGATAACAACTGGGATAATCATACCAGCTTGGTCAGCTGTACGAGCGTTAAATTCTTTAGTGAATCCCATGATGTTAATACCTGCTTGACCAAGAGCTGGTCCAACTGGTGGAGCTGGTGTAGCTTTACCAGCAGGAATTTGAAGTTTAACAACTTTTTCGACTTTTTTAGCCATTTAAAAAATCCTCCTGTTGTGGTTTTGGCGGTAATTAAGATTTTTACCTCCCACAGATATGCTAAATAGCATACTAAATTAGTATAACTCATTTCTTGAAAAATGCAAGGATTTTATATCTTTTTCCAGGAAAAAGTTTACTTTCAAAGTATTTCAGTATAAAATAAGACTATGATGATTTACAAGTTAATTGCCTTGGTCTTTGTTATACTGACACCTATTTTTTCACAAATAATCATTAGCCTATTTAAACTTAAAAAACATGGCATTCTTTTTACCGATTTGTCTTTTCCTTTGTTCGCTTTGGAAATCTTTCTCGTTTCAAGTAAATTTTTAACGCACAGTCTCATCCCCTATTATTTAATTGCCTTATCTCTGCTGGCTATTTTATTAACCATTCATCTTATTAGACGGACAGAAAACTTCTCCTACAAACGCTTTTTCAAGTTTTTCTGGCGGACAGGGTTTTTCCTAACTCTTGCTTTTTATCTGGTACTTCTAGTTATTATTTTTATCGTTTAAAGCGACAAAAGAGGTGGTTTCCCATCTCTTTTTTGTATTTAAATTTTATTCGGTATTGGTCATGAGAACTTTTCGTGGTTTAGTACCTTCGGCTGGGCCAATGACGCCTGCTGCTTCTAATTCTTCCATAAGACGTGTAGCTCTATTGAAGCCGACTGACAGGCGGCGCTGTAACATTGAAGCGCTAGCCTTTTGCGTCTCAAGTACCAGAGCCTTAGCTTCTTCAAAAAGGGGGTCTCCCTCAGAAGCACTGCCATTGCCCGCCATATCCTCACTTTCTGAAACCTCACCAGGATCAAAACTGTGGTCGTAATCTGCCTCAGCTTGCTCTTTGATAAAGCTGACAATGCGTTCAACATCGTCATCCGAGATGAAGGAACCTTGCAAACGGACAGGATGATTTTCATCAATAGGCTTGAAGAGCATGTCCCCACGCCCCAGAAGTTTCTCAGCGCCATTTTCATCCAAAATGGTACGGCTGTCTGTCCCAGAAGAAACTGCAAAGGCCACGCGCGAAGGCACATTGGCCTTGATTAGACCACTAATGACGTCAACTGATGGACGTTGTGTGGCCAGAATCATATGAATCCCTGCGGCACGCGCTTTTTGTCCCAATCTTATGATCGCGTCTTCTACTTCCTTGCTGGCCACCATCATGAGGTCCGCCAACTCGTCCACGATAACCACGATGAGAGGCAGTGGAATTTGTTTTTCCTGAGAATGAGCATTGTATTCTTCTACCTTAGCATTGTAGCCAGCAATGTTACGGACACCTAGATGGCTAAATAATTCATAGCGGTTTTCCATCTCGTCTACAACCTTCTGCAGCGCCTTACTAGCCTTGCGCGGGTTGGTGACAACAGGAATCAACAAGTGGGGAATATCATTGTAAACCGATAATTCAACCATTTTAGGATCGATCATCATAAACTTGACTTGGTCGGGACGCGCCTTCATGAGGATACTAGCAATAATACCATTAACTGCAACAGATTTTCCTGAACCAGTCGAACCCGCAACCAGCAGGTGGGGCATGCGCGCCAAGTCAAAGCTACGCGCGGTACCATTAACGGCCTTACCAAGTGGAACCTCCAAGAGTTTGTTTGGGTCGGTCTTGGCCTGCTCCCAAAGTTCACGGAAAGTGACTGTGGCAATTTCTGAGTTTGGCACTTCAATGCCGACCAAGGATTTCCCTGGAATAGGCGCCTCAATGCGGACATCCTTGGCTGCCAAGGCCAAGGCTAGGTCATCAGCCAAATTTGAGATGCGATTGACGCGAACACCGACAGCTGGCTTAACTTCGTACTTGGTGACCGAGGGACCAATCTCTGCCCGCTCTACTTTAACGTCTATGCCAAAGCTCTTAAAGGTATCTTCTAAAACCTTGATATTCTTGCGAACCAGACTTTTCTCCCTAGATTGATTTTTAGGCTTATCAGGCGCAAAAAGGTCAATAGTGGGCAGTTTATACAGCAGATTAGCCTTTGGAGTAAAATCAACTTCCAGCTGTTCATCAGAATCGTCGTCATCAAAGCTCTCTTGATCGTCTTCGTAGTATTCTTCCTGATAATAAGGCTGCTTTTCTGAGTAATCATCCTCTGCCAGAGCATCCATATCAATATCGTCAAGATTACCAGCTCCTAGAATCTCTGGCTGATAGTCCTGCGATAGGTCTTCAAAAATAGGAATATCTTCTGAAGTTGATGCATCCAAGATTTCACCAGTTTCTTGGTCAACCACAAGACTATCCAAGCCTTCTTCTTCAATTTTGGCTGCCTCTGCTTCTGCTGCCAAACGCTTTTGCTCAGCTAAAGCTTTGGCCTCTTCCTTTTTCACAAAACGTTCTTGCTTTTTAATCTCGTGCTTAGCACTGATTTTTTGCAGACCTTGCTTAACAAAATTGGTCACATCATAGACATCCCATGAGCTCATCATAAAGAGCCCTAGTACAATGAAAAGAAGACCGATTAAGAAAGAGCCTAGGTTAGAAAATAGGAAGGCAACCGGCTTATAAATCAAAGCTCCCAACATGCCACCACCGATAAAATGAGTCACCTTGAAGGCAATCAGGTCTTGAAAAATCAAATTGGCCGTCGTTGAGAAGACTTCTTTGCTGCGATAGGCTGACAAGGAGAATAAATAGGCATGCCACTCAATAAGTAAGCCCAAGGTTGTCATAACAAAACCACCAACCAATCCTTCACGCTTGTGAAGAGCCTTAAAAGCAAAGATATAAATCAAGACCGCAAATATAACAAAGTATGCTAGGCTGCCAACTGCAAAGCGAACAACGTTATAAGCCGTCACACCGAAAGCACCTAGGCGAATAATGGCAAAGAAAAGAATAAAAGCCGTTATAAGGGCTACAATTAGCCTTTTAACCGCTTTTTGCTTCTCTAGCTCAGCCTTTGTTGGACGCCGCGTTCGACGTCCTTTTTTAGAATTTTTTGTTTTAGCCATAGAACTACTGTCCACTACTCCTTATTCTTTTTCATTCTGTGCAAGTAGCTTTATTTTAACATAATTTGACCAATAGCCAAAATATTCGCCTTTGGTGAGACTAGGGCATCTTTGGACGAAGTCGGGGCTTTTATGCTAAAATAGAACAAAGACATCACTAAGGAGTTCTATCGTATGAAAAAATTGCTTTATCTTGGTCTGGCAGCTCTCAGCCTCAGCACACTAACAGCCTGCGACAGTATCACCAAGGCTCTCAAAGGTGAGGACTATGTAGCCTCCAGCCAAGCAGCCAAGAAAAAATCCCAAGCTGAGGAAACTTATCAAAAAAACTTAAGCAAGGCTCTCAAGGCTGACCAGTCGGCCTTTCCACAATTATCAACAACTGTCGCCAAGAATGAAGCTCAAGTTATCATGCACACTTCCATGGGTGACATCACACTCAAACTCTTTCCAAAATACGCTCCGCTAGCTGCGGAGAACTTCTTGACCCACGCAAAAAATGGCTATTACAACGGTTTGACCTTTCACCGTGTTATCGCCGACTTTATGATTCAGACAGGAGACCCTAACGGCGACGGCACAGGCGGTGAATCCATCTGGAAAGGTAAGGATAGCAGTAAGGACTCAGGCAATGGTTTTGCCAACGAGATTTCACCTTACCTTTACAATATTCGCGGTGCCTTGGCCATGGCAAATGCTGGCGCAGACACTAATGGTAGCCAATTTTTCATCAATCAGAATGCTAGCGACCAGACTGCCGACTTGAGCAGCAGCAAGTATCCCAAAAGCATCATCAGCGCTTACAAAAAAGGTGGCAACCCTAGTCTAGACGGCAACTACACCGTCTTTGGGCAGGTCACCAGTGGCATGGATGTAGTTGACAAAATCGCTGCCGTCAAAGTTGACAGTAATGACAAACCTGAGAACGCCGTCACCATCACCTCCATCCAAGTCGTCAAAGACTATCAGTTTAAATAAAACGTAACCTCTCGTTGAACTCAAGACGAGAGGCCTTTTTATGGAAAATAGCTAACGCAGGAAAACAGCCAACAAAGGAAAGATTAACAATAAACTCGTCAACTATTCAGCGAAAATTTGTTATAATAGTCTTCGAGAAAGGATGGCTCATGACTCCAAACAAAGAAGATTATCTCAAATGTATCCATGAACTTGGAGAACATCAAGAAAAAATCAGCAATAAACAAATTGCTGAACACATGACGGTTTCTGCTCCGGCAGTGTCTGAAATGATCAAAAAAATGATTGCCGAAGAACTGATTGTCAAGGATAAGAAGCTGGGCTACTACCTGACGCAAAAAGGGCTGCTGCTGGTGTCTGAGCTCTATCGCAAGCACCGTTTGATTGAAGTCTTCTTGGTCAACCATCTGCACTACTCTGTTGATGAAATCCATCAAGAGGCCGAGGTTTTGGAGCACACGGTTTCCACAACTTTCGTGGATCGATTGGATGAGAATCTTAGATTCCCTCCATTTTGCCCACACGGTGGTACAATTCCCAAAAAAGGCGAATTATTGGTGGAAATTAACCATATCACCCTAGCGCAGATTCATGACTTGGGGCATTACCGCATTAGTCGCGTTCATGATGAATTCATGCTGCTCAAGTACTTGGAAGAGCAAGGATTGGGTATCAATTGCGACTTTGAGCTGGTTCAGATTGATGATTACGCGCAGACTTATACCATCTCCTATCAAAGTAAAAGTCTAGCCATTCCAAATAACATTGCTAGGCAAATCTACGTTAGCCAAATAACTCAATGAAAAAAAGTCTGGAAAATATCAGACTTTTTATAGTACTTGCAAGAAATGCAGCAAAATTGCTGCTGATTTTTTACCTGCTTGAATGATAAATTCATCAAAGGTGATGTTGGCATCATGAGCAGCTGTGTCAGACATGGCACGGACGACGATGAATGGTTTGCCAGCGCTGTATGCGGCTTGGGCAATCGCAGCGCCTTCCATTTCAACAGCTAAGGTCTGAGGAAAATGCGCCTTGATGGCATCAATCTTATCCTGCCCTGCAATAAAAGAATCTCCTGTAGCAATCAAGCCAACTTTACTCGGAACAACTTCCTCAGCCAAGACCTGCTCAAATGTTTTGACAAAATGCGGGTCAGTTTCAAAATAAAGAGGTTGCATAGACATCTGGCCGTAGTTATAGCCAAAGGCTGTCAAATCAACATCGTAGTAAACAAGCTTGTCTGCCACAACGACATCTCCAATATCAAGGCCTTGAGCCACCGCACCAGCTGAACCTGTATTAATGAGAGCATCAACTGCAAAATGATCCAGTAAAACAGCAACTGACATGGCAGACATGACCTTACCAACACCAGACTGTACCAAAACAACTTCATGCTGACCTAGTTGCCCACAATAATAAGTGTTGGCCAGGACGACTTCTTCTTTTTTATCCACCAAATTTTCCACAAGCAGTTGCAGTTCTTGTTCCATGGCGGCAATAATTCCAATTTTCATATAATTCCTTTATAATTTTAAAATGGCAAAAATCAAGATAGCCAGAAGGAGAATAATCACCAAGAGAAGCTTGTTAAGTTTACTTTGAAACTCTGAGCGTTTTGCGTTTTCAATACGACGACTCTTGTAAACCATCTGATCCTTCTCATCTTCCCTTTTCAAAGAATCGAAAAATCTTTTTTCCTCATGCTTGACCGCATCGCGTGGACTAGTCTCGATAATCTTGGTTGCTTCCCTATCCTCATTTTCCGTGAAAGGTTCTGTCTGGTCAAAGGATTCCCCTCGATTAGCACGTTCGATAATCTCATCTGTTAAGAGTGGTTTTCCCATGACTATTTTCCTCCAAAATGCAGAGCAAAATACTGAAGCGCAATGATAGTCTTAGCATCTTCAATGGCGCCTGATTTAACTAAATCCATGCACTCATCGTAGGTCAATTCAAAGAGTTCCAAAACTTCGTCCACATCTTGAGGACGTGGATTGGGAACTTTTTTCAAATTAGTCGCCAAATAGAGCTTGATATGCTCATTACAAAAGCCGATGGCAGTGTAAAACTCATGAATCAACTCCAAGTCACCTGTATAGCCAGTTTCTTCTTCCAATTCACGCAGGGCAGCTTCTTTTTCAGAGCCATTTTCTCCAAGCTCCAACTTGCCTGCTGGAATTTCATAGGAAATCTTTTCAATGGCTTTACGGTATTGTTTAACGATAACAAGTTTATTGTCAGGTGTAACCGTCAAAATGGAAACCGCACCACGATGAAAAACCAGTTCACGTTTAGCTTGACCAAGGCCATTTGGCAACTCCACATCATCAACCGCTACCTTAAAAATTTTCCCATCAAAAATCTCTTGACGCTTTATTGTTTTTTCTTCAAACTCCATGATTTTGCTCCCTTATCCAGATTACACCCTACAATTTTACTACATTTTAGCTAGAATTGCTATTTTCAGCTTAGTCAACTTGCAAAGTTTCCTTGATAAAAGACCGTTTTCATGCGGTTAGGTCGCGTTTTTGATAAATGGCAAAGCTAAGAAGCAGACTGACACTACTGATAGCCAAAGCAAGGATCGGCAGCCAGCTGTTTAGTTCAGCCTTACTGAAAACATCAGCTCCATTGGCAAAATAATAAGGCGTGACATACTTGATTTTCTCAAGGTCAGGAATAATGCGCCCCATCATGTCCATAACATAGAACAAGAGGGTCAAACCCAGCGCAGCACCAAGCTGTCTGCGACGGCTCAGAGCTGAAATCAAAAAACAGAGACTGGCCAGCTCAAGCTGCATGATAAAAGCCAGCGCATGATAGGTCACAAAGGATCTAACAGAAAAATCTAAACCAGTCTGCCACAGCCCCAAACTTTCCAAACCTACACACACCAGATTAAAGATGACTAGTATGATGATCAGACTGACAAATTTCCAAGCCAAAACCATAGCACGACTATGGGGCAAAGTATAGAGAAATTCGCTGGTATGCCCTTCTTCCTCCTTGGACAGGATGCCCGCTCCCATCATACTGGCAAACATCCCCGCCCCCAGTCCAAACATGAGGGCAATTTCTGTTGCAAAATACCCATCCAAAGTGGCAATGCTGACTTTATCCAGACCAATAGCCTTGCTCATATCTCCCATTTTGGCATACATATCAGCCATACCAGCGATACTGTCTTCTAAACTCTGGTAAAGCAAGATACAGCCATAGCAGGTTATGCCAACCGCCAAAGACCAAATCAAGAGACTCTTAAGCATTTGCTTACATTCATGTTTTAACAAAACCATATCAATCCTCCTCATAATAATGCCTAAACAAGTCTTCCAAAGAAGGCTCTTCCACCAAGAAATCATCTGGCTGCAGGCTATCTAATTTCTTCAGCAAGTCGCTGCTGCTGCCCGCAAAAGAGAATGTTTTCTCCTGTTCGCCTTTCCAGACAGTCACACGCTTGGACTGGCTGCGTGTCAAATTTTCGAGTGTATCAATTTTAAGGATTCTTCCTTCTTTGATGATAGCTGCGCGCTGGCAATAGTTTTTGATTTCGGAGAGGACATGCGAAGACAAAAAGCAAGTACTGCCAGCTGCGCAAGCCTCCTGAACCAACTTGAAAAAGCGCTCCTGCATAAGAGGATCAAGACCTGAAGTTGGCTCATCCAAAATAAGAAGCTCCGGCTGGTGCTGCAAAGCGCAGACAATCCCGACTTTCTTGCGATTGCCTAGCGACAACTCCTGAATTTTCTTGTCCAGAGGAACTTCTAAAAGCCGACAAAGACGATTGGCCTCAGCGCTGCAATCCTTTTTCCTAACCTTGGCCGCAAAAGCAATGACATCCTTGACCTTCATATTGGGATAAAACATGGCTTCTGATGGCATATAGCCGATATGACTGAGATTTTCAGTCAACGAACCATAACGGCCTCCAAAAAGCTTCACCTGACCGCTACTGGGCTTGATCAACCCCAAGAGACAGCGAATAGTCGTTGATTTCCCAGCACCATTTGAGCCTAAAAATCCAAAGATTTCGCCTTTTCGTACTGACAGACTCACATCTTCTGCTCCCATGTGCTTGCCGTAGTATTTTTTTAGATGCTGAATATCAATTACCGTTTCAGTCATGATATCTTTCCTTTCCTTGTTTGTAAGTATCCAAAAGCTGATTAAGCTTCTTGCTGTCAATGTTGCGTTTGATTTTGTTGGCAATAAAAATAGTCAGGTATTCCAGCATCACATAGATGATAAAGCAAGCAGCTGCTAACAGATTGCCATCAAACCAGCTCAGCCATTGCCCCACAAGACCATAGAGGCAGGAACAAACGATTAAACCTAACAGCTCTCTACCTGCTAACCTGTCGGCCTCATCAAAGTTTTTAAACAGGAAAACCTGAATCTGCGTGATGACATAGGCCGCAATGACCATTTCGATTAAATAATAGATATTAGCTGTTGTTCTTCCCTGCAAAAGCTGGTAAGCAGCATAGAAAAAATAAACGCAAAAGCAATAGACAGCTGTCTTATATTCATTGGCAATTTCCTGACTTAAGAAACCTTCCCACCACTTAGTCTTCATCTGTCATTCCCTCCTGCAAGACCTGTCTGAGTTTATTAGCGTATTTGCGCGAAATAATAATTTTTTCGCCGTTATACAATGTGGCTTCAATTCGTCCATAAGCCTGACTTTTGAAAGACTGAATCTTGTAGATATTAACCACCATAGCCTTGGCGCAGCGAAAGAAGCCACGCTTGCGGTAGCGTTCTGCCAACTCCCCCAAGCTCGCAGCAATCTGATAAATGCCTTTGTCTGTGCAGGCAAAGGTTTTGCTATCAACACTTTCAATATACAAAATATCATCTGCCCTCACATAGCTTTGCCCCTTTTCAGTGAGTCCCAGAAGCTTTGCCTCTTCCTGTGTTACAAGATCAGCCAACTGTTCTACTTGTGCTGTCATCTTCCGATAGCGAATGACGACTTCCTCGTCGCCATCAGCAATCTGCTCCAATCTTAGTCTCACAGGCTACCTCCTTTTGTTTACAAGTATAGCAAAATACTTTCAGGGTGCAAGAGCAGATTCTCTAAAGTGCAAAAATATATCCTAAGTTGCGACACACAAAAAAGCAAGGCCTAGCCCTGCTTTGATAAATCTTATTTTGTTGAAGGATGATGGGGTTTCCCGATAGCATAGCCGTCTTTAATGACCTGACGTTCGCGGCCAATAGCTAGCGCATCTGTTGGGACATCTTGGTTAATAGCTGACGCTGCTGCAATTAAGGCGTTGTCACCGATGGTTACAGGAGCAAGGAGGGTTGAATTGCTACCGACAAAGACATTGTTACCGATGGTTGTGGTATATTTATTCTTACCATCATAGTTGGCAAGGATCGTTCCCGCACCAAAATTAACATTCGATCCGACTTGACCATTACCGATATAAGTCAAGTGACCAGCCTTAGTATTTTCACCTATGCTCGAACCTTTAACTTCCACAAAGTTACCGATATGGGCATCTTTACCAAGAACTGATTTTGGACGGATGTGAGCAAATGGACCGATGGTTACACCATCTTGGACTTCTGATTCTTCAATCATTGAGTTGGTCACAACCACATGGTCACCAATCACAGAATCAACGATGTAAGTCCCATTAGTCAAAACTGAAGCCGCACCAATCTTCGTTTGACCTTTTAGGGTCACATTAGCTTCTACAACTACATCTGGAGCAATAGCAACATCGACATCAATGTAAGTTGCCTCTGGATTTTGGAAAGTAACTCCATTAACCATGTGAGCCTTGTTGATACGACGGCGCATGACACTTTCAGCTGTCGCTAACGCAACACGGTCATTGACACCTAGACTTTCGTTGAAATCACGCAACTTGTAGGCACCGACTTTTTCGCCAGCTTCTTTGAAAATACCAATAACATCAGTCAGGTAATACTCCCCTTGAGCATTGTTGGTATTGATATTTTTAAGGGCTTCAAAGAGGCGTTTATTGTCAAATACATAAGTTCCCGTGTTGATTTCCTTGACTTGTTTTTCAAAATCATTGGCATCTTTTTGCTCAACAATCTTCACCACTTCGCCATTGTCGTTACGGATAATACGACCGTAACCGAAAGGATTGTCAGCTTCTGCAGTCAAAATAGTAGCCACATTCTTGTGATGAACATGAAAATCAATGAGATTTTTTAAACTTTCTCCAGTAATCAATGGTGTATCACCAGCAATAACCAAAGTCTGACCGTCAAGTCCAGCCAATTCATCTTCTGCCATCATAACCGCATGACCTGTACCAAGCTGCTCAGTTTGGAGGACAAATTCTGATTGACTAGCTAAGACTTCTCGAACCAATTCGGCCTTGTGACCAATAACCGTCACATTTTTTTGTGGTGCAATAGCTGCAACACTTCTGAAAACATGCTCAAGCATAGTAATACCGGCCACTTTGTGCATGACCTTTGGCAAATCAGATTTCATGCGAGTTCCTTTACCCGCTGCCAAGATAATCGCGTAATTATTCATATTTTGCTTCCTTTTTATCATTTTAAAACCAGTTTATTATAGCATATTTTGGCTATTTCTAAAAATTAGGCCCTAATATACAAACCATTTACAGGTAAAATTGAGGCCCTTTAGCTTGTTAGGAGCTCTATTAGATGATATTAAGACCAGAAAAAATGCATAGCAAATTTGCAATATGACATGGAGATTGTACAAAATACACAGTAACTTTGCCATGTGAAACTGAGGCGGTACAAATTAGGCGGCCACTTTGACAACTGAAACCAACTCCATATAAGTTATACCGCAGATTTGTCAAATAAAGTTGTTGCGGTGCAAAGTGTGTGATGGTTTTACCATATGTATGAAGTCAAGTGCAGAAGAATTCTCGCCTGTTTATCAATAACTATCCGTGACTCCAACAACTTACCACGACTCATTGATAAATACTTGCCAGCAATGCGAAAAGTTTGCCATTCATTAAAAATACCCATCACCAGTGCAGAAAGCTTCTCGCTATTAAACAATAGCTATCAACAAGTGTGGATGGCTTGTCTCAACTTTGATTCTGTTCGTCAAACATTTTGACAGACAGGTCCGTTGTTGGAAATAAAGGTAAAGGAAAAAGGAGTCTCATCTCCTTTTTCTATATGCTAGCGATGGCTTCCTCTAAAACTTGCATGACAGCTCTGCTATGTTTCAAGGCTGCCTTTTGGCTGACAAAGTCGCGGTTTTCTATCATGTCTTGGAAAGCGACAAATTCATCATACATGCGGTGATTAAGACTATTTTGATTGACAATATCAAATCCTTGACCATTTAAACTGAGACAGACTTCTGGCATGGCATTGGTTGCTCCCAATACTGCCAGCGAGCCCTTGTTCCCCTGAATAGTCGAGCGGATTTCAGCGTTGCAATCTTTGGCTCCGATACAGACACACTTGAAACTACCATAGTCCATAACCAGTATTCCCGACGTATCCACTCCACGCTCCATGTTAGCCAGATAATGCACCTTTTCAGGCTTACCAAAGAGACCGACAACCAAGTGAATATTATAAATATTGAGGTCACGCAAAGCTCCTCCTCCCTGTTTAGGATCAAAAGCTGGCGCAATTTCCCCACGTTTGAAAGCATCATATCGCGAGCTATACTGAGAGTAATTGCACTCGACAATCTTAATATCCCCCAGTTTTGGCAGATTGGCTTTCAGATAGGCAAAATTCCCCAAGTATTGGTTGGTGATAGCTTCCACGAGAAATAGCTGACGCTCCTTAGCCAGCGCAGCCAATTCTTCAAACTCCTCCAAATGCAAGGTAAAAGGTTTCTCACAAATCACATGTTTTCCAGCCAGCAAAGCCTTTTTAGCATAAGAAAAATGTAAATGGTTGGGCAGACCAACGTAAACTGTATCCACCTCTGGATTGCTTAAAATATCTTCGTAGTCGCTGCTTGCCTGCGCCAAACCGTAAATCCCAGCTAGCTCACGCGCCTTATCCAGACTGCGAGGCGTTGACAAAATCGCAACCAGTTCAATCCCTTCAATCTCCTTCAAAACAGGCAAGACTTCCTTAACAATCATGCCTGTGCCCAGTAGTGCTAGTTTCATCTCTCCACCTCCACTTTTTACTACCTTTACTATAACGAAAAAGCCTAGAAATTTCTAGACTTAGGTGACCTTTAACTGAAAATAAATGAAACAGAACTTAACCGGCAGACAACTGGCTCATTTTCACCTCTAACGCTTCAATGTTTTTATAAAATAGCGGAGCTGGTACCCACTGGGCTTTGCCTTCTTCATACAATGTTCGGCAGACAAAAAGCAGGTCTGGTAAATTGCAATGCAGGGTCATGATTTTTCGAGAAAGGATGTTTTTGGCAAACATACGTTTCATAAGCGGTGCGGAGATGATGGTTGGCAGTTTGTAAGGTAGCAGTTCGTCCTTATAGTTTTTCAGTTCAACACCCCGACTAGCTACAATTTGCGACGTTTCCCGAATAGACTTGACCGCCATTTTTAAATAATGGGTGGAGTCCATAAGCATTTCTGCTGCTGCACTTGCTTCTTCTGGATTGGCATAGCTCCCCATGACAGAGATAACTCCAGCATTGATGGCCATGTGCAGCCATATCCATTCCAGCATATCATAGGGTTGCTCCAGCTTGATATGGCAATCCGCAAAAAGCTGCGCCAAGTCAGGATAGTTGGGAATGTCTGCTTTTTCTTTTCTTTCTAGCATAAAATGATCAAAAAGGCAGCAGGTCAATTGATGATCAATAATATTGCCGCCAGCGACAGGATAGCCAAGAATATAGGGATAATCCCTGACCAGTTTTTCAACTTCCCTTCGTTCCTGCCAAATCCCACAGGCCAAAATCAAAGTTCCAGAAATACCGTCAGCTGCCAAACTGTCTATGACATTGGCAACACCGCCAGAAGGAACACTGACAAAAATAAAGTCATATTTCTTCTGAGAACAAGGATTCACCTGATAAACAGCCTGACTTTCTAAGCCTCTGGCATCAAAGCGGCCGTCCAGCAAGTCTACTTGCAGCTCTCTAAAGGCAAGCTTTGGACTGTCTTTTCGAATATAATGTTCTACTTCATGTCCTGCCTCTTGAAAAGCATAACCGTAAATAGACCCAATCGTCCCTAAACCGACTACTAAAATGTTCACTTTGCTTCTCCTTATCGTCTGCGTCTTTTGATAAGTGCGTTGATTTCCTGCGCTTCCTGACTAAGATCAAAAAGATCTAAAGCCTGGGAAGCCACATAGACAAGAAAGCCAATCAAAAGAAGCACCCTGTCATCAGCATTCCAGTCAAAAGGTTTGCTGGATACAAACAAAATCCCCTCAATGATGATAATGTCAAGTAAGCTGCTGATGAGAGCTGATTTTAGCTCAAACTTTTTTTTAGCAAGAAGACTGAGATGGATGAGTATATTGACCAAAAGGACTTGAAAAATCGTGACTAAAAGCAGCCAATGAGCTTTCAATAGCAGGGCTGCCACAGCCAGTACAATCAAGGAAATGCCTGTTGAGGCAAAGATATGTGTTAGTAATTTTTTCATTTTTCTCCACCTCGCAAAGCAGCCTTCACACCATTCAAATAAGAACGGTTGACAATCACTTTTTCTCCATTTATCAGCGTCGCTTCCATGCGGCTATTAAAGAGCGGCCGTATACTTTCCAGCGCATTGACATTGAGTATACAGGCCTTGCTAATTTGAACGAAACCGCTGCTGCTCAAATCATTTAGGAGCTGGTAGAGCCGCAAATTCGTCTGATAAACCCTATCCGCCAAATAAACAAAGGTCTTTTTATCCACGCTTTCAATATAATAAATATCGGACACATTGACCAAATGCTCTGCACCATCCTGATAACAGCTGAGCTGCTTATCTACTGTCTCTAAAAAAGAGAGAATCCGCTCAACCAACTTATCCTTCTGAGCATAGTGGATGTGAACCTCTAATTCTTCATACTTGCTGTCTTGCTCGATCCCTAATTTCATAGTCTCCATTATAGCACAGCTTTCCCAACAAAAAATCCCACATCAACCAAGATGCAGGATTTTGGGAGTGAGATACAGATATCAAATTAGTCTCTCCCTTGACTAACCACACTTTTCTTTCGAGAGATCATTATACTTAATCTTTAAATCTCCAAGATTCTTCAAGGAATAACGTGAACTTCATTTTTCAGGATAAACCACTTCAAACTCTTCCAAAACAATCTTAGAATCCGCTGTGAAAATCAAGCCACACTCTTTAAAATAAGGGGCAAAGAAATCTTGATGAGCCTTACGCCACCAAGCTAAACTTCAATCGCCTTCACCTTCTTTGAAGGCATAGTCAGCAGAAACTTGGTTAAACGGCACGATTGACATGACACTTTCTTGATTTGAATAATGCAGATGGCGTCACCATTACCATCTAGCACCACATCGTAGGAACCAGCCTCTGGAAGAGGTTCCTTTTCTAGCTCATATAAATCACAGGCTGACGCGGTCGCTGTTTTGTACCCGCTAAAACCAACTGAGCTTAGTTGGTTAGGGCCGCACCAAAAGACCACGCGTCCATATCTTGATCAATCTCTGGGTGTAATTCTAAGAATTGCACCCACATGTCTTTAGCTGTCATGCTTTATCTATACCTCCGATGCAATGCCACAAATAAATTTTCTAGCTCTGCGATTTTTGGGCTGTTTTTTAACACTTTCTTTCAAATCCCAAATATAAACTTGCTGACCAAGCCAGACACGCAAGTAAATGGACGTAGGTTTAACTTTACCAGCGATTTCCTTGACTTCATCCTCAGTCTTATCAGCCCGCTCAAACTCAGTACGCAGCCATCACGTTTACCATAACCGAGCTTGATGTCTTTTTCATTTCAAACTCCAACCGCCGTCAATCTTGACGATTTCTCCCTGCATTGAACTGGCCTTGCCTGTGGCTAAAAAAACTGTCAGCTCTGCGATTTCGCTGGGCTGTGACCAGCGCCCAATAGGTGTCTCTTGAGCTACCCAATCGGCGAGACCCCCAGGCTCAAAGTCGGCTTGTGTCATGGCGGTTTGTACGGCACCTGGTGCAATGCCGAAAACCTGAACCTTGTCCTTGGCATAGTCCAATGCCAGCTGGCGCGTGAAGCCAGCAAGAGCATGCTTAGCACTTGTGTAGGCAGCGCCACCGCCACCCGCTATGAAGCTAGCGATAGAGCACATGTTGATGATAATCCCTGACTGCTTAGCCACCATTCCTTTGAGATAGTGGCGAGTAATCTTGACTGTCGCAAAAAAATCAACTGCAAACAGAGCGCCAAACTCCTCATCCGAGACATCCAGCAAGGGCTTGTAATCATCTAAAATACCAGCTGTATTGCAAAGGATATCGACTGTGGGTAACCATGTGAAGAGAGAGGATAAATCAGTGGATAAGTCTAATTGAAGAAAGTGAAAGTCACCCTCAAGCGGTGGACAAGTCGATTTATCCACACCATAGACGCAGTCACCCTTCTCTAAGAAATACTGCGCCTGTGCATAACCAATACCGGATGCACAGCCTGTTACTAAAACGGTCCTAGTCATTGACCTCAACCCAGTCTTCGGCTAGCACATCGCAAGGTGTCGGGCTCCACATGGAGAAGCCTTCACCGTCACCCGAAACATTGATGAGGAAGTACGGTGTTGCTTCCAATTGTTGCCCATTGACTTCAAGCGTATCAAAAAGCTGCACATAGTTTTCAGCACCGCCCCAACCTGTACGAACGTATTTTTTCTTAGCTTTGAGTCCTGGTAGAATTTCTTCAAATGTCATGGTTTTCTCCTTTGTTTTGATGCTTCTATTATAACAAAAAAAGAAGGCAGACGCCTTCTTCATCTCACTAGCCCTTAATGTTATCCGAAGAAACACCTGAATGGTCATCTTCCAATCCAAGCCAGTTAATAAATTTTTCCACAGATTTATCCCAAAACGCCCACTCGTGGCCGCCTATCCAGGTTTCAAAGGTGTGGGCAACTTTGTTTTCTACCAAACTATCCACAAATTTTTGATTAGCTTGTAAGAGTGAGTCCTCGGTTCCGCAAGTGATGTACATTTGAGGTATAGCTGCGCTGGATTTACTTAATTGCTGTGCTTGATAGGTTGGATTTTTATCTGAGTCTAAAACCTTGCTCAAATCGCCAAAGATAGCTTGATAATAATCACGACGTTGGAAGGGGAATGGGGAGTCGTCAGTGCTAGCGATAGCTTCTTCCAAAATCAAACCACTAGAGAAGGCCCCGATAGCGCAGAAATTATCATGATACTTAAGGCCATTGTGGAGTGCGCCATAGCCTCCCATAGAAAGGCCTGCAATGTAGGTATCCTCGCGCTTATGAGAAAGGGGAAACATATTGCGGGTCAAATCCAGCAGTTCTTGACCGATGAACTGGCTGTAGTTGTTCATATGGTCAGGCTGATCTAGATAAAATTGATTTTCTCCAGCTGGCATAACGACGGCAAGATTGTGATGCTTAGCAACCGAAGCAATACGTGTACCCACCAGCCAATCGTTTTGATCTCCGATAATGCCATGAAGAAGATAGAGGGTCTTGTAAGGTGGCTTAGCAATAAGATTGCCCGCCATATCTACCTTGTCAGAAGGGAGGTAAACATTAAAGGTCACGGTTCGCATGAGGGATTGGGACATGGCGTTGACGGTTAATAGGGTCATGTGAGGTCTCCTTTTTGTTTTTATAGGGATATTGTATCATTTTTAAAAATGATTGGGGAAATTCACTAAAATGACTATATATTTTTCCAAAATCTGAATGAAGTCCTCCAATTGACTATTTTTTACAGACTCTTACAAGCGACTATACAAAAAATCAGAGCATACGCCCTGGTTTTCCTTATTTATCCAATAATCGCCCCATTCGGCACACTTGGATCAACTGTCAACACAGCCAATTTCCCATCATGTTCCGCAGAGAGAATCATGCCTTGGCTGACGTATTTTTTCATCATTTTGCGGGGTTTGAGGTTGGCCACGATTTGGAGTTTTTTACCGACCAATTCTTGTTCATTTGGATAGAATTTGGCAATTCCTGACAGGATTTGGCGGTGGTCAGCATCTCCTGCATCCAAGCGGAAGCGGAGCAATTTGTCTGATCCTTCCACCTTTTCAACTTCGATGACCTCAGCAACGCGGATCTCTACCTTATCAAAGTCGTCAAACTTGATTTGTCCCTTACTTGAGGTCAATTCGACTTCTTCTGGCACCCATTCTTTTTCAGCAGGCGCTTTGCCAGCATTCATTTGCCCTTTGATGTAGGCAATTTCTTCTTCCATGTCAAGACGTGGGAAGATTGGTGTACCTTTGGCAACGACTTTGATATCAGTTGGAAGGCCTGATAGTTCAAGGTTTTCAAGGTCAAAGGCAGAGCCAAGTCCCAATTGTTCCATAATGGCATTTGATGTTTCCATCATGAATGGTTGAATGAGATGCGCTACGACACGAAGGCTAGCTGCCAAGTGAGCCATAACCGCCGCTAATTTGTCGCGATCAGCTTCGTCCTTGGCAAGTACCCAAGGAGCAGTTTCATCAATATACTTGTTAGTGCGAGAGATAATTGTCCAGACAGCATCAAGCGCTTTTGGATAATCAACAGCTTCCATTTGTTTGTGATAGGCTGCAATATTGTCAGCCACAACTGCTGCCAAGTCAGCATCAAATTCTGTTGCAGTCGCAAAGGCTGGAACCTCACCACCAAAGTATTTGTTAATCATGGCAACCGTACGGTTGAGCAGATTTCCAAGGTCATTAGCAAGTTCATAGTTGATACGGCCAACATAATCTTCAGGTGTGAAAGTCCCGTCTGAACCAACTGGAAGTGAACGCATGAGGTAGTAACGGAGTGGGTCAAGACCGAAACGTTCTACCAACATTTCTGGGTAAACGACATTACCTTTAGATTTAGACATTTTACCATCTTGCATGACAAACCAACCATGCGCTACTAAACGTTTTGGCAATGGTAAATCCAGCGCCATAAGCATGATTGGCCAGTAGATGGAGTGGAAGCGAAGAATATCTTTACCAATCATGTGGATATCAGCAGGCCAGAATTTATCAAAGTTGGCCTGATCTTCTTGTCCATAGCCAATCGCAGTAATATAGTTCATCAAGGCATCAATCCAAACATAAATAACATGTTTTGGATTTGATGGTACCTTAACCCCCCATGTGTATGTCGTACGAGAAACGGCTAAATCTTCCAAACCAGGTTCGATGAAGTTTTTGAGCATTTCGTTCATACGACCATCTGGTTGGATAAATTCTGGATGTTCTTTGTAGTAGGCCACTAAACGATCAGCATATTTGCTCATGCGAAAGAAATATGACTCTTCAGAAACTTTTTCCACTTCGTGACCTGACGGAGCCACCCCACCAATCATATTGCCATTTTCATCACGATACACTTCTGCCAATTGGCTTTCGGTGAAGAATTCTTCATCAGAAACGGAGTACCAACCTGTGTATTCACCAAGGTAAATGTCCCCTTGCGCCAGCAATTTTTCAAAAACTTTAGCAACTGCTTCTTCGTGGTATCTGTCAGTCGTACGGATAAATTGATCATAAGAAATATCAAGCAAGCTCCACAATTTCTTGACATCTCTAGCCATGCCATCAACGTAGGCTTGTGGGGAAATGCCTGCTTCTTGAGCTTTTTGTTGGATTTTTTGGCCGTGTTCATCAAGACCTGTCAAATAGTGCACATCAAAGCCCATCATGCGTTTGTAACGTGCTAAAACGTCACAGGCAATCGTTGTGTAGGCAGACCCGATGTGTAATTTACCAGATGGGTAATAAATCGGTGTGGTAATGTAAAAATTCTTTTCCGTCATTTTCTAATCCTTTCAGGCGCAAATGAAACGCCATGTTAATCACTCACCATTATAACATATTTTTATAGCCAGCTCTAACTATTTCAAAGACTGTGCTCAATCATCAGATGAGGGCAAGTACCAGCAAGACTGCCATGATGATAATTAACACTCCTACACCAATAATTGTCAGCCAAAAGCCGAGCGGATTTCTGGGATTGACACTGATACCGACACCGATTCTCTTAGGAATCCAAAATGGCTCCAGTGGGTCTAGTTGTCTAGCGCAAGCCAGCGCTGAAAACCACATTTCCATTAATACAATAAAAAATATCGCAATAACAGTCAGTTTAGTGTCAAACTGCTTGAGAAAAACTTGTCTAAAGATGACAAGGACTAAAGGTAAAAACTCGGCTAATCGTAAAAAGCTCCGCCATTTTTTCATAAGAGTCACTCCTTTTTCTCATATTATAAGCCTCTAGCTTCTCAAGAGCAACTGCTTACCTGCTTTTTTGCTATAATAAAGTATCAAAAATAAAGCGAGGACAACCTATGCCTAAAATAGATACTGACCAACTACTTGCCTATAAGCGCCTACCCAAGTGGAAGGTTGATGACATTCCGCAAGCCTTGCTTGAACGTCACAATACCAAAGTCGGCACTTGGGGAAAGCTGACCATCTTATCTGGCTCACTAAACCTCTATTTTTTTGATAAGCAGGATCGAGTTTTAGAAAAAACGACCTTTGACAAAAATTCTGATATTCCCTTTGTTGAACCACAGGTTTGGCACAAGATTGAGGCGGCTTCCGATGACTTAGAATTTTACTTGACCTTCTATTGCCAGAAGGAAGACTATTTCCATAAAAAATACGGCATGACAAAGACGCACTCAGAAGTAATCTTTTCTGCTCCCTATCTCAAGGAAAATAGTAAAGTGCTTGACCTTGGTTGTGGTCAGGGGCGTAATTCTCTCTACCTGACCATGTTAGGACATGATGTGATCTCCGTTGATGCCAATGGGCAGAGCCTGGTGCAGTTGGAAAATAGGGCTATGGAGGAAGAACTTCCTAGTAAAATCGATTGGTACGACATCAACAGTGCCAACTTACAAGACAAATATGATTTTATCCTATCAACCGTTGTCTTTATGTTCCTCGATGATCAAGCTGTGCCTGATATCATCCAGGACATGCAGAAGCATACGAACATAGGCGGCTATAACCTCATCGTCTGCGCTATGGACACCACTGCCTACCCTTGCCCGATGCCATTTCCTTTCACTTTCAAGGAAGGTGAGCTCAAGGAGTATTACAAGGATTGGGAATTCATCAAATATAATGAAAATGTAGGCGAACTGCACAAAACTGACGCCAATGGCAACCGCCTGAAAATGCAGTTTGCAACTATGTTGGCTCAAAAAGTGAGATAACACTCAATGAAAACTGTAAAAATCCTAGCACTTAACTAGGATTTTTTAATAAAGTCACAGGCAGTACAGCGGCTAGCAATAATACTCAGATTTTTACCCACGTTTCTAACAATCCCCAAACTCGCATAGTCTGGTCTTTTTTGCTAGAATAAGAAGAAAGTAAACTAGAAAGTGATCTAATTATGAAACTCATTTCTTGGAATATTGATTCTCTCAACGCTGCTCTTACCAGCGATTCTGCACGCGCTCTCCTGTCCCGTCAGGTGATTGATACCCTTGTGGCTGAAAATGCTGACATCATCGCCATTCAAGAAACAAAGCTTTCTGCCAAGGGACCAACTAAGAAACACCTAACCATCTTAGACGAGTATTTCCCCAATCACAAGGTCGCTTGGCGTTCATCCGTTGAACCTGCGCGAAAAGGCTACGCTGGTACCATGTTTCTCTATAAGAACGAGCTTGAACCTGTCGTTACTTACCCAGAAATTGGTGCCCCGACCACAATGGACAGCGAAGGCCGCATCATTACCCTGGAATTTGACAACTTTTTTGTCACCCAGGTTTACACCCCCAATGCTGGTGATGGCCTGAAACGTTTGGAGGATCGTCAAATTTGGGACGTCCGCTACGCAGACTACCTTGCAGAGCTTGACAGCCAGAAGCCCGTTCTTGCTACTGGTGATTACAATGTTGCCCATGAGGAAATTGACCTGGCAAATCCAAACAGCAATCGCCGCTCTCCTGGTTTCACCGACGAAGAGCGCCAAGGCTTTACCAACTTGCTAGCTAAGGGCTTCACAGACACTTTTCGCTATGTTCACGGTGATGTGCCAAATGTTTATTCTTGGTGGGCACAACGCAGCAAGACCAGCAAGATCAATAATTCAGGCTGGCGCATTGATTACTGGCTAACATCCAACCGTATCGCAGACAAAGTCACGACTTCTGACATGATTAATTCTGGTGAGCGTCAAGACCACACACCAATCAAGCTAGAGATTGATTTGTAGGAGACAAGATGGCTTGTATCTTTTGAAGTCCTAGCCGTTCAGCCTAGTTTTATTTTTTACTAGACAGAGCACAGTAAAATTGTTGATAACATTGATCTCATTTAGACAGATCATCTACTGCTGATTTTCATTTTCATAGAAATATCTTGATAGAGTTAACGTAAGAAGCTGTACTCACAACATCATAATGCTCTTAAAATAAGACTAATGTGTGATAAACGGATTACTCTAGGATAGAGTGAATCAAAAACAGCGATGAACTGGCTTCTCCTGACTGGAGTGAAGTGAAAACCACGGTAAACGAACTTCTCTCATTTGGAAATAGTGCAAACTATGCTTTTGATACTACTTTTATGTGAGAATAGTTCAAAATAAATTTTGGTTTTGCTGCTCCTTATTCTAACTCTAATCTAATTGATAGGAACACTACCAACACAAAAAAAGCCAAGTTGAAGCAACTTGGCTTTTTGATTTATCACAAAGAAAATCACCAGATGCTGACACGATCTTTCTTAGGCAGATACATGTCATCACCTTTTTTGATTGAATAAGCTTCGTAGAAAGGATCAAAATTCTTAAGTTGAACATTAGCTCTGAGTTCATTTGGCGCATGAACGTCCAAGCTCATAGCATACTGAGCATATTGAAGGCTGGATTTCTGACGCCAAATACGAGCCCAGTTTTCAAAGTACTCCTTGGCTTTAGCATCCTTGTCTGCACTTTGCAGAGCTTGGTAGGAAGCTGATAGACCACCAGCGTCAGCAATATTTTCACTAACAGTCTGTTTACCGTTGACCGTTTTGCCATAAATTTTAATGCCATCAAAGAGATTTTGCATAGCTTTGGTCTTCTGTTCAAAAGCCTTATAATCAGCTTTTGTCCACCAATCCTTCATATCTCCAGCCTCATCAAACTGGGCACCATTGTTGTCAAAGGCATGGGTAATCTCGTGACCGATGACTGTTCCAATACCGCCATAGTTGCTAGCGACTGACTGCTTCTGACTGTAAAACGGTGCCTGCAAGATGCCAGCTGGAAAATAAATAGCATTTTCAACTGGTGTATAATAAGCATTGACATCATAGGAAGCCATACTCCAAATAGACTTATCAACTGGTTTATTATAGTTATCAAAATTATATTTGACCTGGACACGTGTGACATTTGCTAGGTTTTCAAAATAAGTTTTCTGCTCGTCAACATCAAAGGACTTGGTCAAATCAGACACCTTATCAGGATAACCAATGTAGTAGTGCATCTTCTCTAACTTATTAATTGCTTCTGCCTTAGTTTGATCGGACAGCCAATTATTCTGTCTGAGACGACTCCTGTAAACATCAATGATATGGTCAATCATATTGGTAACATCGCTCTTAGCCGCTTGGCCAAAATGTTTTTGACCATAGTAGACACTCAGAGTTTCCGTAAAGACACCTGTCGTCGAACTAAAAGCACTGTCCACCTTAGACGGAGCCTTCTTGGTACCGCTGATGTAGAGACTATATTCTGCGCTAGCCTGTCTCAATTTTTCTGTCAAAGCTGGGGCATCGCTCATGGCTTCCTGCACAAGCATCCAAGACTTCATGAGTCTAAAATTTTTAGCATTGACCACCTTAGACAAGTTCTTAAAATACTTTGGGGTCGTTATATTGGCTTGTGCAACATCTTGGTTAACAAGTTGATTCATGACTTGATCAAGGGCAACTCCATTATCATAGGCGTGAATATCCTTACTCTCTGTCACATGGATGCTATTTTTGACCTCACTTAGTTCCTCACTAGAAGGAATATAAGGCACCATTAAACTATCAAACTTGATAGCTTCCTTGACAATTTTCTGAGACTCTTTTCCCTTATAGCCCATGAGTTTCAAAACCTTAGTGGCTGATGATTCATAGACTGACAAGAGTTGTTTTTTACTAGCCTCGTTCTTATAATAAGTCACATCTGGCAGAATAGTAGATGGACTGGATAAATAAAGCATGCGCTGATTAGAGTTTTCTGGATTCGACGATACACTAATTGCAAAAGGCAAGGGGATATTTGCCAAAACAAAATCTGGAATATTTTTTGTGAAATCGTCATAGGAAGACAGACCTTCAATCTTATCCAGATAAGGCTTAACTGGCTTGATACCATCTTTTTCACGCTTTTTAAAATTAGTTGCCATCTGGTAAAGATCGGTAAATTCTTTCTGGTCATTGGACGTCAGTTGATCTTTATGAGCAACCATTTGCTTGACGTCTTTTTTCATCTTTTTCTTAATTTTGTTCGATATTTCACCAAAGGCATTTTGTGCTGGTTGGTCACTTGGAATTTTGGTCTTTTCCAACCACTTTTTGTTAATGTATTGGTAATAATTTGACTGTACAGTTGCATTCTTATCCACAGCGATTTTCTGTGGCACAACGGTCTTATAAATATAGTAGCCACCACCTGCTAATCCTAGAACAAGCACAGCACCAGCAGAAGACAAGATAATTTTAGTTCTCTTTTTCATAAATTCCCTCCTTTTTGTACCACTATTTTAATACAAAAATAAGACTTTCACAAGTCAAAAAGATTAAAAAGGCATGACATTTTCTAATGTCATGCCTTTTTGATCATAAAATAAGATTTTCATAGGCTGTTCGATAACCAATTTGTAAAAGTTTACCATCCTTCAACAAAATTGGTCGCTTAATCAGCATGCCATCACTGGCCAACAAATCTGCAGCCTCTTGTGCTGACAAATTGTCAATCTTATCTTTAAGCCCTAAAGCTCGATAAGATTGACCGCTGGTATTGAAGAAATTCTTAATCGTATAGTCAGATGACTCCATCCACTCCAAAATAAGTTCTGCCTTGGGCGGATTTTCTTTGATATCAATACTAGTGAAGTCTTTTCCTAGTTTCTCAAGCTCTGCTCTGGCCTTTCGACAAGTAGAACACTTAGGATATTGGTAAAATGTAAACATATGTTTCTCCTTTTAATCGTCTATGGTCTATTCTTTAAAAGTGGCACCTTCCTGTTTCAGCAACCAGGCTTTTTTAGCCAGACCGCCTGCATAGCCTGTCAAACTACCATCTGCACCTAGAACTCGATGGCAGGGGATAAATAGGCTGAGCGGATTTTTTCCAACTGCACCACCCACAGCCTGAGCAGACTTGCAACCTATTTGCTCTGCTATTTGCCCATAGGTCAGCGTATGACCAACAGGAACTTGAGTTAGAACCCGCCAAACTTTTTTTTGAAAAGTGGTCCCCTGTGGCGATAGCATCCGGAGAGGCTGAAGATTTTCTCCCGCAAAATAAGCATCTAGCCAAGATCGCGCTACTTGCAAGGAATCAATATCACAATCCTCTACTTTGTCAAGATCAAAACCACGTCCTTCATACTTCTGTCCGACAAACCAAGCCCCCAGCAAAGCCTCTTCATTGGCCAATAAAATGATATCACCCAAGGGCGAATAATAATTGGTCTTGTAAAGCATAGCATCCCCCTATAGATGACATTATATCAAAAAAGCTGGAATAACTCCCAGCTTAGCTTTTGTCATTTATATACTATTTTTTCAACTCGATGAGTCGGACACGGACAATATTGTCATTAGCTTCAAAGTTAGCAACCAACTCTTCTACTTTGCTCTTATCGCTTTCATCTAAATCAAGAATGGTATAGGCATAATCACCTCTTGAACGGTTCAAGATATTGTCAATATTGATGTTCAAGTCAGAGACGGCTGTTGAAATCTTAGCCACAATGTTTGGGACATTCTTGTTGATTAAGGTAATACGGAAAGGCGCATCCTGAACTTGGTGCATATTAGGGAAATTGACAGAATTGGTAATTTCACCTGTTTCCATAAATTGGCGAATTTCTTGTCCAGCCATGATAGCACAGTTAAGCTCAGCTTCTTCTGTTGAGCCACCTACGTGTGGAAAAACAGTAATCTTGTCTTTATTGAGCAATTCTTCTGAGCCAAAGTCTGTGATATAGCGTTTAACCACACCAGCCTCGATTGCATCAAAGAGCGCAGCATTATCCACCAACTCTGCACGGGCAAAGTTAATAATAGTCGTCCCTTTTTGCATAAGGTCAAAGGCTTCTTTGTTGAAGGTATGCTTAGTGTCAGGCGTTAAGGGTACATGAATAGTAATGTAGTCACAGTTAGCAAAGATTTCTTTGAGCTCTTTAACACGACGAACGTGATGAGAAATATTCCAAGCTGCTTCAATAGAGACGTAAGGGTCATAGCCAAAGACTGTCATCCCCAAACGACGTGCGTCGTTAGCAATACGAGAACCGATGGCACCAAGTCCGATAACCCCCAATTTTTTACCACGAATTTCAGTGCCGGCAAATTGTTTCTTACCAGCTTCAACTTGCTTAGGCACATCATCACCTGAAAGCGTATTGGTCCAAGCGTTGGCTGCAATATAATCACGCGCTGACAAGAGGATAGAAGCCACAACTGCTTCTTTGACCGCGTTAGCGTTAGCACCAGGTGTGTTGAAGACAACAATACCTGCAGCAGTTGCTTCATCAATAGGAATATTATTTGTTCCAGCACCCGCACGCGCAATAGCTTTCAAATTTGACGGGAAATCCACACCGTGCAAGTTTTGACTACGAATGATATAGGCATCTGGGTTCTCAGCCTTATCACCATCAATTTGGAACTGGTTCCCCAATTCTTTCAAACCAACTTGATTAATATTATTAAAGGTTTTTACACTATATACCATCTGATTCACACAAAGGCTAGTTGGTGCTAGCCTTCCTTTTCTTCTTTTATTTTTTGTTCAAAGATTTTAGAAACTGTGGTAGGTAGCCTCGTCCACTTCTTGGTAGAGAGCCTTTTCTGCCTTGGTTTTGATTTTTTGGTAAGCCAGGCGCTCACCATCAATAGGAACTTTACCACAATAAACATAACCTAATTTTTCAAGAATATGCTGCATGGCTAGATTCTTCTTATGGGTATCGCAACGAAAATCATGACCATCAGTTCCCTCAATCAGACCTTGCAAGAAAGTCTGAGCGACCTTCTGACCTTGGAAGGCATTGAGCACGGCGATGCGATGAAAGACAATGTAACGATGGTTATCATGCTTCCATGCGCCATCGTAGATCCTTTCATAAGCGGGATCAATCCCGTCAATCACAGCTGCATAAGCAACAATTTGACCATCTATCAAGGCAACATATCCTTGCCCTTGTAAAATATCGTCAAAAATATTTTCTTGGCTGGGGTAACCATCGTCTCCCTGCCACTGACTGCTACCGGACTGAGCCAAGGTTTGTCGGGCAGACTCAATCACTACCATAATAGCATCTAATTCATTGGGAAATGCTTGTCTAATATCCATCTTTTACCTCTTTCGTGAAAGTTATGCTTTTATCATACTCTTTTCTGGAAAGCCTTTCAAGAAAGAGATCTTGTTTTGCTTAGCTATTTTCAGCTTCGAATTTTTTCATGAAGTCAATCAAATCAAGCACACCTTGGCGTGGGAAAGCATTGTAGAGGCTAGCACGCATGCCACCTACTGAACGGTGTCCCTTGATGTTTTTGAAACCAAGAGGTGTTGCTTCTGCTACGAACTTGGCATCCAATTCCTTACTTGGCGTTACAAATGGAATATTGGCCACTGAACGGTCCGCTGGATTTTTAACTGGACTAGTATAGAAATCAGACTGTTCAATGAAATCATAGAGCAGACCTGATTTTTCACGGTTGATTTTTTCCATTTCATCAACTCCGCCCATTGATTTAACCCATTCAAAGACTAACTTAGCAATGTAGATTGAGTAAGCTGGGGGAGTATTGTAAAGAGATCCCGCATCAGCTTGGATACGATAATCAAGCATGCTTGACAGGGTCGGTTCATCATTGAGAAAATCATCGCGAACGATAACAACAGTAACACCGGCAGGACCGATATTTTTTTGCGCACCACCGTAAATCATGGCAAAACCTTCTACATTATAGCGTACTGCCAAAATATTTGAAGACATATCAGCCACAATCGGTACACCATTAGTATCAGGAAGATCATAGATTGCTGTTCCTTCAATGGTGTTGTTAGTTGTTAGATGAACATAAGCAGCATCAGGATCAATGTCCTTAGCATCAAAGTTAGGAATATGGTCGTAAACGGTATCCTCTGATGATGCTAGCAAAATTGGTTCAAATGGAATTGTTTTTGATAGTTTAACAGCTTCTGCGTAGGCTTTTTTCCCCCATGAACCACCTACAAGGTAGTAGGCTTTACGCCCTTTGGCAAAATTCAAAGGAATCATCGAAAACTGAGTAGAAGCTCCACCTTGTAAAAAGATAACACGGTAATTATCAGGAATTGCCATCAATTCGCGCAGCAGTTTTTCGGCATCTTTAATAATATCATCAAATTCTTTGGAACGGTGGGACATTTCTAAAACACTCATGCCACTACCTTGGTAGTCAAGCATTTCACGTTGTGCCTGTTCAAGCACAGGTTTTGGCAAGACTGCTGGACCTGCAGAAAAATTGTAAATTGTCATAAAAATACCTCCGTATAATAACTCAGATTATAACACAATTTTCTGAATTTTGTAAAGATTTTTACAGTAACTTCCTTAAAAAATCCATGTTATAATGGTAAATGACGAACAATAAGGAGTATAAAATGATTTCAAAAGAATTTTGCGCTGAAAATTTAAGTCAGCTGCCTCAATTATCCAGCGACAAGGTCCAACGTGTGGAGCTCTGCGATAATTTAGCAGTGGGTGGCACTACTCCCTCTTATGGTGTTATCAAGGAAGCTGCCGGCTATCTGCACGAAAAAAATATTAGTCTGGCCGTTATGATTAGACCGCGCGGAGGCGATTTTGTATACAATGACTTAGAGCTACGCGCCATGGAAGAGGATATCTTACGTGCTGTTGAGCTAGAAAGCGATGCCCTTGTTCTGGGGCTACTGACTAAAGAAAATGAGATTGACAGCGAAGCTATTGAGCAACTTCTCCCAGCTACTCAAAGACTACCCCTTGTTTTCCACATGGCCTTTGATCTGATTCCCCAAGATAAGCAAAAGGATGCAATAGACCAATTGGTTGAGCTAGGTTTTGTCAGAATACTGTTGCATGGATCGGCTGACAAGGATGACATCTTCAAAAACATTGATCACATCAAAGACTTACTAGCCTATGCTGGTAATCGTATTGAAATCATGTTAGGCGGTGGCGTAACAGCTCAAAATCTTCAAAAATTGTGTCGAGAGACAGGAGTTAAAGCCGTTCACGGCACCAAAATCATTTAATATTAAAAAAGCAGACTGCACAGCCAATTTTAGGCTCAAACACGCCTGCTTTTTTCATTTTTTGCCTGATTAAGATCAGGATGAAGGAAGAAAGGTTAATAGACCTCCCGCGCTAATTTAGTCATAATTTCAGATTCAACAATACTCATCTCTAATTTGGAGAAAAAATATCGTGGTAAACAAGATACTCCTGTCTGGAGTGAAGCGAAAAACGCAATAAACGCCTTACTCTACTCTAAAATATGTCAAAATAGCAGTACTTGTCTTCCTTTTTCAGAAGTAAAGCAAAATACTAGTAGGCAGGCTCACTTTCCACTGAAACAATCAAAATCCGTCACAAACGGGTCATTTTACCATAATTTTCTGACTTAAGAGAAATATCTTCTACAACTAGCTATCTCCTTTGGTCTAGCTACAAAAATTAAAGGAGCCTTCACTTTTAATAATGAAGACTCTTTTATCGTTAATATAGCAATAATCATTAAATAGCATCGCCATCTCGTTCGCCAGTGCGGATGCGGATGACTTCTTCAACAGGGAAAATGAAGATTTTGCCATCTCCAACTTCCCCTGTTCGCACGGTTTTACATATTAAATCAGCAATTTCTTCAGTGTCCATATCATGGACAATCATTTCGACCTTGACCTTAGCCAGCAAAGTAGGTACGATTTTTTGACCGCGTACATATTCCGCAAAACCTTTTTGATTTCCATAACCCAGAACTTGACTGACGGTCATGCCCTTAGCAAATCCTGCCTTGGACAGGGCATCTTTGAGATCTTCCAGCTTTTCTGGACGAATAATAGCTTCAAGTTTTTTCATGCGATTTCCTTTCTATGAATCAAGTCCCATAAAGGTTGGGTAGGCTGTTTCTTCATGCTCACTATCATCAAGGCCGATAGCTTCCTCATGGTCAGTTACACGGATTTCTGTGAAGTGGCTAATGACCTTAATGATAATAAATGTAGCTAGCGCTGACCAAACAATGGTGAAAATAATAGCTGCAAGGGTCACCAAGAAAAGATGAGGATTGCCATAAATCAAACCAATGTTCCCCTTATCAAGCGCTAAGCTAGGGCTAGTGAAAATACCTGTCACCAGACCACCAAAGATACCGCCGATACCATGACATCCAAAGGCATCCAAAGCATCATCATAACCAAAGCGACGTTTAAGTACAGCAATGGCATAGTAACAAACAGGACTGACCAAAAGACCGATAATCAACGAACTCCAAAGTGTCACATAACCAGCTCCAGGTGTGATAGCAACCAAACCAGCCACCAGACCCGTAGAAGCACCAACCAAGGAGAACTTACCTGTTTGATATTTTTCAAGCAAGAGCCATGACAACATGGCTGCAGCTGCTGACAAGTGAGTTGTCAGAAAAGCATGAACCGCCAAGCTATTAGCTCCCAGGCTTGAACCAGCATTGAAGCCAAACCAACCGAACCAAAGGATACCAGCCCCCAGCAAAACAAAAGGCACATTGTGGGGACGGTATTCTAAGCGGTCATAGTCACGACGTTTGCCCAATAACAGAGCGAGAACCAATCCCGATACCCCTGAGGTGATATGAACCACATCACCACCAGCAAAATCAATAGTTCCCCACTTAGCCAAAAGCCCTTCATCCCAGACCATATGAGCAAATGGGAAATAAACTAGCAACAACCAGATAGGAATAAAAATCAACAGTGGAACAAAACGCATACGACCTGCTGCAGCCCCTGTCAGAATGGCCACCGTAATGATTGGGAACATCATTTGAAAAGTCGCGAACAAGGCATCTGGAATAGACAAGCCACGTGTACTTGCCGTTTCACTGACACCATTGAGGAAAAGATGTGACAGATTACCAATCCATTTCCCACTACCAGAGAACGATAGAGAATAACCAAAAACAACCCACATAACCGTCGCAATGGCAATTGGTGCCACACACATCATCATGTTGTTAATCACATTTTTACGTCTGCCAAGTCCTCCGTAGAAGAATGCTAGCCCAGGTGTCATAAAAAAGACCAAGGCTGAACAAATTAACATAAAAGCAATACTTCCTGTATCCATAAAGTGACCTCCTTTAAAACTATGTCACTTAATATAACACCATTTCAAAGAAAAGTAAATAGATTTTATCGCATTTTTCTGAATTTTCTAACTTCCCTAACATGGATTGTCAGCCAAAAAAGAAAAAATCAACAGATTAACTGTTGATTCCATGATAGTCATTATAGACATCTTGTCTTGATAAACTTAGGTTTTTAGCGACTTTTTTTATAGCATGATTGGGTTTCATGCCTTGATCAATTAATTTCTGAACAACTTGCTTAACATCAACATCAGATGTCAGATTTTCTTCCGTAATACTTCCGTCATTTCCAGCGACGATGAGTAAACATTCACCTTTAAGAGGTACTTCTGCAAGGTAATCTAAGATTTCTGAAATCCTTCCGCGCTGGTATTCTTCGTAAAGTTTAGTCAATTCGCGGACAAGCACAACCTGACGATCACCATAAATAGATAACATATTCTCAAGCGTATCAGCCACACGATATGGAGATTCGTAGAAAATTTGTGTTTCAGTATAGGCCTTCTTGCTATCAAAGAAGTCTTTTTGTTGCCCTGCTTTACGCGGTAAAAATCCGTAGAAAATATGGGGCTGCGGCGCAATACCTGATGCTATCAAAGCTGTGATGCCAGCGGAAGCACCTGGCAAAGCAATAACAGGAATATCTTCTGCGATAGCCGCCTTGACCAAATCGTGTCCTGGGTCAGAAATGGAGGGCATTCCCGCATCGGAAACCTGCGCCAACGATTTCCCATCCTTAAGAAGGTCAATCAAACTAGGAATTTTCTCATAAGCATTGTGCTCGTGAAAGGAAATTTGCTTGGTATCAATCTCAAAATGCTTGAGGAGAAGGCCAGTGTTGCGGGTATCCTCAGCACAAATGAAATCAACATTCTTGAGTGTTTGGACAGAGCGGAAAGTCATATCTTGCAGGTTACCAATCGGGGTCGGCACCAGATACAAGCTACCAAAGCTGGTTGATCCTTTAAAACTTTTTTGTACTTGCATGCCCCTACTCTCTATCTAAAACTTCCATACAAAACATGCACTCTTCGTCATTCTCACGGCGTTGACCGTAGTAATCATTGCAGATATGGAAACCGTCACGGTAGATACCTTCAATGTATTTTTTCCCTTGCTTAGACGGTTTGATGGTTTGTTCTTCTCCCAGTTGACCTAGCCGCACGCGCAGCTTGCTGTTTTCCAATCGCAGAGCTGTATTTTCATTGACCAGATTTTGAACCTGCTTTTTCATGGCTTCAATATCAGCCAAGGTCACCATTAGATTTTGGGAAAAACCGTCAAAAGCATCAAAAAGATCTTTTTTATCCATTTATAAGAACCTCCTCCAAGGCGTAAACTAAAGGGGTTGTTTTATCTTCAAGCTGAATTTTAAGAGTTTCAGAAAAGACGTCAATACTTCTGACAACACCTTGACCATCTTTGGTCTGCACCTGAGCCCCCACATCAGGAAATTTTTCCTTAGATTCTTGGTAAAAATGATCTTCAAAACTAAGGCAACAGAGAAGGCGCCCACAAAGGCCGCTGGTTTTCCCAGAATTCAAAGACAGGCCTTGATTTTTAACCATTTTGATAGAAACAGGAGGAAATTCGCCTAGAAAAGTTGAGCAGCAAAGCGGACGTCCGCAAAGTCCCAATCCTCCGTAGATCTTAGCTTCTTCGCGACTGTTAATCTGATGTAATTCAATTCGTGTTCGAAAGTAGCTAGCCAAGTCACGCAACAATTGACGAAAATCAACACGTTCTTCAGCTGAAAAAGTGATGAGAACAAAACTTCTATCCAAAGGAAAAACGATATTAACCAATTTCATTTTTAAGCCGTTTGCTGCAATCAAGCGTTCCACCTGAGGTGCAGACTCTCTAGCTTCCACAAGATTAGCCTCATAGGCCTTGCAGTCCATGCTTGTTGCCAATCGTTTGACACTATCTAGTCCTGTTGGCAAATGTGCCTCGTCTATTTCTATTTTTTCCGCAACGACTTGCGCCAGTCGGCTGCCTTTTTTATTATTAATAACGACTAAGTCATTTTTTTGATAGGGCTGCTCTGTTGTAACCAGAACAACATTCCCCTCTTCTTCGTATTTTATTCCAATTAGGTTTGTCATGAAATCACCATATATTCTATCGCATTTTGGAAACTCACATTACTTTGCCACATGAGGCGAGCTTGATAAAGCGCCTGCAAATAAGTTCTTGCCTGTCTAACTTCCTTATCCTTGGCTAAGAGTATGGTTAAGATTTTAAAAACCAAATCTTGATCCGCCTTCTCAGGAACAACCTGAACTAGACGCCCCACTTCTAAATAAACGTCTTCTGACTTTTTTAATAATATCCCTGTAAAACGCTGGCAAACTTGTAGCAAATCAAGATTTTTCTTATTTTGCAAAAGTTCTTGCAAATTCTGCGGACTGCTAGCCAGTTCAGCCATGGTTTCTGCCTGACTTTTGAGCAGTCCAGCCTGCTGAGCCTGCTCCATTAACAGCTCTTTATTTTTAGGAAAATGGAAAATCTGGGTCCGGCTTTTGATGGTCGGCAAAACCTTACTTTCATCGCTCGTCAACAAAATCATGTAGGAAGAACTTTGCGGCTCCTCAATAAATTTGAGGAGACTGTTAGCTGCATTGGGATGCATTTTTTCACAATCTCTGATAATAAAAACCTGTGCTGAACCTTCAAATCCTGAACTAGAAAATTCACGCATCAAGCTTTTGATGGTATCTGTCTTAATGATTTGTCCAGTCGGTTCAACAATTTTCAAATCTGTAAATTCTCGTTTTTCGATGAGATGGCAAGAACGACAATGACCGCAGGGCAATTTATCCTGTAAATTATCGCAGAAACGACTTTGGGCCAGATAAAGAGACATTTCAAAGCTGGCAAAGTCTCCCGAAAAAAGATAGGCATGATTCATCCTATCTGATTGCAAAATAGCTTTAAATTCATTAAAAAGTTTGGGCTGTAAACGCTCCAAATCCATTTCTATTGTTCATCCTTCTCTATTTTTGCCAAGATGGTTTGTAAAGCATCTTCCACAACATCGTCCAGAGGTTGTGAAGCATCAATCGTCACGATACGCTCCTTATTTTGCGCAGCGATGTCCAAGTATCCTTGTCTAACACGCTGATGCATATCCAGTTCTTCTAAATCCAAGCGATTAACTTCACGCCCCTTATTCTGCTCAATACGAGCTAAACCAACCTCTGAATCCACGTCAAAATACAAGGTCAAATCAGGTTCATAACTTTCAATTGCATAGTGATTTAGCCAAGAAATCTCATTTTTATCTAGCCCTCTTCCTGCGCCTTGATAAGCTACAGAACTATCAATAAAGCGGTCAATTAAGACAATCTTTCCAGCTTCAATTGCAGGAAGAACCTTCTCAATCAAGTGCTGACGGCGAGCCGCGATATAAAGCAAAAGCTCTGTCTTACTGTCCATGTTAGTATGATTAACATCCAAAATGACGTCCCTAATATGCTCTGCGATTTCAACACCACCAGGTTCCCTAGTGGTTACAACGTCTTTTTTTAAACGCGACTGAAGAAGAGGCACCAAACGCTCCAAAACCGTTGTTTTACCAGCACCATCTGGTCCTTCAAACGAGATAATCATTCCTTTTTTCATGAGACTTCCTTAATATATTAATACCTTTATTTTACCAAAAATCAGGCAAAAAAGACACTGCCAAGTTTAGCTGGCAGTGCCTCCTTTTATTATCAGATTAATTTAGCTTCTGTTTTTTCAAGCGATTCGACATCAATGCCTTGCTCTAGTAATTTTTCTTTCAAAGCTGCTAAATCGACTGAACCTTGTAATTGTAGTTCAATGACAGCCCTTTTCTGACGATTGGCAACCACTATACGTTCGATATTAAGATTGACACTAGAAATAGTCTCCGCTAACTTAGCCAGCACACCAACACTATCATCCGCTGAAACAACCAAACGAATACCATCCTGACCATAACCAGAAATTTCTAGGAAGGCTTTGTAAACGTCTTTGTCAGTAATAATACCATAAACTTGGTCGTTGTCCACTACTGGCAAAACTCCCACACTATGCTTCATCATAAGGTAAATAGCATCTTCCAAACTAGCATATTGAGAAACGGTCACAACTTCCCTAATCATGATATCTCGAATTTTAGTCTTGTTAAGCAGATAGTTCATTTCGTAAATAGACAAGCTAGTCGCCTTAGATGGGCTAGCTTCAGCCATGGTACCTTCAGTCACAAGGCCGACCAATCTATCATTTTCAATCACCGGAAGACGACGCAGCCCCTGTTCACGCATCTTATCAGTTGCATGAGCAACGGTTGTATCAGGTGAGACGTAGACGACTTTTTGGGTCATAAAATCTTTTACTGGCATAATAAATCTCCTCAACTCTATTTTCTGTTTGTATTATACCCTTTTTTGAAAGCATTTTCAAATATTATGAAAAGAGTTGAGAAAAAACTCAACTCTTTATATCTTAACCACCAAGATATGCCTTACGAACCTCATCAGAAGCTAACAATTCTTGACCAGTACCAGTCAGAACGACTTTCCCAGTTTCAAGGACGTAACCACGGTCAGCGATAGACAGCGCCTTGTTGGCATTTTGCTCAATCAAGAGAACGGTCGTCCCTTGTTTTTGAATATCTTGAATAATATCAAAAATTTCTTGAATGAAAATCGGAGCAAGCCCCATTGAAGGTTCATCTAGCAACAATAGCTTTGGTTTACTCATGAGAGCTCGTCCCATGGCAAGCATTTGTTGTTCCCCACCTGATAAGGTTGCCGCATCTTGATTTTTACGTTCCTCAAGACGTGGAAAACGGTCAAAAACCATTTTCAAATTTTTTTGATTTTCTTCACGATTATTATTTAGGAAAGCTCCCATTTCCAGATTTTCCAAAACTGTCAAGCCAGAGAAAACGTGACGTCCTTCTGGAACCTGTGACAGACCACTTGCTACAATTTTACGGGCAGGTGATTTTTGGATTTCTTGACCTAGAAACTCAATTTTCCCAGATTTTGGGCGAACTAATCCAGAAATAGTACGAAGAATTGATGTTTTACCGGCTCCATTGGCACCGATAAGAGAAACAACTTCACCTTCTCTAACCTCAAAAGAAACGTCCTTGACAGCTTCAATTGCGCCATAGCTGATGGAGAGATTATCAATTTTTAACATAGTCATTAGGCTTCACCTCCAAGATAAGCTTCAATAACGCGCTTGTTTTGCTTGATTTCATCAGGTGTCCCATGAGCAATCAAACGACCATATTCAAGAACGTAAATACGTTCGGTAACCTCCATAACAAGGCTCATATCATGTTCAATGAGGATAATAGTAATACCAAACTCTTCCTTAACTTGACGGATAAGCGCTGTTAATTCAGCTGTTTCTTGCGGGTTCATCCCTGCAGCAGGTTCATCAAGAAAGAGAATCTTAGGTTCAGTTGCCAAGGCACGCACGATCTCCAGACGACGTTGCTGACCGTATGGCAGATTTTTAGCCAAAACATCAGCATCACCATCCAAATGGAAAATAGCTAGAAGTTCCATAGCCTTTGTTTTCAGCTCTTTTTCATTGCTGTAAAATTTTGGCAAACGCAAGAAAGAAGCAAAAACATGCGAACTATGCTTATTATCCATCCCAATCAAAACGTTATCCAAAACAGTCATATTTTTGAAAAGGCGGATATTTTGGAATGTACGCGACAAACCAAGCGAGGCAATTTTATAAGGAGTTTTACCATTTAAAACAGTATTATCAAGTGTTACAGTACCTTCGGTTGGTTCGTAAACACCTGTCAAAAGGTTAAAAAGCGTTGTTTTCCCAGCACCGTTAGGACCAATGAGACCAACCAATTCACCTTCTTTGAGCTCCATACTCACATCACCAACGGCAGTCAAACCACCAAAGTTTTTAGTTAAATTTTTAACTTCAAGAAGTGCCATTTTTATTTGCCCTCCTTAGATTTTTTATCAAAAAGTTTTGAGAAACTAAACTCCCATGTTCCTAACAGACCACCTGGGCGGAAAACCATAACCAAGATCAATGCCAATGAATAGATAATCATGCGTAATTCTGAGAAGTTTTGCAAGTACATATTCAAAATTCCTAGAACAATAGCTGCAACAATAGTACCTGTAATAGAACCTAGGCCACCAAGCACTGCGATGATAAGATAATCAATTGATTTCATGATAGTGAAATCTTTTGGAGCAACTGCACCGATATAACCGACAAAAAGTGAACCTGCAATCGCTGAAACAATGGCTGCCAAGACGAAAACTGTTACTTTGATTTTTGTCGTGTTGACACCCATAGCCTCTGCAGCAATTTCGTCTTCACGAACCGCCAAAACTTCACGACCCATTGGACTACGAAGGAAATTTGTCAATAAAATTGTAATCAAAACAACAAAAATAAAGACAACTGGCCATGTGGTATATTGGAGAACCCCAGTCAAACCTGCAGCACCGTTAGTCAATTCACCACCGTTGATAATGGCAATACGAATGATTTCAGCGACACCCAAAGTGGCAATGGCAAGATAATCCCCTTTAAGTCGAAGAGTTGGAATCCCAACAACTAATGCAACCAAGGCCGCAACCAAAGCACCAACCATCATCGAAATATAAAAGCCGGCATAGGTTGGCATTTGCTTGGTCAAAATAGCTGTTGCATAAGCTCCGATAGCCATGAAACCAGCTTGCCCAAGAGAAAATTGTCCTGAGAAACCAAGAATCAAATTGGTTCCCAAAGCCATAATCATTGAGATTCCAATTCCCATCAAAATTTGGACATAGTAAACTCCAAGAACACCCGTGCTAACAAGTACCGAAATCAGAGCAAAGGCAAGAACAATGACAGCCAGCCAAGCTAAAATGGATTTTAGATTTTTCTTCATTGTTTACACCTTCTCTTTCACATTTTTACCCAAAATACCTGCAGGTCGAACCAAAAGGATAACAATCAAGATGGCATAAACAACCGCATCACGATAGCTTGATAAACCAATTGAAACTGAGAATGTTTCCAAAAGGCCGATGATAAAACCACCAATAGCCGCACCAGGAATAATTCCAATACCACCTAAAACTGCGGCAACAAAAGCTTTGATACCAGGTGTCATACCCATCAATGGTTCAATTGAATTATAGTAAAGTCCAATTAAGACACCAGCTGCACCAGCTAAGGCTGAACCAAGGGCAAAGGTGAAACTAATTGTTGAGTTGACATTAATTCCCATCAATTGTGCTGCATCAGAATCAACAGACACCGCACGCATAGCTTTCCCCATTTTTGTTTTTTGAACAATATAGGTCAAAGCTAACATCAGAATGATAGAAACTCCAAGAATAGTTAATTGGACATTAGTAACTGAGAAAAGTCCCAAATCAAATCGAACTGTTTTCAAAGCTTGCGGGAAGGCACGAACATTGGCACCGACCAAGTATACCATGCCATACTCAAGGAAGAATGACACGCCAATAGCGGTGATTAGGTTAGCAATCTTAGATGAATTTCTCAATGGACGATAGGCCAAGAATTCGATAACCACACCAAGACAGGCAGTCAAAATCATTGTCAAAATAAGAGCGAGGAAAAAATTCATGTGATAAACACTGATGAGATAGTAGCCAATGAAAGCTCCCATCATATAAATATCACCATGGGCAAAGTTAATTAACTTGATAATCCCATAAACCATGGTATATCCTAAGGCTAGAAGTGCATAGACACTTCCTAGGATAAGACCATTAACAAGTTGTTGAAGCATGTATTCACCAAACTTTCTATAAAATAATAATATCTGGGAAGGCTGTTGTCTCCCCAGACGTATGACTTAATAGCTTATTTTTTAACTTCAACGGCTTCAGCAGTTGCTTCTTGACCATTGTTAAGTCCAATCATAATAGCTGATTTAATTGGGTTGTGTTCCTTATCAATTGTCATCTTACCAGTAACCCCTTCAAAATTTTTAAGTGAAGCAAGGTTTTCAGCAATGTCTTTTGAAGTCTTAGCACCTTTTGCAGCGTCTGCAATCATGTAAACTGAGTCATAAGTAAGGGCTGCAAACATATTTGGTTCTTCACCATATTTAGCTTTGTAAGCATCGACAAAAGCTGTTGATTTACTTGACAAGCTAACTTTTGTTGAGTAACCAGATACATAGAAAACATTGTTTGTATTGGCAGCTCCAGCTGATTCGATGAATTTGCTATCTGCGAATCCATCAGGCCCAAGGATTGGTTTATCAATGCCCATTTCACGAGCTTGTTTCGTAATCAAACCAGTTTCAGTATAGTAACCTGGCATGACAACAGCATCAAATTCTTTCCCTTTGATTTTTGTCAATGCAGCTTGGAAATCGGTGTCTTTAGATTGGAAGGTTTCTTCAGTTACAATATCACCTTTATAATGTTTCTTGAAGTTTTCCGCAATACCTTTAGCGTAATCACTTGACGAATCATAGTAGAGTACAACTTTTTTTGCTTTTAAGTTATCGGTAGCGTACTGTGCCAAAACTTGACCTTGGAAACTATCTTGGAAAGTTGAACGAAAAACATACTCGTTAACTTTACCTTTACTTGAAACAGTCAATGAATCTTGTGTTCCTGAAGGTGTAACAAGTGGAACTGCGGCACTAGTTGCATTTGGTGTTGCAGCAGCAACTGCTCCAGATGTTGCAGGCCCTACAATAGCATTAACTTTACTTTCTGTAGCAAGGTTAGTTGTTACGGTTGCTGCTTCGGTGTTATCAGACTTGTTGTCTTTTGAAACAACCTTAATCTTTTTACCATCTACGCCACCAGCTTTGTTGATTTCAGCAACAGCAAGATCTGCTGCATTCTTTTCAGCTTGACCATAAGCCGCTACAGTACCAGACAACTCAAGGTTGTAACCAATTTTAATATCGTCACCGATTTTTGTTCCACTAGTTGATGAGGAACCACCAGGTGCAGCACCGCATGCTGCGAGAACTGCTGTACTTACAAAAGCAACTGCTGCTAATGCAAATTTCTTTTTCATTCTTTTTCTCCTTAAATAATTTGTTCTTTTAAAATGTTCGTTAATAAGAATACTGAATTATCTGAAAATTGTCAAGGACTTTGTTTAAAAGTTCTCAGATATTCTCTTCTTTTTGCAAGCTACCAACAAAATCTCGATTAATATCAGCTAAAGGGGAAAGAACCGCTTCTTTGACGAATTTCATCTCAGACAATTCTGCCAGAGTTTCTTTAGCCTTGCTCTTGTCAAGATATAAAACTAAGTAACGTAAACGCCGTGAATGGTAGATGATATCGCCATATTTGCTCAACTTTCTAGCATCACGATTATAGTAAAGATAGACAGCTAGCCCAACACGCTCATTTTTTTCAAACATCCTTATTCCTTTCTTTTATATTATTGCCACGGCCTGGTTTGTGCGGAGATTTATGGGAATCAAACGGGAGCCCCGTATCAACAAAAATATCAGCTGAAACAGCCTGTGATAGTTCTTTTGTCAATTGTGCTAAAAGTTTTTGAAGTTCTACCTCACATTGTCTCAAATGAATGAGATTATCGTTAAGGTCAATTCTTCTCTTCTGCTCAAAGAGCTCACGACGCATTTTCGACACTTCAGGGCGGAAATTTGCAAACTCCTTCACCTTATCGTAATTTTCTTTTAAATTTTGAAAATATAAAATATCTGTTTGAAGTTCTTGGTCAGCAAGAAAGTCCTGTTTGGCTTTCTTGTAAGCTCCTGCTGCCTCTAGCTGCACAATTTGAGCAACCACCTGATCAATAGCTTCATCAATTGCCACTAATTGGTCGTTAATTATAAGCATAAAATGATTATATCATAAATCTTTCCAAAATTAAGGCAATAAGAGACAAAGAAAAAAGAGTCCCTCAAGCAAATTATAATAGCTAGAGGCAACTCTTTTATTCTATTATTATTTCAAAGCGTTATTTGCCATAATTTCATCGATAAAGCCGTATTCAAGGGTTTCTTGAGCGCTCATCCAGTTATCACGTTCAGCATCTGCATGAACTTTTTCAAGACTTTGTCCTGAATTATCAGCCAAAATTTGCTCCAAGTTTTGACGTGTTTTCAAGAGATGTTCAGCAGCAATAGCCATGTCTGTTTGTTGGGTACCACCACCAGTACCGCCCATTGGTTGGTGAATCATGTATTCGGCATTAGGCAGCATGAAACGTTTGCCCTTTGCCCCTGATGAGGCAATGATTGTTCCCATTGAAGCTGCCATTCCCATAACAATAGTTTGTACATCAGATTTAATGAAGTTCATAGTATCCACAATAGCAAGCCCTGCTGAGACAGAACCACCAGGTGTATTAACATAAAGATAAATATCTTTGGTATTGTCTTGGGCATCCAAGAATAATAGCTGAGCAATAATTGAGTTTGCCATATTATCCTCAACTGGACCAGTCAACATGATAATGCGGTCTTTCAAAAGGCGAGAATAAATGTCATATGAGCGTTCGCCACGGCTCGTTTGTTCAATAACTACAGGAATCATAGAAAATTCTCCATTTCTTTTTTCTGATTGTCATTATTATAATCAATTGGTCAAAAAAGGTCAAATAATTAACTTACTTTTCTCAAAAAACTTTCTGATTTGCACCAGAAAGTTTATCTTCTTATTTTGTACCAAAGAGACGATCTCCAGCATCCCCAAGACCTGGGACAATATAACCATGTTCGTTTAGTTTTTCATCAAGAGCTGCTGTGTAAATGTCAATGTCTGGATGCGCATCTTGCAACGCCTTAACACCTTCTGGCGCAGCTACCAAGCAGACAAATTTGATATTGGCCGCACCGCGTTTTTTGAGGGAATCAACAGCTAAGATAGCAGAACCACCTGTCGCCAGCATCGGGTCAACAACAAAGATTTGACGGCGGTCAATATCTTCTGGCAATTTCACCAAGTATTCTACTGGTTGAAGCGTTTCCTCATCACGGTACATGCCAATGTGTCCAACCTTCGCAGCTGGAACAAGACTTAAGAAACCATCAACCATCCCGATACCCGCACGAAGAATGGGAACGATGGCTAACTTCTTACCAGCTAATTGTTTTTGGACAGTTTTGGTAATTGGTGTTTCGATTTCAACATCTTCAAGTGGTAAATCACGTGACACTTCATATCCCATGAGCATAGCAATTTCATTGACTAACTCACGAAAATCCTTAGTTGATGTGGTCGTCCGACGCAAAATAGATAACTTGTGCTGAATCAGCGGATGTGAAATAACTTGAAATTTTCCCATAATGATACTCCCTTTTCATTATTTACATTGTTACCATTATAGCAAAAAATCAATAAAAACGCTTGCTAAAATTAGGCAAACGTTAAATTTTTATTTTAGAAATACTTTGACAAGCCGCCCGTCGGCTTCTACAGCAATAAAAAAGAGAGAAAACCAATTTTCTCTCTTTCACTTATTAACGATTATATTTACGTTTGTAACCACTATAAGCAACATAAGTAGCCATAGAACTCAAAATAGCAAATCCCAAGATAGCCGCAGCACTTTGACTGTCACCAGTTGTTGGAAGCGTAGCAGCTGATACTACAGGGGCATCAACTGGTATACCAGGATTAATGTGACCTCCACCGCGTGTTGGAGTGCTAGGTGTAGTTGGTACATCTGGCGTATTTGGAGTTGTTGGGGTGGTTGGCACATCTGGTGTATTTGGAGTTGTTGGGGTAGTCGGTACATCTGGTGTATTTGGCTCTGTTGGAGTCACAGGAACCGTAGTATTATTATAGTGATGAGGTGGTAAACCATAGTTTCCAACGGTGTACCAATCAACAGTATAGTCCTCATTTGGTAGACGAGAATTATTATTATCACCAACATGCTTCAAAGTGTTGCTACTGTCATCCCAAATCCAATCGCCTTGATTAGTCATATATGGTAGAACTTCCGTTGTTCCATCATCATTAATTTGAACAAGGAAACTTGGTGCCCACGTTGATTTATTCTCAGCTCCTGCAATACCACCACGATTTGTCATATAGGCTGTAATTAAAACTTTATTTGTGGAGCCTTCAACAGGAACAGCATAGTATGAATATGTTGATGTTCTCCAATCTGCAGGGACAGAAGCGGTCAACACGACTCCTGAACCATTCAAACGCTTATAACTTCCCATAAGACTATCTGAAACAAATCCGAGCATAACAACGTCATCACCAACAGCTTTACGAGCAGCTACGGTCCCCTCAGCATCTGATGACTTATTAATACGCGATGCTGTAAATAGGTAATATTTATCTCCAAGTTTTACAACACTTGGACGTTCCACTTCATCAGTAACCATATGACTAGTCATTAATGGTGTGTAAACTTGAGATACAGATGGATTTTTCTCATTATCATCAAGTTTCAAAATACCGATAGCTCCATTAGCCCACGATGCTAGCTTATGAAGATCTTTATTTCCTGTGACATTCAAAAGGGATGAAATATTAAAATGGTCATCACCACCATAGTTAGCCCAAGTGTAAATTTGGTTTTCGCCTTGATAATTTTCAGTACCTGTGTTGGCTTCAAAAACAAGATAACGGCTACCATCAACCTCAATGACATGAGGATCACGTAAAGTGTAATTATCTGTACGATCTGCATCACCATCATGGTTTAAATCATCATTATAAGTTGCAGAAAATTGTTGATAGTTTTGATAGTGGTAGCCATCACCCGCAAACAGTTGATGATCGTTGTCAACAGATTTGATAACCACTTGACCATTTTCAACAGCTAAATTTAAAGTAGCAGTTGCCAAACGCTGCCAGTTCAATTTTCCTTCACTTGTGTCATTTTTAGTATAGAATAACTGAATTGAACCATCCGAGTTTACTGTCGCTGAGCCAGACCATTGTTGTTCATCAGCGATAGCATTGTATCCAAAGATTGGCCCTGCATTACGCCAGTTTGCAAAATCATTATTTCCATACTCATTATAAAGCAAGTAAATGTGATTTGAATTCTTATTAGCTGCACCAGCCATTGCTACAACTAGTTGATAACCATTCCAGTTACTAACAACACCTGTAACCGCATCTTGTACTGGCCATGAATCCCAAATATCCAGCTCCTCTTTTTCCATAGTTTGAGCATCTACAGTATTCATAGCTGGCATATTAACAATCGTATCTGCCTTAAAGTATGGAATAGCATATCTACTATCTTGCTTCAAGAAAGTTGCAACAATATCTTTAAGGTTCTTATAGGTCAATGAAGTTCCTGTCCCTACGACCCTGTTGTCAGTAAAATCAATTTTATTTAATGTGTCGATTTGTTCATCTGTAAGCTTGAGAATTTCATCTGTACTTAACCCAGACGATACAACCCCACGAACCTTATCATTCAATCGCGATAACACCAATTCGGCATCCAAACTACCTGTATCGACTGTTGAATTAGACTTAGCTGCATCAGATTGAGAAGCTGCAGTTGTTACTGTCGAACTTTTTGTAGAGGCCACACTACCACTGCCGTCGGATTCATCTGTAGCTTTAGCAACTGTAGCTGAATCTGTCGTTACACTACTGTTATCTTCAACTGGTTGAGCAGTTTCAGTTGCCGCTTGGTTTTCGGAAGTAGCAGCACTTACTTTATCAGTATCTTGACCTGCGGTTGTGGTTTCTGATGAAGTTGATTGTGGTTCTTCAGTTGTTGTACCAGTATCACTTGACGCCTCCGGTGTAGCAGCGACAGCTTCAGCTGTTGTCGTCACTTTTGTAGCTTCAGCCGATTGAGAATCACTCTCAGTAGATACAGCACTTGGCGCCTTGCTCACTAAAGTAGTTGACGCATCTGCGCTAGTTGCCTCATCTGCTTGTACATTTGCACTTGCAAAACTAAGTGTCCCAATCAGCGCTGATGTTGCACCAATGGCAGACACCTTGCGAATACTATAACGTTGCTTCTGAAGTTTAGCTTGCTGTTCAGCCTTCAAACGAGCTACACGTGAATATGTCATCTTTTGTTCCTTCTTTTCTTTTATTAGTAATTACAAAGTACCAACTATATTGTAACATTAATTTTATATTTTAACAATTTTTTATTATATAAAATATAATTATTAAACTATTTTAATATATGATTGATATGAAAAGCCGAGAATTTCTTGTCCCTCAGCTTTATATTTTATTTTGAAAATACTCTGACAATCCGCTGAATAGCTTCTTTCACAGTTATAAAGGGTGCCGCAACGTTAAAACGAGCATAAGTTTGACCTTCTTTACCAAAAGAGGCTCCGTTGTTAAGAACGACCTTAGCTTCTTTTTGCAATCTTTCATCAAGTTCTGGTTGCTCAATGCTATAGGCTGAAAAATCCAACCAAATCAGGTAAGTCCCCTCTGGTTTCATCACCTTGATTTTAGTCTTTTGACTTAGTTCATCTACAACATAATCAATATTTTTCTCTAGGACTGTCTTCAATTCTTCCAGCCATGGCTTACCATAAGTGAAGGCGGCCTCAGTTGTAATGAGACCAATCGTTGGCACCTCATGCTGATTGTTAGCTAACTGCTGTCTCTGGAAAGACTTGCGCAGCTGGTCGTTTTCAATAATAGCAAAGCTATTCTTAGTGCCTGCAATGTTAAAAGTCTTAGTCGCGGATGACAAAATCAAGCTAAAATCTTTGAAACTGTCATCAAGTGTATTGAAAGAATGGTGTTTGTTGCCAAAAAGAGCCAAATCTTGGTGAATTTCATCTGAAACCAGAATGACGCCATGTTTTTGACAGATTTTACCAATTTTTTTCAGTTCTTCTGCTGTCCAAACACGTCCTCCAGGATTGTGAGGGCTACAAAGCACATACAATTTAACATCATTCTCAACAATATCCTGTTCTAACTTGTCAAAATCAATCTCAAAATGGCTATCCTTGATAAGCAGAGAATTTGAAATCAAGCGTCGGTTGTTGAGACGGATAGAGCGAGCAAAGGGTGGATAGACTGGTGTATTAATCAGAACACTGTCACCTTCTTTAGTAAAAGCTTGAATAGCAACTGATATAGCCGGCACCACACCTTCAATCAAAACAATCTTATTCTTACTGGTTTCATAACCATGCTCTGCTTTTTCCCAATTAATAATAGATTGATAGAGCGCATCGCTAGGATAAGGATAGCCAAAAATGTGTTCTTTCCCATAATCAATAACGGCTTGCTTAATTTCTGGCACCGGGAGAAAATCCATATCAGCGACCCACATTTGCAAGAGGTCAGGATTACTTTCACTGCTATGCCATTTCATAGTATGTTGATTTAAACGGTTTGGTCTAGTTGTGAAATCATATTGTCCCATCTTATGCCTCCAACGCTGCCTTCAAATCATCAATCAAATCTTGGGCATCTTCGATACCAATGGATAAACGAAGCAAGTCATCAGTTAATCCATAGGAAGCGCGCACATCCGCAGGAATGTCGGCATGGGTCTGAGTTGTTGGATAGGTGATGAGAGATTCAACACCTCCCAAACTTTCTGCAAATGTAAAGACATCCAAACGATTAATCAGATTTGGAATCTTGGTTTGGTCTTTGACTTTAAAGGAAATCATACCGCCCTTGCCAGGATAGAGAACTTCCTTAACTTCAGGTTCATTTTCCAAGAATTTAACCACTTCAAGAGCATTCTGAGTAGACTTTTCTATGCGAAGTTTGAGGGTTTTAAGACCGCGCATCAACATGTAAGAATCAAATGGCGATAGGTTTGGTCCTGTCGTGTTAAGATTGTAAAAGAGTTTATCATAAATTGCTTGATCGTTGGTAATGACCACACCAGCCAAAACATCGTTGTGCCCGGACAAGTATTTTGTGGCAGAATGAACCACGATGTCAGCCCCAAGAGGAATTGGATTTTGATAGATAGGGCTGTAGAAAGTATTATCCACAATAACCTTGGCTCCCCTGTCATGAGCAATTTTGGCAATCTTTTGAATGTCAAATTCAATCATGAGCGGATTAGTTGGAGTCTCAATATAAACAATATCCGTATCTTCGTTGATTGCTGAAATCATTTCAGATTGGCTATTAGCATAACTAAAGAAAAAACGTCCTTCTTTTTCCTTATCATTAAACCAGCGGAAAGAACCACCATAGAGGTCACGCGCAGCCACCACCTTGCTGCCAACTGGAAAGATTTCAAATGCCAAGACAATCGCACTCATGCCAGAACTAGTTGCAATGGCATAGTCAGCCTTTTCAATAGCTGCTAAGGTTTTCTCCAAGGTTGCCCGAGTCGGATTTTTAGTTCTAGTGTAGTCGAAACCGGTCGAATGCCCGAACTCTGGGTGTTGATAAGTTGTAGAAAAATGAATTGGTGCCGCTAAAGCCCCAGTTGCTTCGTCTGATTTAATTCCTGTATGTGCTAAAATAGTTTCTAAACGATATTCTTTTGTCATCCTATAACCCCTTTTCTAAGTACGTTGATACTATTCTACCACTTATTCACTATTTTCAGGGACATTTGTATTATTCTATTTCTCAATAATTAGCTATAAAAAATAACTATAGCCCAAATTTACCAAATCAGTTGACATTCAGGCGAAATTAGTAACAAGGATAAATTTTCCCTAACAATCATAGGAACTTGGCAGATCAAAACAGTACTTGGCAAGTTTTCAACTGAGCTCTACAAAAATAAGAATTTCCCATCTGAAAGGCAGAAAAACCTGTCTGTAATCGGATTTATTCAGTAAGCATATGTTCTAGTGAGATTAGGACAGGTTGAGAGTATGAAAAAGAGCCAAGCCTTTGTGACTTAGCTCTGCTATTATCCGACTAACGGATAGCTTTGATGCGCAATTTTTGGCGCAGGTCTTCTGCTTTAGAACCCAACAATTTGTCCAGCTGGCGGGTCAGGAGAGTCAGAAAGCCATAGACGATGATGCCCAGAGCGCCGATAATGACCAAATAGAAGACGCTGGCGATACGTCCATTACTTGGTAGAATGAGATTGAGTAGCCAATTCCCCGCAAAAACCACAGCTGCCATAAGGAAGGCTAAAATCAGAACCAGCTGTGCGTTGCGACTGACAGCCTTTCGATTGAAACCTGTAATCTCATGAATGCGACGATACATAAGTACGATTGGTAAAATCAAAGCTACAGCTGTTGATAAGATTGGTCCATAAGCGTGGAAGAGATAGATTAGTGGCACTTGAAGCACTAGTTTAACAACAACACCATAGGCAAAATAGCGCATAGCTTTGCGATTTTCGAAGAGAGCTTGCAGCATTGGCGCCAAAACAGTGTAAATTGATAGAATAATAGTCTGCAAAAGCGAAGCAACAAAAAGTCCTAGTGCCTGACCTTGCGGTAGGCCATAAAAGACAGTGTAGAGCGGTTTAGCCAGTATAACGGAACCCATGATAGCTGGAATGATAAAAATCGTCAGCATTTGAAGATTATTAACAACCAAACGCGCCGCAGCTTTGCGATCCTCTTTGACATAATTTTCGGTCAACAGGGGAATACCCACACCGGCAATAGCTGTCGCAACAGCAATTAAAATCATAGTTACCTTGCCAGGATTAGATGAAAAGTAGGCAAACATAACCTTTAGCTCACGATTTGAATAATCGGTGAAAAGCGCCATGGTATTTCCAAAGGTAAATTGGTCAATGAGCTTAAAAACCTGAATGGCTGAACCTGTAATGATAAAAGGAATAGCTTCCTTAACTGTCTCAATGATCAATTCCTTGGTATCAATATCAATGTTAGCTGGCTTCTTGCCAAAAAGGCCTGATAGCAGATTGGTCTTCCAAAGGAAGTAGACCAGCGTAGCAATGCTGGCAAACATCCCGATAAAAGCAGCAAAGGTTGACTGAGTCACAGCATTCAGGTAATTGCCAGAACCCATCTTCATAATAAAGAAAGTCGTTAATAACATCCAAATCACACGGACGACCTGTTCTGCGATTTGACTAACCGCGTAAGGTTTTAAATTATTAAAACCTTGAAAAAAGCCACGCAGGACACTCATAGATGGAAATACCAGAACAGCCAGCGTCAGACTGCGCAAGACCGGGACTAATTCTTGACCACCGCGGCTCATGCTGGCAAAGAGAGGCGATCCCACATACATGATGACTGCAAAAACGGCTCCCAAGATTAACATAAAGTGTAGAATCTTACGAACCAGATAAACACTTTTTTGGGGATCACCCAACGTATTATACTTTGAAACCTGCTTGGCTACGGCAACAGGAATGCCTACCGTTGAAATCAATAAAAAGAGGGCATATATTTCGTAGCCCATTCCAAAAAGAGCATTGGCTTCTGCTGCATATTTGCCCATCCAGGCATACCAAGGAATGATATAAGCAGCTCCCAACAAACGGCTGATAAAATTACCTGCGGTCAACCAAGCGGTTCCCTTGACCATCTGTTCCTGTTGAGACAATTTTGTGTTTTTTTCAGACATACATTTTCTTTCCAAAAGTTAGTAATAAATTCATTATAAACTTTTGCTTGAGACTTGTAAAACGCTAACTTAAAGTCTAAAATAGAAACTATGATTAGTATCGAAAAAACATTAGATGTCTTAAAAAATGACCACAACCTGCGAGAAGTCATGATTGATGGGCATTACCATTACAACTTGACAAGTCTGACTTTTGAAAAACTCAGTTATGACAGCCGCGACGTGGATGAGTCTACACTCTTCTTTGCCAAGGGATCAACTTTCAAGAGCGAGTATTTGGAAAAAGCGGTGCAGGCAGGTCTTAAGTGTTATATTTCCGAAATAGATTACCAAGTTGGCATTTCTGCCATCATTGTCAATGATATCAAACAAGCCATGAGCCTTGTTGCCATGATCTTCTATGGTAATCCCCAAGACAAACTCAGAATTCTAGCTTTCACTGGCACTAAGGGTAAGACAACAGCAGCTTATTTTGCTTATCACATCCTTAAGCAAAGTCACAAGCCAGCCATGTTCTCCACCATGAACACAACTCTTGATGGTAAAACTTTCTTCAAGTCACAATTGACAACACCTGAAAGTTTGGATCTCTTTAGAATGATGGCTGAAGCAGTTGACAATGGCATGACCCACCTTATCATGGAAGTCTCTAGCCAAGCTTATCTCGTTAAACGCGTTTACGGTCTAACGTTCGACCTTGGTGTCTTTCTTAACATAAGCCCTGACCACATTGGACCGATTGAGCATCCAACTTTCGAGGATTATTTCTATCATAAGCGCCTTTTAATGGACAATAGCCGAGCTGTTGTAGTTAATGCTGGCATGGATCATTTTGATGTAGTGGCTGAGCAGGTTGCGTCTAAAATCCATGATTTCTATGGCAAGCAAACTGAGAATAGCTTCTCAAACAGTTCTGCTTTTACCTTTGACTTAACAGGTAAACTAGCTGGACATTATGATATCCAATTGATTGGCTCTTTTAATCAAGAAAATGCTGTCGCAGCTGGGCTTGCTTGCTTACGTTTGGGAGCAAATTTAGCGGACATCCAAAAGGGTATTGCAGAAACGAGCGTACCTGGTCGTATGGAGGTGCTGACTCAAAAAAATGGCGCCAAAGTTTTTGTGGATTATGCCCATAACGGTGATAGCCTTGAAAAACTCTTATCCGTTGTTGAAGAGCATCAAAAAGGTCAGGTCATTCTTGTCTTAGGGGCTCCAGGTAATAAGGGCGAAAGTCGTCGTGCTGACTTTGGTCACGTCATCAATGCCCATCCTAATCTAACAGTCATTCTAACGGCTGACGATCCTAACAATGAAAATCCGCAAAAAATTTCAGAAGAAATCGCCAGCCATATCACACGGCCAGTTGACATTATCGTTGACCGCGAAGAAGCTATTAAGGTTGCTCTGCTCATGACTACAAGTGAAAAAGATGCTGTCGTTATTGCAGGAAAAGGCGCTGATGCCTTCCAAATTGTAAAAGGTCAGCGTGCAGCCTACGCAGGCGACATTGAAGTAGCGAAAAGATATCTCTAAAGCTGCTAAATAATAATCATTCTTGATATTATTTTTAACCATTCTAAACAAGTTAAAAAATTCTGAAAATATCGCAAAAAGGCTTTTTTAAGCTTTTTTTCTATGCTATAATGTTTAGACATATTTGATGCTAAAAGAAAATCAAAAATAGACAAGCCGACAAAGTATAGACCATATAAGATATGCAAGCTGATGGCAACACGTATACCTTTGATTTTCAAAGAGTATCTAGAAAGGAGAAAATAAATGTCAACTGTCCGTGCAGAAAATATTTCCGTATCCTATGATAAGACGACCATCATTGAAAATCTATCTCTAGAGATTCCGTCGCAAAAGATAACGACCATTATTGGTGCTAACGGCTGCGGGAAATCTACGCTTTTGAAAGCTTTGACCCGTATTCAGGCTATAAAAGATGGCCAAATCTATCTCGATGGTCAGGCCATTGCGACTTTGCCAACTAAGGAAGTCGCCAAGAAAATGGCTCTTCTCCCTCAGGTCTTGGAAGCTGCCGAAGGGATTTCTGTCTATGAATTGGTCTCTTACGGGCGCTATCCTCACCAAAAATACATGGGCAGCCTGTCCAATAAAGATCGAGATAAAATTCATTGGGCTATGGAAGTGACCCGCATCAGCCAATTTGCTAATCTGGATGTGGATGCTCTTTCAGGCGGTCAACGTCAGCGCGTTTGGATTGCTATGGCCTTAGCTCAAGATACGGATACCATTTTTCTGGACGAGCCCACAACCTATCTGGACATGAATCATCAGCTTGAAGTCTTGGAATTGTTGCAACGTCTTAATAAAGACACGCAGAAAACCATCATTATGGTGCTTCATGATTTAAATCTATCTGCTCGCTTTTCGGATTATTTGGTGGCCATGAAAGATGGCGCCATCAAATACAAGGGGAGCGTGCAGGAAGTCATGACTACTGCGATTTTAAAAGATATTTTTAAGATTGATGCCCAGATTATAGAGGACCTTATCACTAACCGCCCTATTTTACTGACTTATCAGTTACTATAAAACTTTTCTAGGAGAATAGAAAAATGAAAAAAATTCTTATGACTATCACTGCTCTGCTAGCAGTCTTTACTCTTGCTGCTTGTGGCAATAACTCATCATCTAAGACAAGCAAGGAAAACAGCTCTGCTATTTCCAAAATGCCAAAAATTCAAGGTTTCAAATACTATGGTAAGATTCCTGAAAATCCTAAGAAAGTAGTTAACTTTGCATACTCTTATACTGGTTATCTTTTGAAGTTGGGAGTTGATGTTTCCAGCTACTCACTTGATCTTGAAAAAGATAGTCCTGCTTTTGGCGACAAACTCAAAAATGCTAAGAAGTTGACATCATCTGACACCGAAGCCATCGCCGCAGAAGAACCTGATTTAATTATTGCCTTTTCAACCGATGAAAATATTGACAAACTGAAAGATATTGCTCCCGTTTTAGTTATCGAATACGGAAAGAGCAATTATCTAGACATGATGACCAAGCTTGGTAAAGTCTTTGGTAAGGAAGAACAAGCTCAAAAATGGCTGAAAAACTGGGATAAAAAGGTGGCTGCTGCTAAGAAAGAATTGAGCGGATACTTGGACAAAAATACGACATTCACCGTTATGGATTTCTACGATAAAAATGTTTATCTCTACGGTAAAAATTGGGGTCGTGGTGGTGAATTGATTTACGACTCTCTTGGCTACTCTGCACCAGAAAAAGTTCAGACGGATGTTTTCAAGCCAGGTTGGTTTGGTGTTTCTCAGGAAGTCATCGGAGATTACATTGGTGACTATGCTGTCTTAAATGTCAACAAATCAACCAAAGAAGCTGCTGCCTCTCTTAAAGAAAGTGATGTTTGGAAGAATATTCCAGCAGTAAAAAATGGTCATGTCTTGGAAGTAGACTACAATCTCTACTACTTCTCAGACCCAATGTCACTAGATGATCAGCTGAAAGCATTTGTTGATACTATTAAGAAAGCTAATCCTTAATCACAGAAAGTTAGCCCATGCACGCACAATTATCATATCGTGGACAAAATAAGCCAAATCATCTTTGGCTTGTTTTTGTCATTATTCTCTTTTTATTTATTAGTGGCTGGTATTTAGGCTTGCGTTTTGGCGCGGTCAATTATAGCCATACTGATTTATTAACCGTTCTCAAGCATCCCTTGCGTGACAGCAAGGTGCAAGATGTCATTTTTGATTTGCGTTTTCCGCGTACAATCGCTGCTATCTTAGTTGGTGCAGCCATGGCTGAGGCTGGCGCTATCATGCAGGGTGTTACTCGTAATCCCATCGCCGATCCTGGTTTGCTGGGAATCAATGCTGGAGCGGGACTGGCCTTGATTATTGGCTACTCTATTTTCGGCAGTATGCATTACAGTCTGATTCTCTTAGTCTGTTTGCTAGGCTCATTTACCGCAGCTTTGCTAGTATTTGGACTAGCTTATCAGCCTCGCAAGGGCTATAACCAACTACGTCTTATCCTAGCAGGAGCCATGATTGCCACTCTCTTTAATGCGATTGGCCAAGCCATCACCCTGTACTTCAATCTGTCAACAGCAGTTATCGGCTGGCAGGCTGGGGGACTAGCTCAAATCAACTGGAAGATGCTGGCTATCATCAGTCCTTTTATTATCTTAGGAATGTTGCTGGCGCAGGCTTCCGCTCATCAATTGACCATCTTAAGTTTAGATGAAATGGTCGCTAAGGCATTGGGACAAAAGACCTTTGCTATCACCGTTTTCCTGCTCTTCATTATCCTCTTGTTATCATCAGGTGCCGTTGCCTTGGTGGGGTCCATTGCCTTTATCGGTCTAATCATTCCCCATTTCATTCGCATGTTCGTTCCAAAGGACTATCATCTTATTTTACCTTTATCGGCTTTTGCTGGCAGCTGTTTTATGCTCTGGGTGGATCTCTTTTCACGCCTTCTTAATCCACCAACTGAAACACCTATTAGTGCCATCATTAGTATCGTTGGTTTACCTTGCTTCCTCTGGTTGGTTAGAAGGGGGAAAAATCTATGATAATTCAAAAACGAACGGCACGCCTCTTCATTTTCCTGTTACTGTTGACTATCACTTTATTTATTATTTCTTTGTCAGTGGGATATAGCAGAGCTTCTGTGTTAGATGTCATTGATTTCTTCTTAGGACGTACTTCTGCTTCAACTAGTCTGATTATCGGAAGAATCAGATTACCAAGGATTCTAGCTTGTGTACTGGGGGGCGCTTCCCTAGCCATGAGCGGCATACTCCTGCAAACACTCACTCGTAATCCTCTGGCAGATTCAGGAATTTTGGGCATCAACACGGGAGCTGGGCTGGCGGTTGCCTTGGTCGTCTCACTACTAGACATTAACCAGTCACTTGTCATGTCCAGTATGCCTCTTTTTTCCATGTTAGGTGGTGGAGCAACCGTTCTCTTAGTCTATCTCATCTCGCGCAGACCCAATCGCAATATCAGTCCGACGCGTCTCATCATTACAGGAGTAGGGATTTCTACTATGCTATCAGGTATCATGGTCTCTATCATCAGCAAAATTGATGATTACAAGGTAGATTATATCGTTTCTTGGCTTAGTGGAAAAATCACGGGCGACGATTGGTCTACCTTGATTATCATGGCTCCTCTGCTTATTATTGTATGGCTTTTAACCTACTCACGTAGTCACCCCCTCAATATCATGAACCTCAATGAACAAACTGCCCTTGCTTTGGGACTTAACTTACAAAAAGAACGTTTGATAAACTTAGTTCTATCAACAGCACTAGCAGCTTTCAGCGTTGTCTTAGTTGGTAATATCACCTTTGTCGGTCTCGTTGCTGGTCATATCAGCAGGCGCTTTGTTGGCAGCAACCATCGCCTTAGTCTCCCTGCTAGCATGTTAATCGGAATTATTATTCTGCTAAGTGCCGATACCGTCGGCCGACTGTTCTTGGTTGGTACGGGTATTCCAACAGGTTTAGTCGTATCCTTTATCGGTGCACCTTATTTTCTTTATCTTATGACTAAGTTGGAAAAATAATACTTGCCCACGAGTCAAGTAGAGCTAAGTCTCAAGTCAGCAAAACACGATTCATTTCTGTTATGAAATCATAATAGAACCAGCCTTTTTAAAACTGCTTCTATTATGATGGTACTAAGTTAAAATCACTATTAGCATTTTATACTTCCTTAGGTAGTGCGGGCGTAAGCAAACTCCATCGAAGTTTACTCACTTATTTTTGAGCTATAGTTCCAAAAATTCCGCTTTGGACATTAAGGCTTATCGAAAATAAGTGAGTTTCTAACTCTTCATCATATAGCAAAAAAAAAAACGCTGGCATCAGCGTTTTTTTACTTTCTTTGATTTTATTTATTATGATCTTCATATCATCATTGTCTCAGGCTCTGAGTTCCATAATTTATTACTGCCAAAGCTGGCGATTAATTGTCCTTCTTGTAGAACATGACCTTTCATGGCTTTAATAAGCTGTGATTTTCGTGTCCAAGTACCCAAGTCAAAAGTTGTGTCCAAAGCATAGACTGTGAAACGATAGCGATGAGTCTGGCCAAGTGGCGGCTTAGGACCTGCGTAAACATGCCAGCCATAAGCAATACCTTGGTGAGCACCTTTTAGCTCGGCGACATCATATCCTGCTGAAAGATTGGCTGGAATATGACTGCTGGCCGGAATATTCCAAATCAACCAATGGGTAAAAGACTTCTTTATTGGGTGATCCAAGTCTTCTAAGAGAATAGCTAGACTGTGTGCTTGAGGGGAAAGATTCTGCAAGAAAAACTCAGGTGATTGATCAGCTCCTCGTCCTGTATTATCAAGAGGAAATTCACCTCCCTCAAAAAAACCAGGACAAGTAAAATTAAGTTTTTCAATCATATCAATCGCCTCATTTCCTATAAGTTTCGATTAAATCCTCGTATTGTTCTAATAAATCCGTTGAATAAACTTTAGCCCATCTTTCTTGTTTAACCTTTTGCCAAAGGATAGCCGCAACACTCATTTTTTGTTTGAAATACCGACTCCGCCGGTCTGCACAAAAATCTTTGACAAACTGATTCCACTGACAAACTCGGTTATTATGCTTAGCATAGTCTGATTGACCTTTGTAAATAGCTAGCATATCTTGAATAGTGAAGATCTCATCCTGCTCCCCTTTAACCTTACGCCAAGCGGTCGCCATATCAGCTGTAAATTTAAACGGAAAATTACCTGTCACTTGCCCAAAATAGCCTCTAAATTTCCGGTTGAAAGCAAAGCCACAAGTTAATAAAGGCGTCGTCAGAGATAGCTTAGCCGCTTCTTTTTAGGCATTGCTTTAGACCTCTTGGGAGCAATCGCCACTCCTTTAAAATAAGCTTCCAGTATGTTATTCAGATCTTGCTTAGTACCATAATGGGGCAGGCCTAAAGAAGAACAAATTTCTTCTAGTTCCTTGCGATACCAATAATACTGTTGAAATTCTTCATAGGTTGTCAGACTTGAAAATGCAGGACGTTCCATCTTGGTCTCCTTAGTCAACTTTAAAAACTAAAGTCTCCTTATCAAACTTCATATTAAGAGCATAGGTTTGCTCGTCAACTACCTTCAAATACCCCAGCATCAACAAGGCTTGCATAAAAATATCTGATCTTTTTTGCTTAACCAAGTCTCTCCGTCCAAATTTGAGTAGGAAGGTCGTCATATACTTGAGGGCATACTCCTGATTAACATCACCCAAAATAGCATAGAGTTTTTCTTGTTCGGACGACAAGGGTTGCGCTGTTCGCAGTTTGTGGAAATAGTTGGACAAGGTTAATTGATTTCTGGCAAAATCTGTCTTTTCTTTGATAATAGCTTGGTTGGTCGCGTTAGCCAGCTCCGTTTCAAAAGTGAGCGCCTGCAGCTCCTCATAAACTGGTGATTCTGTATCAACAAATATCATCTGATCTAAAGTGACCTGCTCTGCCTTTTCCAAAAGAGGCAAAGTCAAGGTATAGCGCTTATCTTGACGGGCAACATAGCCTGCCTGCACATAGTCTTCAATGGCACGGTCCAGTTTTGGAATTTCTGGGAAATCGCGCTTAATTTGGCGCAAGGTGACATCATCATGCGTCTGTAAATAATTCGTCAGCTCTTGAAAAAAAGACTGGCGCGTTAGTTTGTCAGGGTTATAGGTAATGAGCATCTAGTTCTCCTAAGTAGGTTAAGTTTTTGGACTGGGCAAGTTGACTGGGATTGGTCCCTGGCTGACCAAGTGGCACTGGTAGTTGCAGCTTTTCAAAATAATGTTGCCAAAAGTCAGAAATCAGCTGCTTGCCATCGCCAAATGACATAGGAATGGTCTCAAAAATAGGTAATATTTGAGCAATATATTGGGAGCAATAAAAAGCACTCTTATCTGGATAAAAGCTGTAATTGTAGGGTTTCCCCAGATGTTTCTCCGCAACCTTTAAAGCAGCTAAACGATCCATTTTCTCATAACGATAAACAACTGTTCTTTGATTTTCCTCTGCAAGAAAGTTCTCTAGACTCTGCTTAGAAACACCATTCTCTTTTGTAGCCTCGTAAACCATGCCAGCCAGATAAATGGCAACATGGCTATAAGCCCCTGTCGTATTCTGAATAGCCTGTCCCATATCTGATTGATCAGCAGTAAAAAGCAAATCACCGCTTACCAAGTCGTGAGTTTTCATACTTCTATTGTAACACAAAATGAGACAGAAGATTTTCCCGAAAATTGATAAGCCACAGACTGCGTTTTATCTATTTTTATTTTCATCAGAATATACAAAAAAGACGGCCAACCGTCTTTTTACTATTCTTAGGCATTAAAACTTTCTGTTAATTGGGGAACAACTTGTTTCTTACGTGAAACAGCCCCCTCAAGGAAAGCGTGATTGTTTTCAAGAGCAAAGTTAAAAGCAGCTTCAACCTTATCCATGTTTGAACCAAGTGCCAAAATTTCTGAGTTTGAGTTGACAATGTCTGTAATCATAAGAACAAAGTCTGAGTAACCATCGGCTGCACGCGCTGCTTCAATGGCTGCTTCAATTTCAGCTTGACGCTCCAAGACTTCGTTAATGTCAACTGTATTCACTTGGGCCACGCGAACTTGGTTACCGTTGAGGTCAAAAGTTTTCGCATCAATATCAATCAATTCTTCTGCTGATTTGCTTGAAAGGTTTGTACCAGCTTTAAGCATTGCCAAACCGTACTCTTCTAAATTAACACCAGCAATTTCAGCCAATTCTGCTGCTACTTGTGGATCCGTTGGGTGAGTGGTCGGTGATTTAAGAAGAAGTGTATCTGAAATCAAACCTGATAGCATCAGACCAGCAATTTCTTTTGGTACAGCAAGATTATTTTCCTTAAACATACGGTAAACGATTGAGCTTGCTGAGCCAACTGGTTCCAAACGCATGAAAAGTGGGCTTGCTGTTTCAAAGTTTGCCACGCGGTGATGGTCAACCACACCGTAGACTGTCACATCTTTGATGTCAGAGATAGATTGTTGAAATTCATTGTGGTCTGTTAAGATAACTGTATCCACACCTTCAGCCTTAGCTGATTCTACCACACGCGGTGCTTCCACACCAAAGTAATCAAGTACAAAAGCTGTTTCTTCATTAGGTGTTCCCAAAGCAACGGCTTCTGTATCAAGTCCCCAAGCCTCTTTTGCCAAGCAAGCAAAAGCTACTGATGACCCGATAGCATCAGAGTCAGGATTTTGGTGACCAAAAACTAAAATTTTAGACATGTTCTTTACCTCATTTATTAGATTCAACCTTATTTTAGCAAAAATCTTGACAGATAGCAAAGCTACCAGCCAAATTACCCCTATATAAATAAAAAAGGACCAGGTACATGATGAGCTCTTAACTAGTTCATCATCCCTAATCATTTTAGTTTAATGCTTTTCTTTTTCTTCCTCTGCCTCTTGTGCTGGTGTCGCTTTTACTTCTGTTTCAGTTTGAGGCTTTTGCTTTTCAACTTTCTCAATCTCATCTGGAATCAAAATAACTTTTTGGCCTTGCTTTTCTTCTTGTGAATTTTGTGCAGCCTGTTCACGTTTCCTAACCCAAAGCCTTTTGCCTCTCTCTAAAAGACGGAGAGCCTGCAATCCTCTGACTAATAGTCGCCAGACAAAGACAATCGACGACTCTATGAAAAGGAGTATTTCAATGATAATAACTCCAAGTAAACTCCAAGCCATAAACAAGGTAACCAAAAACTGAGAAAAAAGCTTTTTTAAATTACCTAAATCATTATTATGAATGGATAAAGTTTCTAAAAAGAGATTCAAAATGCCTTGCAACAAATCTGACTTGACCGATTTCTTATCCTTCAAAACCAAATCAACTTCTTCTTGATGAGGTAGAACAAGAGTAAGATCGCCATCTTGATAAATGTCAACGAGTTCTCCAAGTTCGATCTCGAAATCAAAAAGTTCACGACTTAGTTTCTTTATCTTTGTGTCCTGAATAAGGTAGACACTATCTTTATCATATTTTAAAATTTTATACATCATTAACCTACTTCGCTTTCTAGCATACCAAAGTTAGAAATACCTGTCAATATAAAAAAGCAGGGGGCTCTGCTCCCAATGTCATTAAGTTAAGCAACTAAGCAATTGAAGAAACTATTCCCGTCTGAGCAGTTGACGACAAGACGGGAATAGTTTTTGTATTTAGGGCGCACAAAAAGGAAGGTTTTTAACCCAATTTTTTAACTATTATGATATTCTATAAGTGAAGCTTACGGGAGCCTGGCTTTTTATCTTTCTTTGGAAGGTTCGATTGGGTCGAATAATAGATAGGTGCTTGGCAATGTAGGTTTCTAATTGGAAGGAAGTAAGTTCTTCTCTAAGAAATTTTCGACAGGCATAAACAGCGTCTGAAA
>NZ_KB904073.1 GCF_000379985.1 Streptococcus caballi DSM 19004 | reverse complement strand
CCAGCTCGCTTGGCACTTGGCGAATGTCATCCGCATCCTCTAGTCCTGACAGGTCTTCATTGAGGATATCGTATTGCCCCAAGGCGTTGATGGCATAGATGGTATGGTCTTCAATTCCTTGGTCTGCCTTATCAGGTTGGTACTCTGCCCCTGACCAAGCACTTTGGAAGAGTTCATAGACTTCNTTNTTNCCGACTTGNANNTANGCACGCCCCGTTTGGGTAATCTCTGCCGCATCAGGNGTGTGCAACATTTCNNTNGAATCTTGACGNTCNGCCACTTTCANNGCAATCTTGAAACGCGAGTTGGACCAGATTTGGTCGTTGACCACCCCAGCAGGTTTTTGCGTTGCCAAAATCAAGTGAATCCCCAGAGAACGCCCTGTCCGCGCTGTTGACACCAAGGCACTCATAAAGTCTGGCTGTTCTTGTTTCAATTCCGCAAACTCATCTGAAATCAAGAACAAATGCGGTAGTGGCTCAGCAACCTCACCCAGTTTGTATTTCTTCTGATACTGATTGATATGGTTAACCCCATTTGCCGCAAATAAGCGTTCACGGCGATGAATTTCGGCATTGATTGAAGTCAAAGCACGCATGGACTGGGCACCATCCAAGTTGGTAATGGTTCCCAGCAAGTGGGGCAGGTCTTTAAAGAGATTGGCCATCCCACCACCCTTGTAGTCGATGAGCAAGAAAGCCACATCATAGGGGTGGAAGTTAACCGCTAGGCTCAAAATATAAGACTGAATCAACTCTGACTTCCCAGAACCTGTCGTCCCAGCAATCAAACCGTGAGGCCCATGTGCTTTTTCGTGCAGGTTAAGGTAGACAATATCACCTTGACCACGTAAGCCAAGCGGCACCGCCAAGGACTTATACGGTGCATGTTCTGCCCAACGCTCCTGGACATGTAAGTCCTTAAAGTTTTCAGCCTCATACATTTCCATGAAGGTCACGCTGTCAGGGATAGAGGACTTGAGGTTTTGCAAGTGATTGAGCGGCGCCAAACGACGAGCCAGACTCTCCTTGTCATAGGCCTCTGGGAAATGATCTAAGGCAAAATCAATTTCTCTTAGCTCACCCTCCTCAATGACCAGTTGTCCAACATTTCTATCCTTGATATTGATAATGGTCTTGATATTTTCAGACAGACTGGACAAGACATCTTCCACGAAGATAACCGAGCAACCAAGCTCAGTAGGATCTTCACTGAAAAATTCCATGATGACATGGTCCAAAATCAGCTTTTCATCCGTTACCAGCACCACATAGTGAGGCGAGAAGAGCAGACTTTCTTTGGCGGATTTGTCATCCAGCTGGTTCTTGCGCAGTTTGAGGATTTGATTGAGTGAGTTCAGCACCTGATCACGTGTGCGTTGGTTATAGACAAAACCACGTACATTCATCTCTTGCAAAGTAGCATGCGGTAACCAGCGTAGCCATTCCCATTGCGATAATTCCTCTTCGGGCATGATGGTAATGAATTGCACATCATGATAAGAGTGGAAAAAGGCTAGCTGATTCACCATGAGTTGCAGTTGCTCAATCACTAAGGGACGAGGTCCGATGTAACCAACAGGACCATGTGCTAGATTAGCAACGATGGGCATCTGATCAATGGTGCGATTTTGCATATAAAGTTGATAGCCCTCCGCTTCTAGCGGGTCGGTCTGCCCACTGCGCTCTGTTTGAGAATAGCGGAGCTCATAGCTAGTAGGCACCTGACCCAGACCTAGACAGTAGTGGAGAAAGTCAAAGTGCAGAGGCGTCTTTTCATAAATCCGATGATTGTAACTAGCTGACAGCTTATCCAAGGTCTGGATAGAAGGGTAGTGGTAAAGCTGCCCTTTTTTCTGCTCCTCTGCCAGCTCTGCCAACTCCATTGATTTATCCATGACATAACGTTTGTAGGAATCTATGCGGTCCTTTAAATCCTGCTTATATTTTTTACGATTTTTAACATAGGTCGTTATCGAAAAGATGATCGTTGTCACTGACATAGCCGCCATCATGAGGATATAGATCCCTCGAGGTTGGACAAGTGAAATCAAAAGCATCACGGCCAACATGACCAGCGGAGGCACAATCATCCGTAAGAGGCCATTCTCTGGTTTTTTGGGCTCAGCTGAAGGTGCATTGATCTGAATTTTATCCTCTGAACTCCGATAAATAATCCGAGGAGAGCGATGATAATCAGGATATTCTCCGTAGAAACCATAACGTGAGACAGCCTTCTGTGCCAAAACTTGAGAGACATTAACCCTTCCCATCACCCAGATTTCATCAGGAAAGACTTTGAATTTAATACCATGACAGCTCAATTCATCTCCCATGTCTAAGAAACAGCTCGTCTCAGACAGGGCAAGGTTATTGAGGAAAATATTTCCCGACAGAAGAGTCAACAACCAGCCTTCTTCTTGCTTTTGCAAAAGGAAATCAAAGTCAGCATCAGCAATATGAATATCGCTCTTGGACTGCTTACCAAACAATAATTCCTGCTGGTCCAGCAAGTCGTAAATCAGCGGCTCTCCCTCCGTCAGATAGAAAGTTAGACCAGCGACTTTTTGACCATCACTGAGTTGACCTGTTTCTTCCTCATAAGCATAGGTAATAACACCTTCTTTAAAGGACAGATGAAGTGGAATGTTCAGACCATCAATATAGAGTGAGGCTTTCTCGGTGTTAGCTAGCACATAGTCTCGCTCAGGAGAGAGCGCCAATTCGTAGCGCAAGTTATCTTTATAAATAGCTAAATAGTTACTCATTAGCAAATTCCTTAGTTCTTAGTAGATGATGTTTCCGTATTGGTCTTTTCTGTTGTTTCGCTGCTAGATGAAGTAGCATCCGTAACCTTACCAGAAGCATCCGTCAGGGCATCATCACGATCTTTCCAATACTTATCATAGCTACCCTGTAGTTTGTTTAATTCTTCTTCACGCTTGCTGCCTGACAGACTATCATCTTCACGGACACGTTCAATTTCCATCGCTAAGGCATAGAGGATCAGATCTGAGTCATCCAGACGCTTAGCAATATCCAAAGCTTCGCTATTTTCCCCACGACCAATCTCAATCCAATATTCCAAATAGAGATCTTCTGTCTTGAGGGTCACATTGTTCATGATGACTTCTTCCTTCTCCTTAGAAAAGCCAAGATTCTTGATATAGGCATAGGCCAGCTCATATTTTTGGGTATAAGGCAGGGCAGACAACTTGACATTTTTCAGCTTATCAATGACGCCAGAATAGTCCACCTTGATAAAGGCTGTATCAGCTGCCAGCATGCGCTCCTGAAAAGGATTGCGATTGAAAACAAGATAAATCAGAGGAACAACCAGAATAAGAACCAGTACGCTCAGCCAGATCGTGGCATATTTAAACAGCTTATGACCTGTTTTTTTGACAATGGCCAGGGTTGCTGCTTCTTCTTCCAGCTTCTCACGGTAGAAATGCAACAAACTTTCCCTGACAGCAGCAACACTATCCAGCTTACGGATAGCCTTCAAAAATTCAGGAACCTCTACCACATCCAAAGAACCAGCATACAAATCGCTAAACTGATAGTCGGTAAAGATAGCAACAATATAACATTTAGCCTGCTTGAGAAATTCTTCCTCATCCATAGATTGAGGTGTCATAATTTCTGGAACAGCCCGATAGGCTATTTTCAGGCGTTGATCCTTGGTAATAAAAAGATTCTCTGGATGGAGGAAAAATGTCACAGGAAGCCTCAAACAATCTTCCAAGTCTAGGACATTCAGCGCCAAGCGCAATTGCTCTGACATCGTCCGTGCCTTGACAGCCGCTAGCGTCAAGCCATCCTCTTCTAACTGATAATCAAATGTCACTTGATCGGCGTCAAAGGTCATCTTTTGTTCTAAAAACATAGGATGATGCAAATTAAGCACGCGCAGCTGATCCATCTCTTGGGTGGCCACATCTGAGCGTTTGAGGCCTAGTTTCCAAACCGTTGCCTCTTTGACATAATGAAATTCTTGACCTAAAAAGGTTAGCACTACTTCACTCACTAACTAAATCTCCTCTATTTCAATAACATCACCCGTCGTCACAGGGTAATCTACTAAAACCTTCCCCTCATCTAAGAGGAGTCCCTTATTGACCACGCGCAGCTGATATTTATGCCTGACCTCGCTATAGCCATAAATCTTATCAATTTCCTTGATTAACTTACGGACTTCAATTTTGACAGGAATACGGACATCTCTCGATTCTCCTTGAAAAATCAAGCTAACATTAATATGATTTTCCATTTAAATATCCTCTTTCTTACCAACCATAAAAGTAGCAAAACTAGCCCCACAGATCAGAAGAAGGCAGACAACCCCGTAAAGGATTGCCACAAGCCCACTGCTGCCTGTTTGGCTAGTCGTACTGGTATCTGTGTCTGATTTCGTTACATATTGGCCAGATTTAGCCCTTGACCTGAAAAGCTTCTTAACCTGATTAACATCAGTATTTCTCTTGCTTTTTTGGGAAAATAGCTGAGCTTTTTGCCGATTAAAAGTGCTTGTTTCTTTATTTTTCGCTTTTTTCAAAACCTGATCAGCTTCGTTTGAGAAAAGATTTGAAGCAAGGTCAGACTGATTGCTATTATCAGCTCGTTTTTCTTCTAAACGTTCGCTGTCAATATGTAAACTATTGTCCTTGATGCCATCATCAGCACATACAAGAACAGGAAGAAAGGCACAGACCATCACAAGAACGACCACATATTTCTTCATACTATGCCTCTACTTCTGTGCTGCCTTTTGTCCAATTGTTCAAATTTAGAGTAAAGAAGATATTGACAAAAATCAAGGCAAGCACAACGATAACCGCTAAGACAAGCAAGGACAGACTGGCTGCACGGCTGTCAAAGTAGCTTGATAAAGCTGTTTCCAAAATGGAAAGAACATTAATTTTCTTCAAAAAGGCAGGAAGCCCTTTTAGCGTCGCAGTTGTTCCAATAGCATTTGATAAATAAACAAAGCTAATCGTCATAAAGAGACACAAGCCCATCCCCAGAGCTTTGAGGTTCTTGAAGAAGAAATAGTGACCCTGCATCAAAATCAAGCTAAAGAGCGTCACCACCAGAACCCATGATGGCATCAAATCTTTTTCTACTGCTAACTTTGAAGCCGAAACAGCACCAATAACCACACCTGTAATAATGGCTAAAACGGAAATGATAGCAACATTAATCAAGTCTGTGTCGTGCAGACGGTCAATCACTTTAAACTTATCTTTAGCCTTCTTAACAAGATTATAAGTTGTGAAAAGATAAGCAGTAAAGATGCTGACAACTTCTAACAAAAGAATCCAGGTAAAAGGTCGATAAGTATTAATGGTTGCCTTCACTGATGAAGAAGACTCTGTTACTGGGTTAGACAAAAATTTCAAAACTTCATCATTAGCCACACCATCTTTATAAGCATTGCTCAAAACTTTAGAAAAGGCAGTTGAGAAATCGTCGCTAGCAGCCAGTTCCTTTTTAAATTCAGCCATCAAGTCATCCGCATCTGCAGACAGCTTAGTACTGTTTTTCTGAGCAGTTTCCATATCTTGGTTGAAAGATGTGAATAAATCTTTCACTTGACCAGCTTCATTTGCATTAGTGTCTGATGTTGACTTGAGCTCTGCTGTTGATGATAACAGCTTGCTCAAGTTAGAATTCAGATCAGACATCTTACTGTCACTTTCTTTAGTAGCAGATGATGATGTCTTCTCTTTGTCTTGAACAGCTGTTACCTGATCTTGAACCGCCTTAACTTCTTCAATCTTCTTAGCAATTTGTTCAGACAATTCCTCATTTTGTTCTTTAATGGCAGCTAATTTGGTTTCTAACCCTTCTCTTTGTGCTTTAAGATCTTCAATTTCTTGTTTCAAATCTGCTGTCGGTTTTGCCAAATTATCATTAATGCCATCAACTAAAAAGCGCTCAATGAGATCAGTAACAGGCTGATCAAAGAAGCTGTCAGTAATATTCTTGCCATCTTTGTAGTAGGCATTTAAAAGGTCTTGGGCATTTGAATAAACATCTTTAACTTCTTGGACTGTTGCTGCATAAGTAGCAACTTTATCTCTATAGTCTTTGATTTCATTAGTAGGTAGGACAATGGTTGACTTAGTAGAATCATCCTTCGTCTGATAAGTTATAGTAACTGTGGCATCTTGTGAATTAGAATCTTTCAAGATAACATTCTGTGCTTGCGCATCGGTGTAGATTGTACCATTATAAGACCACTCTTTTAAGCTAACATCTTCCGGAACCTCAAGTGCTAGATTTGCTGTGACATCTGAAGTTGCAGCATCCACACTGACGCCACTAATTTTAACAGAGAGCTTCTCTGGATTATTTAGAGATGTTGCTGCAGTAGTCAAATCACTTGAAATCTTATTGTTCAAGTTGGTTTCAGCAGTTTCCATTTCAGTTTTAGCTGTATTTAATCGGTTTTCTAAGTCAGACTTAGTATTATTGTAGTCAGCATTGTCATAACGCTTAGCTAAGTCCACATTAAAGTTTGTAACAGCAGCTACTGATGAATCAAGTTCTGTCATATTAGCTGTAAGTCTTGTAATACCGTTCTGATCAATAGCAGGCAACCTATTGATAGCATTCTGAATCACGTCATCCATACTTTTCTTGTAGTCAGCAACCGAAGTTCCAAGATAAGTTTCTTCAGAGTCGGCTTTTTTCGTGCCAAGGAGATCAGCAACGCTAACACTATCCTTGCCAAAGTAGGTCTTAACCTCTTCTTTAGCAAATTCTTCAATCTTAGCTTTATCACCAGAATTAGTTACTGTTTGGCTAAGGCGATCAATCTGATCTCCCATTTTGTTAATGGCTTCACTCGTTGCGCTGTCATCAGAGCTAGTCGTTCCTATAGAATCAATTGCTTCACTTAATCCTTTCTGTGATGCCTGTAATTGTTCTGTCAGCGAAGTCAACTCAACCTTCAGCAAGCTTTCATCCATTGACATCAAGGCTTTAGCAAAATCCTCATAACTTATGGCATCTTGTGACCGTTTTTCTATCAAAGCATTCAAATCAGTACCAAGCTTCTCCTGAGATGTCGCCATATCCTTATAGGTAGTGGAAAATTCCGAAAGAGATTTGGTCAGATTATCATTTGCTGTTAAGCTGCTCTTTGTTGTTGTCACCAATGAAGGAAAATTATTTTCAAATCCCTTGGCTGATCCCAATAAATTTGTCTGGTAGGAAGAAATATTAGTTGTCTCCTGATCAGTCAATGACTGGACATTCTGCTGAGCTGTATAGAGGTTGCTCAAAATGCTGGCCATATACATGTCAACCAACTGATTGTTTAAATCCGAAACAATATCCTTACCAACCTTATTAGCCTCAGTTTCAATTTGCTGATTCCCATTGGCATTGATTTTATAACTGATAGTTGTACGGTCTGCCGCCAAACTATTTAAGTCTAGAATTTTAGAAGAGAAGTCATTAGGAATAATAACCATCAACTGGTATTTTCCACTTTTTAAACCATTATCAGCTGTGGCACGACTAACAACTGACCAGCTCTGGCTGTCATCTCGTTCAATATTTTTGATATAACTTGCCCCAAGATTATAACCCGTATTACCCACAAGGGCCAATCTATCTTCATTAACAATGGCAACATCCAGACGTGTGGTTTTCTGATTATTTAACTCTGTTGATGCCGTATCATTATTTTTTTGAACAGCGATGTTCAGGCTAGCAACAGCACCTAGCAGGATTGCAACGCCTGCCACACTAGCTATATATTTTATAAACCTATTCATCTCTTTTTCTCAAAAAAGAGCAGAGCAGTTTAGCACCTGCCCTGCTACTTTCTAGCTTTCAATTCTTAAAATTATTGGAAACCAATTTGTGATGCAATTTGGGCATCAGTTTCTTCAAGTGTATTAGCAACTGAATTCAATTGTGCGTTGATTTCATCCAAAAGATCTGCAAATTGACTAACTTTAGGTGACAACTCGTTGAACTGTTGTTCAAAACTGTCAAAAGCGTTACCATCCCAGTTAGCATCAATTTCAGCTTGAGTATTAGTCAAACGTGTCAAGACATCGCGAACAGAAGTCGCACCTTCAGTATAGCTTTGAGCTTGTGAACGAAGTTCTTCTGGTGTTAACTTAATTTGTGCCATAAAATAATCTCCATTTCTTTTAATAATTTTATTATACCCTTTTTCATTTTTTTCAATATTTCTTTTACTTTTCGTTTTGTAACAATTTTGTTAAAATTTTGATTCTTCATAGCTTTTTAACACCACTGTTCCTACTTCAAATAATAGCTAATTAGAACAGCTCTGCCATTTCATCACTCTAATAGATTAAATGAAGCCTCATTTGATTAGTTGTTCATGCCCCCAGCAAGGTAACTAAAAAAGGCTGGGAGAAAAGTCCCACACCTCTCAATTTTTCCAATTAGATTTTACAAGACGCAGTAGTTTTGAGAAACTCTGTTGACTTTAGTCAACTTAGAGTTCCCATGCACAATTGATTAGGCACTTTTTGACGCTTGCTTTGCAAGCTAAATTCCAACATCAAACAATCCTCAATTGTTTGATCAATCAATCACTGCTGAGTAGACTCTAATTCATTGATAAATCAACTTTTATAGTCCTACTCAACTATGCGGAGGCGGGAGTAAAACAGTTCAGTGAACTGTTTTAGGTCAGCAACAAGAAATTAAGACTTGCTGAGAAATCGAATGTCTACGAAATTACCGATTTTTAGCCCACTCTCTTTCATCATCAATCATTCTTATAATTCTGCGATTTGGTACAGTTCTAATTCAGCTTGTGTTTCTGTACCGAACATGTTGATCATAAGCTTAACCTTGTTGTTGTCAATCTCAACAACACGGCCTTCTTGTCCCATAAAGGCACCATCAACGATTTGAACCACATCGCCCTCTTTGATGTTAGTATCAAAGACATCAACTGTTTGTCCCATAGAGATAAGAATAGCGCGAATTTCTTCTTCCAAAAGTGGGGTTGGTTTCGAGCGATTACCGTGTGACCCAACGAAACCAGTAACGTTTGGTGTGTTACGCACAACAAACCAAGCTTCATCTGTCATAACCATTTCTACCAAAACGTAACCTGGAAAGCGGTTTTCTTCTACTTCTTTAACCTTACCATTTTTCTCAACATTAACTGTCTGCGTTGGAATCTCCACGCGCAAGATATTATCTAGCATATTGTAGGTTTGCGCACGTTGCAAAAGATTTTCCTTAACCTTGTTTTCATAACCAGAGTAAGTTTGAAGGACAAACCAGCCCTTATCAAATGAATCCATAATTACCTCCATTTTTGCATTATAAAAAAGCCCTGCGGCCTCTTTTGCATTTCTTCCCCTTTATTATATGTAAAAGAAGCGGTGCTGTCAAACAAAACACGGATTTGTAGCAAAAAAGCCCAGAAGAAGTCTTCCAGGCTTGCAAAGTCTAAACTCCTACTTAAAGAAAATCAAGGCTGCATCGGTTTGATCTTCAAAGAGTATTAAAAGCGACTGATGAGGTCTGACAGTCCTAATGACAATAGTTTATCAAATATATAAATAACAATAGCGAAGAATACTGTGTATTCAAGCACTGAGATAAAATCTTTCCAGCGTTGTTTGCGGTCAGGCCATGCCGTCTCTTTCAGTACTGTGAAAGTTCCTTTGATGAATTTCACGACTTTCCTCCTTTTGATAACTTTTCTTGGTTTGATTAAACTACACCTACTTGCTCACTAACGTGTTTCTTTGTGCAGAGTATATTTTTTACAGTATTTACAATATTTGTTTACTTCTAAGCGAGTCGGTTTGGGATTACTGCTTACCCCGATAGAGTAATTTCTGCTACCACATTCCGTACAAGCTAGACTTGATTTTTTCTGTGCCATAACGCCTCCGTAACCTTTATTCTAACATGATTTTGACTCTGACGCAAGCTATTTGAAATAGTCTAGCACGCTGTCCCATAATTCTTGAGCTTTTTCTTTCAAACCTGATTTCTCAACAGCATCATTGATATTTTTGCTGGCATCCTCAGCTGACTGTCTCAAATCATCAATGATATTTTTAGAATCGCTGACTGTTCCTGTTGAATTACTAGAATTATAAACTGAGTCGATACCATTTTGAGAATAGGCATTTTCAACCTTAAAGCTGCTGCCCTTGGTATAAGGCAAAATGTAGGAAGCCTGAGTGCTAAAAATGTAGGAAGCCGTTCCTGCGCTGGAATCTGTCAAGTAATGATTCTCATCGGTCTTATTGTAGCCGACCCACTGGCTGATAACAACATCTGGTGTATAGCCAATAACCCACTGGTCACTGGCTAAGTCAGGATTGAAATCCGTTTCCGTTGTCCCTGTCTTACCAGCTAAGGTGTAGCCATAAACATTGGCATTGACAGCTGTTCCGTTTGTGAAAGTCCCCAGCATCATACTGGTCATCTTATCCGCAACAGACTTACTGATGATGCGACGTGACTGATCCGTGTATCGCTTGATAACCTTACCGTTGGCATTTTCAATGCGGGTAATCAGGTGAGCCGTGTGCATGATACCACCGTTAGCAAAGGTTGAATAGGCCTGAGCCATCTCCAATGGATTGGTCGTTACGCTGCCACCCAAAGCCACACCTAATTCCTTATTAACCGCATCCATGTTCAGACCAAATTTCTTTCCATAAGAGAAAGCCTTGCTGATACCCAGCTGGTTCAGGGTGTAAACAGCTGGAATATTGTAAGAATTAGCCAAGGCTTGGTACATAGGAATATCTTCTGTCTCAATACCACCGTAGTTACTTGGTTGATATCCATTGAAATCCCTTGATGTATTTGGTAGTTTGGTGTCAATTGACCAACCCGAGGCCACTGCTGGTGAATAGACAATCAAAGGCTTGATGGTTGAACCGGGACTGCGGGAGGATTGGGTAGCATAGTTGAAGCTGCGGAAGGTTGCATTTTCTGTACTCTGAACACGACCAACTAACCCGCGAACACCACCTGTTGAAGGATCAAGAGCCACACTGGCTGCCTGTGCGCTAGTGCCATCCGCATCTGATACAGGGAAGAGGTCAGTCATATTAAAAGTGGTCTGCATACCCGTCTGGTAGTTTTGATCTAGCTCCGTGTAAATCTTGTAACCATTGTTGACAATATCCTTCTCAGACAAGCCATAGGTTTTGATAGCTTCATTAACTACAGCATCAAAGTAAGATGGATACTTGTAGTCATCTGACTTACCAACATAGGTATCATTCAGACGATTGCCCATCCCAACTGAAGCCGCTTCATCTGCCTGAGACTGACTGATCTTTTTAGCATCCACCATGACACTTAAAACCGTGTCACGACGGTTGGTCGCATTCTCAATGGAATAATAAGGATTGTAGACCTCTGGACCCTTGAGCATACCTGCCAAGGTTGCGGCCTCATCTAAGGTCAAATTAGCCGCGCTGGTCCCAAAATATTTCTGACTGGCATCTTCAACCCCCCAAACTCCATTTCCAAAGTAGGAATTATTGAGGTACATGGTCAGAATTTCCTTTTTGCTGTACTTTTTGGTTAATTCTAAGGCCAGGAAAAATTCACGCGCCTTACGCTTAATGGTCTGCTCCTGTGACAGGTAGGCATTTTTAGCCAATTGTTGAGTAATAGTTGACCCACCACCAAATTTTCCTAGGGTTACCGCAGCTAATAAGAAACGACTGACGTTGACTCCATTGTTTTTGTAGAAAGACCTGTCCTCTGTTGCAATGACGGCATTTTCCATGTTATCCGAAATAGCATCCAGCTCTACATAAGTGCCCTTTTGACCAGATAGACTCCCTGCGTACTCGCCTTTCTTATCATAGATGACCGTCGTTGCCTTGAGGGCATTTTGCAGGTCGGACACCTTAGCTGTCTTGGCTAGATAGAAAAGGTAGGAAGAAACCAACAAGACCAGCGAAGCCAGCCCAATCAAGAAGATTTTTCCAATATGATAGCGGCGCCAAAAGCGTCTGATAGGATTTTTGGGTGAAGGAATGAAACGTTCAAATTTTTTCAGCCAAGCTGGACGTTTGTCCTCCCTTTGCCGATGCTGCCTACTACGCTGATAGCGACTTTCTGACTCCGTCACCTCCTCAGCTACGGCTTCCATATCAGTTTCTTTAATTTTCTCTGTTTTTTCTTCTTCCCCATCACTAAAGTGGGATAAAAGTTTTGTCTTCAATAATTCAAATAGATTATTCATAGGCTTATTATATCAATTTTCCATCATTTACACACTTTAAAAAACGTATGATGGGCTCTCCCTAGCTAATCCTAGAAGAAAACACCAGCCTTAGGAATGACTGGTGTTAGGAGATTTATGAAAATATTTAGGATTGTCTTTATTATAGCAACTCGCTCCCGATAATACATCAGTCTCAAGACTGATTTTGTCTGTCTGCTAAAAAGGCAAACATGCTATAATAAGAGCATGACATTTTCAGTAATTCTAAACAACAAATACGGCTCACGCACCGTTAAGCAACTTTTAGAGGAAGACCTGCTCATTCCTCGCAAGATTCGGCATTTTCTACGTACTAAAAAGCATGTTTTGGTCAATGGCAGAGCGGTCAACTGGCAAAGTCTGGTTAAGGAAGACGACCGCATTCAGCTGACTTTCGATGAGGAAGATTATCCTCCTAAGGACATTCCTTTTGGTCAGGCAAACCTCGTTGAACCTCTCTACCAAGACCAGCACATCATCATTGTCAATAAGCCTGAGGGCATGAAGACCCATGGTAATGAGCCAAATGAGCTTGCCCTGCTCAATCATGTGTCTGCCTATGTCGGTCAGACTTGCTATGTTGTTCATCGCCTTGATATGGAAACTAGCGGAGCTGTACTTTTTGCCAAAAATCCTTTTATCCTGCCCATTCTCAACCGCCTCCTTGAGGAGAAGAAAATCTGGCGCGAATATTGGGCCATAGTTGACGGTAGGTTGACAGCTAAACATGTGATTTTTCGTGATAAGATTGGACGCGACAGGCACGATAGGCGTAAACGAGTGGTTGACAAACGACACGGACAAAGCGCTACCACTATTGTTGACAGTCTCAAGCTTTTTCCTCAGGCTAGTCTAGTCAAGTGCCGCTTGGAAACGGGGCGTACCCATCAAATCCGTGTGCACCTCTCCTACCACGGACATGCTATCATCGGCGATCCCCTTTACAGCAAGTGTCCCGCAGCACGCCTCATGCTACATGCCCACTGTCTTAGCTTGACCCATCCCTTGACACGGCAAAAAATCACCGTCGAAGCCAAATCGCAGAGCTTTGAACAGGTCCTAAATCTTGCTAAAAAAGAAAATAAAAAAGAAAAAACGAACTCAAAATGATATAAAGAAATGGGCGTTTCCCTTGAAGTCGCTCATTTTTGCCCTATTTTATCCAATAACTAAATAAAAGAAGATAAAAACTCGCGTTCTAGCCATTGACGGAGGTCAAGAAACATGAAAAAGTTATCCCTAGCATAGGAAAAATCTAATTCATCAGAAAATACCGATTCTACCATAGAAGTCAACCAACTCATCAGAATACTACCCTTACCGTAGGAGTAATCCAAACTCACCAAAAATATCGCTCCCAACCTGAGAGTAGACTTGTTCACCATAAAAGCCCTTCTCCCAAGCTGGGAGGAGGGTTAGAATGCCTCTTATTGGCTAATTGTATTGATTTTACCTAGATCAGGTGATAGTCTTTGAGCAGTTCTTCAATATAGGTGCCTTGAACTTTTTTGAGAGCTTCTTTGAGGGCTGTTTTTTCAATCCACGGCACGTTCAATTCTACCAAGGTCTTCTTATCGTTGAGATAATAGAGGGCATTAAGCATCATTCGAACATCGTAGACAGAAGCGAAGACTTCGGGAACGGCTCGGTCGACATTGAGCAGGGTGTAAACAGCTTCCATAGCCGTTCGAACAGAGTATTCTGTGGTAAAGACGGTATCGCGTTCTGTTTCAGCGTAATTACCAATGAAGGCCAAGTTTTTACTGTGTTCTGGCACGACTAAGGGACGGTCTCCCAAGCGACGAGGCATGAAGTAAGTCGTGATATAAGGCATGTGACAAGGAACGGTTGACGCAGCTTCTGCCATAGACAGGATATCTGTTTCAGGGACACCCATGTGGTAGAGCCACTCTTCACAAAGTTCAATACCCGTACATTCGTCAGGTCGCTTATCAATGTAATTCCCTTTACGATCACTGTAAAGGGCATAGAGCCAAACCACTAATTCATTAGGCTTTTGCGCCTTGAAATGAGGTTGACGGCTAATAGAATAGCCCAGCAACCAATTAGAATCCTTGATACTCGTTGGTCCACTAGTTACGATAGAGCCACTGTAGGGATCCTTATGGTTAATCGCTTCGATGTATTTAGCAATACGCTTGTCAGTAAAAGTAATGGTAGCTGATATAGTCCAGTTGGCATCTGGAATGTTCTTGCAGAATTTATCAGGATGTCCAAAATCACTATCTTGCGCAGCCAAATTTTCCCAAAGTTTCCAACTAGCACCCAAATCATGACTAGTAGCAGCCGGATGAGTATTGTCGCCGTAGGTAGAGCTTTCTGTGATAGAGCCGTTAGTGACAAATACCAAATCATCTGGGCTCAACTCAAGCGACTTATCTTGACCATCCACTGTCATTTCAATTTTGGTAGCAACCTTATCGCTGCCCATACGGTTGACTAGGATATTATTAACAACAGTATTGTAAGAAAAATCAACCCCTTTACCTTCTAGAAATTTTACCATAGGCATGATCAAGGATTCATATTGGTTGTATTGGGTGAAACGTAGCGATGACAAGTTTTTCAAGGTCCCAACATGTTGGATAAAGCGCATGAGGTAACGGCGCATTTCCATAGCGCTAGCCCAAGGTTCAAAGGCAAACATGGTGCTCCAGTAAAGCCAGAAGTTAGAAGCAAAAAAATCTTGGCCGAAGACTTGATCAATCTGCACATCTTGCAATTTATCCTCTGGTGTCAGGACTAAATCAATGATTTCCTTGACTGCCTGTTCAGACAGGGTCAGTTGACCATCATCTGGAATAGCCTTGCCTCGGTCATGAATAGCGCGCGTCTTGGCATAACTAGGGTCTTTTTTATTTAACCAATAATATTCATCCAAGACACTATTGTCAGGGTTTTCCAAGGATGGGATAGAGCGGAAAAGATCCCAAAGCACTTCAAAGTGGGGTTCCATTTCTCGACCACCACGAATAATATATCCCAAGCGATCATTGTGGATACCGTCCATGCTACCACCTGGCAGGGACATCTCTTCTAAAATATGAATCCTGTCACCTGACATTTGAGCATCACGTACAAGAAAGACGGCTGTCGATAAGGCAGCAAGACCACTACCGATAATATAAGCTGATTTACCATCAACTCCAGCAGGTTTTTGAGGACGAGCAAAGGCTTCATAATTACCATTTGAATAATACATAAACTGTCAACTCCTTAACTTTATCGTTAAGTCTATTTAACACCTTTTGAAGGTGCAAAAAAATAGACAATGTGTGCTGATTGTCTATTTTTTTGACAGCTACGACGCATTGTCTAGGAAAGATTATCCAAAAGTTGATAAATCTGGTGGGCCAATAAACGGGGATCTTGACGCTGCCCACCACCAATCCAATCTAAGATAAAACCAACCAGACCATACTTGTAAAAATGTGCCCTGAATTCAATGCTAGCCTCATCCAACCTCAAACTCTGATTATTCTCCTCAAGGACGGGTCTTATCAATAAATAAGCCCGCTCATACAGGAAATGCTCCAAATAATTACGATTGACAGAGTAGTAAGTATTGTAAACAAATGCCTCGTTGTCCTGAATATACTGAAAGATAGCCAACAATCCCTCTTCCCAGGACGTATTGGTCCGATTATCTCCAATCATCTGTTCACCATCTGTAATATAGATCCACTCTAGCAAGTCATAGAGATCTTTAAAGTGGTAATAGAAGGTCTGACGATTGACACCCAGATGCTGAACCAGCTCAGTCACCGTTACCTTATCAAAAGACTTTCCCTGCATAATCTCTTTTAGCGCTTCTGCAAAAGCTTGTTCCGTTAAATGACTCATTCTACCTCCCTCTTCAACAATTTTTTATACTAAGCTATTCTACCATATTTAACGGATAAGAGCTGGAGGGGAACAGGATGAATACGGAGCCCAACCTATTTCTTACTAAGAACATCACCTAGCAGTGGCTTGCTGTAATCATAGTCTGCATTGATGGCAGCCTGCCAGACAACAGAGGTTACCTTGTCACCATCCAGCTTAACACCGAAGGCGTATTTGACACCTGAACCACCGATGCCGCCGTTAGGCACGAAAGTACTAGTATCTGTGCCATCTTGGTATTGGAAGAGGTATAGGCCTGCCTCTTTTTCCTCTACTTGCCTTACTTTGGCAGTGCTAGTCGTGTCTGTCTGCTTACTATCCTTGTAATCAACCTTCTTAGTGACGGTACCATCCTTATCAAAGGTCATGCTGATAGTTCTATCCTGATTTTCAAGCGTCCATGTGCCTAGCAAAGCATCTGGGAAGACGGATTCAGCCTTAACTTGATTCTCCTCGCTAGTGACGGTGATATTTTTCTCACCCGCCTTGGCAATGAGGTAGTCTTCGCCTGACTTTTTAAGCGTTACCTTGCCTGTCAGCTGCTGAACGACATGACCTTGCGTATTTTTACTGCTATCCGTGGCCTTGTCATAGTAGAAATCATAGCTGGCAGAGAAATTCAGGAGATAAGATTCCTTGCCAACTTGGCTCATACTATCAATGACAATATTTGGAATGGTAAAGCTGCTGGCCTTACGTTGGTCTGTCTGAAACTTGGCCTTGATACTTTCTTTCAAGCCCTTGTAAAAATCATTATTAGCACCATCCTCGAAGACTGTAGCCAAATCTGCTGGATTCTGATTGCTGCTAACATAATTGACCAATTTGTCAAAAGATGCTACCAAAACCTGCCCAGCTTTGCCTGCATCTAAGAGGTTGTCCGCATCTAAGGCAACTGTACTGCCATTACTAATCTTGGACAAGGACTCTTTCTTGGATACTAAGTCTCCATCTGCGAAGGTTTTTTTAACATAAACCTGCGCTGAGTTGGTCAGCGGATAATTGTCCACCTCATACTGACCATCTGTCAAAGAAGCCATTTTAGTATCATCAAAATAAAGTTCACCATCGGTCAGATTACTAGTCACCGTAAAATGTTTAAAAGTCACTGACAGGTCTAACGTTCCATTCTTGCCATCATAGGTCTTGCTCAGTTCGATATCCCGATTATTATAATGACCATCCACCGATGCCGTATAGTTTGCTCGAGGCAGACGCTGTACCGTCAGACTATAATGGTCCGAATCACTGGTGCTCACCTTTTTCTTATTCAAAAGAATATCCAGACCTTCAATATTAGTCTTGATGGTCAAGCTGAGCGGCTTCATCGCGATACGATAGTCTGGAAAAACCAAGAACTTCCGACCCACTCGTGTCACATAGAGATCATCTCCCGGCTCAGCGGTTTCCAAGGTCTCTGTCAATTGCTGAGCGTCAGCCTGATTGAGCCCTGAAAAGCGAGCGTATTTCGCTTGATCATTGGTTACTCTCTCCTTATTGTCTGACCAGACTAAGTATTCCTTGATATTTTCAAAAGAAGAACCTGACCGACTGTAAGCTGCCACATAACGCTTAATGACACTAGCCTTAGAATAATGAAAACCACCCCAAATGCCAAACACAAGCAAGAGAGCCATAAAAGAGCCCAAACTTATTCTCAGTTTTTTCCCTTTAAAAAATATTCTTAGCTTTTTCATCTCTTAAAAATTCCTTTCATGAAACGTTTTCATCTCATTATAACAAAATTCCAAGCAAAGCCACATTGCAAACCAATGACAAAGATGTCAAAAAAGTATCCCATGACTACCCCGTTTAAAACTCTCCAAAATAATCGCGGATATCTCCCTCTACTCCTGCAACTACAAGAATTAGAAGTCTTGCTTAGCACCGCCTTTGGTAGACAGTTCCTTTTAAAGAAAACTAGTACAGCTGTTTTGGATGATAACCATTCTCAGACGGAGGAGCCACATCTGCTCTGAAAGGCGCTGAATGTTAAGTAAAATTCTTGTGTCTGCTTTAGATAATAACATTTCTCAAGACAACACCAGCCATCTGTTTTGGTAGATGGCCAGTTATTGACTTTTCGATAAGTGGTTGTAAACCTAAACGAAAATTTAGAGGAGAAAAGAAAAATCGCTTTAGATCACACGCAACCGTTGATCTAAAACGATTCTCTACCTGATGACATTGACCTTCATCTTGTTGTTTTCTTTAGTTCCTATGAATTAGAAGCCACCCATCATTGACGGATCCATGGCTGGGGCTGCTGGAGCTGCTGGTTCTGGTTTGTTAGCAACAACTGCTTCGGTTGTCAAGATAAGGCTAGCAACTGAAGCTGCATTTTGAAGAGCAGAGCGTGTTACCTTAACTGGATCGATGATGCCAGCTTGCACCATATCTACCCAGTCCCCGTTAGCAGCATTGAAACCTGTGCCAACTGGGCTGTTTTTCAAACGGTCAATCACAACTGAACCTTCGTAACCTGCATTGTAGGCGATTTGGCGAACAGGTTCTTCCAAAGCGCGAAGAACAATGTTACGACCAGTTGCATCGTCACCTTCTAAGTCTAATTCAGCGACCTTAGCGATGACATTGACAAGGGCCGTACCACCACCAGCAACGATACCTTCTTCAACAGCGGCGCGCGTTGCATTAAGGGCATCTTCAATGCGGAGTTTCATTTCCTTCAATTCTGTTTCAGTGGCTGCACCGACTTTGATAACTGCCACACCGCCAGCTAACTTAGCCAAACGTTCTTGAAGTTTTTCACGGTCAAAGTCTGATGTGGTTGTTTCCAATTGTGACTTGATGAGGTTGACACGGTTGGTAATAGCATCCGCTTGACCGGCACCTTCCACGATGACAGTTGAATCCTTGTCTACTGTTACTTTAGCAGCTTGACCGAGCGCAGCCATTGTCGCATCCTTAAGCTCAAGGCCAAGGTCTTCTGTGATGACTGTAGCTCCTGTCAAGATAGCAATGTCTTCCAACATAGCTTTGCGGCGGTCACCAAAACCTGGCGCCTTGACCGCTACAACATTGAAAGTACCGCGAATCTTGTTAAGAACAAGAGTTGGCAGAGCTTCGCCATCCACATCGTCAGCGATAATCAGGAGAGGACGGCTAGTTTTGAGGACTTCTTCCAGCAAAGGAAGGACGTCTTGGATGTTTGATATTTTCTTGTCTGTAATGAGGATAAATGGATTATCAAGGTCTGCTACCATTTTTTCATTGTCAGTGACCATGTATTGGGATAAATAACCACGGTCGAACTGCATTCCTTCGACCACGTCAAGCTCAGTTTCCATACCACGTGATTCTTCAATCGTGATGACACCGTCATTGCCAACTTTTTCCATGGCTTCTGAGATGTATTCACCGACTTTTTCAGAACGTGATGAGACAGCCGCAACCTGCGCAATAGCTTCTTTGCCAGAAACAGGTTGAGCAATAGCCTTAAGTTCTTCAACAGCTGTTGCTACAGCTGTTTCAATACCACGACGGATACCGATTGGATTAGCACCTGCTGTGACGTTTTTCAAACCTTCACGCACGATAGCCTGAGTCAAAACAGTTGCGGTTGTCGTACCATCACCAGCGATATCGTTGGTTTTTGAAGCTACTTCGGATACCAACTTAGCGCCCATATTTTCAAAATGATCTTCTAATTCAATTTCTTTTGCGATAGTAACACCGTCGTTGGTAATCAAAGGTGAACCAAATGATTTTTCCAAAACTACGTTACGACCCTTAGGACCCAAGGTTACTTTAACTGTATCTGCTAAAATATCAACACCACGCACCATTGCAGCACGTGCATCTGATGAAAATTTAATATCTTTTGCCATAATTTATGCCTCTTTTCAAATAATCATTATTCAATCACTAGCAGGATGAAAGAAACATTCTCATCTCTACAAGCTTTATCATATTTGACCAAGTCGCTGTTAGCGATTGGCCTAGTCAATCCGGTCTGAGCAGCTTAGACTAGCCTAAGATTGCTAAAATGTCAGCTTCACGCACGATAGTCACTTTATCATCACCATCTTTGACTTCAATACCAGCACCGCTTTCAACCAAAACCTTGTCATCAATCGATACGCTTGGTGCTACCAAGTCCCCTGTCAGGGTGCGGATTCCCTGACCGACAGCCAAAACTGTGGCTACCTTCGTTGCTTCGTGACTTGTCCCTGCAAGAACAAATCCACCTGCTGTTTTTTCTTCATTTTCTTGAAATTTTACGACCACTCGGTCACCTAATGGTTTTAATGACATAGCTTTTCCTCCATTTTAATGTTTTGAAAATAGCAGAACTTTTCAGGCGCTCCGCTTGACACCCTTTGAAAATCACATCATTGCAGATTGATGGCAATCTGTTTCGGATTTCACCAGAGTGTTAGCACTCTTATGTATAGAGTGCTAATTCCTACAAACACTATTCTAGCACTTGGTCAGAAATAGTCAAGAAAAAACTTTGATTTTTTCTATTAAAAAATCGCTAGTTTTCACTAACGATTTTAATCTTTTATCCAAAAACAAGGGCATCGTCATTAAGCACTTGACCGCTATTTTTATGGAAGAGATCCATCAGTTCAGCTACAGTCAGATTTTTCTTTTCATCACCCTTGACATCCACAACAATTTTACCATGGTAGAGCATAACCAAACGATTACCATATTCAATAGCATGTTCCATATTGTGGGTAATCATGAGCGTTGTCAATTCTTGTTCTTCAACAATTTTTCTGGTCAAATTCATGACCATATCGCTAGTTTTAGGGTCAAGCGCTGCTGTATGTTCATCCAGCAAAAGAACTTTGGGACGGACCAGCGTTGCCATAGCTAGGGTTAGCGCCTGACGTTGACCACCTGACAGAAAATTGGCATCAGTCTTCATGCGATTTTCCAATCCTAACCCTAAGTCAATCAAGGCTGCCTTAAAAATCTCGCGCTCAGCTTCTGTGACAGACTTTTTGAAAAAGCTACGCTTCTTACCGCGACGATAAGCGATAGCCATATTTTCCTCGATGGTCAAATTAGTTGCTGTTCCCATACGTGGGTCTTGGAAAACACGGCTGATATCTTTCGAACGCTCGTCAACAGACAGTTTCTTGATAGATTGACCCTCTAAGAAAATGTCCCCTTCGTCAATTGTTAGGACACCAGCAATGGAGTTCATGAGAGTTGACTTTCCAGCACCGTTCCCCCCGATAACGGAGATAAAATCACCTTGTTCAATTTCCAAATCAAGTCCTTGCAGCACACGGTTTTCATTGACTGTTCCTTTTTCAAAAGTTTTATGGATATTTGAAAGTGTTAATAAAGCCATTAGTCTTTACCTCCTGCTTCTGGTGTCAAACTTTTATTGGGTTTAATCTGCAATTTCTTACGCACTTCTGGCACATAGAGGATGATAGCTAGAAGAATAGCTGATGCTAACTTCAGCATTTGAGCATCTACATTCATGGCCAAAATGATAACCAAAACGAGGCGGTATAGCACAGCACCCACAACAATTGACCAGAGACGCTTGCCAAGCGGCAAATATTTAACAATAACTTCTGCCAAGATAATGGCAGCCAAACCGTTAACGATAGTACCTGTACCCATATTCATGTCAGCGTAGCCATTGTTCTGAGCCATTAAGGCACCAGAAAGAGCGATAAGACCATTTGAAATCATGTAACCCAAGATTTTCATACGGTCAACTTTGATACCGTTAGCTTCACCCATAGCAATATTATCACCCGTTGCACGAAGAGCAAGACCGACTTGGGTGTTTAAAAGAAGCACCAAAAAGCCGATAACCAAGGACACAAAGACAATACCAAGCAGGATAACACCCGTCAATTTAGACAGACCTAATCCCATAACCATGGTTACCAAAGTCTTTTGTCCTGATAGAGAAACATTGGAACTACCAAGAACCAAGAGATTGACTGAATATAGAGCAGTCAAGGTAATGATCCCTGTTAAAAGGGCTGGAATTTTCATCTTGGTATGTAGGAAACCTGAAACGGCACCAGCCAACGTCCCTGCTACAAAACCAACAAAGGTAGCTATAAGCGGATTAAAGCCATTGACAATCATAATAGTCGTTGAAGCAGCTCCCAGTGGAAACGCTCCTTCAGCTGTCATATCAGCAATGTCCAGGATACGGAAAGTGATGAAAACACCGATAGCCATGATAGCCCAGAGCATACCTTGTGAAATAGCTGACAAGATGACATTTAGGAAACCATTTGAAGACGATTTGCTACTTGATGAATTTGCAGTCTTGTCTATTTTCTTGCTTGATGTCTGACTGTCCTTTTCTTGACTAGAACTTGAGCTGGTGCTGCTAGTGGTTGAAGCTTCCTTTTTGATAGAAGAAATGTCAATTCCTAGCGTTTTAGCCATATCTTCGTTGACAACTACATCCAGAGTCTTAGGATATTCAGCAGAAATATTGCCAACCTCTTCCCCCTTAATAAGACGAACCGCTAACTTAGCAGTCTGACGGCCAAGGGCTTCATAGTTGGCACCGTAAGTGAAGAGAACACCATCTTTGACAACATCAGCAGAGCCGCCAACAATTGGAATCTTTGTCTCTTTTGACAAGTCAGTCACCAAGCTAATAGCTGACACAATAGTATTATCAGTTGGAATAAAGAGCACTTCCGTTTGGCTCATCAAACTTTTAGCTGTATCTTGAACATCATTGGTAGATGAAATGCCTTTTGTAATGGTTTGGATACCAGCTTTTTTGAAAACTTTTTCAGCCTCTTCAACCTGAACCTCTGAGTTACGTTCGTTAGTGGTGTACATGATACCAACTTTTTTGACATTTGGCATCACTTTTTGCAACAATTCAACCTGCTTGTCAATTGGTGACATGTCGCTGGTTCCTGTTGCCATACCACCAACCTTGTCCATTGATTTGACTAATTTAGCAGAAACAGGATCAGTCACTGCTGTAAAGAGGATAGGTGTATCCGTGCTCAGATTTGTCAAAGCTTGTGCAGCAGGCGTCGCAATTCCCAGCACCATATCATTATCATCAATCAATGACTGTGAAATGGTTTGAAGGTTGGACTGGTCCCCTTGGGCATTTTCGTAGTCGATAGCAATATTTTTACCATCAACATAACCTTCCTTCTTCAACTCGCTGACAAATCCCTTACGTGCTGCCGTCAGAGATTCATGTTCCACATACTGGAGAATCCCGATGTGCACAGTCTTATTTTTAGAGCTGTTAACATTGGAACAGCCTGCCAAAACCATGACTGCGGCAACTAAGGTAAGTAAAGCTGTCAAAACTTTCTTCATGTTCATTACTCCTTTTGTTTTTTCCTATACTCAAAGAAAATCAAGCTAGGTAGAGCACCGTCATTTTAATTTTCAAAGAGTATTAATAGCTCTGCTATTATGCGATCATAACAAAGAAAAAACCAGCTAGGCAGGCCTAACTGGTTACTTTTTCCACCAAAAGATGTATTTTCGTAGCCAGTTAGATTTTTCTATCTAATCGGCTCATCCACAACAAAATGCTTTAGCTTCATAGATACAAACTTATTGACGTCTGCATCCACCAGGCTTACAAACGTCTATCTAAAGAAACTAAAGTAAAAGTATCGATTTAGTCGCGACGTTTGTTCAATCATTTGCTGCCTCCTTGTTTATGATTAGTTTTAGTTTACCTTTATTTCCCAGTGTTGTCAATACTTTTTAAAATTCAGAAGATTTTAAAAACTAAAAACTCTCTGTCTCATGGAGATTCTAAGAGACAAAGAGTTTTACATTACTAAGCTTTGGCAGAGTGTAGCTTGGTTTCAAAATCATCAATAACTTTATTGACATTTTGCTTTCCTTTGTAGATACCGTAGCCAAAGAGAAGCATGCCTAAAATGCCAAGGACAAGTAGAACAATGCCGAGGATAAAGAGAGCTAGCTGGCTTCCTTTGAAAAAGTAGGTGAGGACAACACCGCTACTGGCTATGATAAAGAAGAGGCTAAACCATCTCCCGAGATTTTCAATCATGTGTTTTTGATATTGAATTTCTGTTTCATATCCTTTAATCAGTTCTTGTTCTGTCATTTCTTCTCCTTTATGCGAGGCAAATCATGAAGACATGCTAGTTTTTGTTTTTCTTAGTAAGACAAACCTGGGTTGAAGAAGCCAACAAGTACACCAACAAGGGCAATAACTACCAAAAGGAGCATAACTTTGATTGGAGAAATGTTCTTCTTAGCCATCAACCACCAGCAAAAGACGATGAAGATCGCTGTCAAAAGGCCTGGATAAACGGCATCTAACTTATCTTGGAGGACTAAGTAAGGGTGTTTAGCACTGCCTAATTGGAAAGATGTTTTAACTGAAACCCATGTTGCAGCAACACCACCGACAACCATACCACCGACGATTGAAACGGCTTTACGAATAGCTTGTCCTTGAGCACCAACAAGGAATTCAACAGCCTTGTCCCCAAGTTCATAACCCTTGAAGTAGGCAAATTTCATACCGAAATAAGCCAAGAGGTTCCAAACGATGATGTAGAAGACAGCACCGATCGGTGAACCACCAGTTGATAAACCAAGAGCAATACCCAAAATAACTGGAATCAAAGTACCAACGACAAGAGAGTCTCCAATACCAGCGACAGGTCCCATCAAACCTGCACGAAGACCATTGATAGTTTCGTCATCGACTTCTTCTGATCCATTAGCACGTGCTTCTTCAAGACCTGCTGTGATACCAACAATCAGAGCACCAAGTTGGGGTTCAGTATTGAAGAAGGCTGTATAAGTTTGCATTGAGCGAGCTTGGTCTTCTTTATTGTCATACAATTCTTCCACGATTGGCAACATTGAAGTCAGGTAACCAAAAGTTTGCATGTGTTCTTGTGAGAAACATGTCAGGTTACCATAGTACCAATGATGGAAAGATTTCATTAGGGTTTTCTTTGTAATTTTCTTTTGAGCCATCTTAGATATCCTCCTCATCATCGTCATCAAAATCATCGTCTGCCGCAGCAGCGTTAGCTCTCACATTTTTGGCCATTTCAAGTTCGTAGAACAAGACTGCGAAAATCAATGAAATCACTGCACATGATACCAAGTTCAAACCAAGTGAAGCAGCCAAAGTGAATCCAACAAAGAATGGAATAAAGTCAGTTACTTTATCAACAATTTGTTTCAAAAGAATAGCAATCCCTACACATGGGAGCAAGGCACCAACTGTAAAGAGAGTTTTCATTGGAATACCATCCATTGGGAGGGCATCCTTCATAGCTGTAACGGCAGTTGCACCGAGTTTACACATAATCAACGTTGGAATGAATGAGAAAACGATGTGAGAAACCCATGGATAGAGCCAGTCAACTTTGTAAAGTTGTTTGAAGTTTCCTTTTTCAACAGCACGCCAACCGATATGTTGCCAAACCAAGTTCATTGTAGCAGTACCATAGAAAAGAACAGTACCAACAGTACCTACAAGAGTACCCATTGACTTAGCCAAGTTGGCAGCATCAGCTGAACCAGCTGAGAGACCTTGTGAGTGAATAGCAACCATTGCAAGTGGAATACCGATATAAGATACGGCACGCACATCGGCTGAAACTGTACCACCTGGTGTTACAAGGGCAATGTAGACCAATTGCATGGCAACCCCACAGATAATACCTGTTTTAATATCACCTAAGATAAGGCCACATACCAAACCACCGACTAAGGGACGACCCAGTGTGTAGTTACCGATTGAGGTACCACCAAGACCAGGCATGGAAGACAAACAAGCAAACAAGCCGAGCAATGCAGCTTGGAACCAAGAAATTGTCATAATAAATCTCCTTAATTATTTATTGACATTTTTTATTAACGTTTTTCGCTCTAAAATCAAATTAGTAAAGGGGCTAGCCAACCCGCCGTAGCGGCTGGCGTTAGATCTCTCAGCTACTTCCAGTAGCTAGAAACCTTTTCTCCATTAGTAACCAAATTTAGATTTGAAGTCCGACCAGTAACCAATTGAGACATCTGGCAGAAGTTGGAATTTCACTTTGTAGCCAGCTTTTTCGATGGCTTCAATAGCATCTGCTTCTTCCTGAGTAATGGATTGATTGTTCCCAAGTTTAACAGCTCCTGGACGGTCATTAGCTGGACCGACGATAATTTCCTTAACATCGCTTGGTACAAAACCTTGATCAACCAAGAGTTTCTTCATATCAATTGGATTTTTTGTGATAACGAAGTAACGGGTATCTGAATCCAAAACTTTTTGTGATTTTTGACCAAAAGCGTCAACTGACCAGACAAAAGTTTTCTTATCAGAAGCACCTTTGTAAGCCTGTGTCAAAACTTTGTTCTTAGCTGCTGCATCATTGACAGCAATAAGACCATCACAAGGGTACTCTTTTGCCCAACGAGTAACGGTTTGACCGTGAATCATACGGTCATCAATACGTACAAATGAAACTACCATTTTTAAACTCCTTTTTAAATGTCATCATCTTCGTCGTCATCGTCATCCGGTGCGACTTTGAATTCTTGCAGAGCAGCTTGTGCTTCTGGCAACACAGCAGCAACGAAATCATCGCCTTCCAAGGCATCTTTCATCACAACAGATGTCAGGGCCATTGGTAAGTTCATACCGCCTAAAATAACCGCTGTGTCCAATTTGCCGAGTTCTTCGAGAACACTACATGCCGTTGTTAGTGGGCTTCCGCCAACGATGTCTGCCAAAACAACAACGCTGTCATCTTCTTTCAATGGTGCCATCGCAGCCTTGAAATCAATCGCAAAATCATCAACCGATTTGCCATTTTGCAAGCCAACTGCAATGACTTGGTCCATCTTGTCGCCAGCAAACATGGCAAGAGAAGTTTTCAACCCTTCTGCAAAGCCGCCATGGCTGACCAATACCAAGTATTTCATCCTTTGTCCTCCTTTATTCACACTTATTGTAAAATATTTGGAAACGCTTTATAATTGCAAAATGTCACCTTGGTAGAAGGATAAATGTCATCTAAAATGTGACAAATGTCAACTTTGAACAAAAAAGACAAGCAATTGAAAGATAATTTCAGAAGCTTGTCTTTTGTAAAAGATGATGACAGAACAGTGGTAGTTTTGAAAATCTATCAAAACGAGAAGAACAAAGAAGGATTACAATTTGAGAAGATAAGTCCCCCTGAAATCAAAAGTCCAGATAACCATTATTCCCATTTTGAAATGATTCAAAGACCTAACAAATGAGCTCAATTATACAACTCAAGCTTATTGTATCAACTGAAAGGAAGAGAGAGGTGAATTATCCTATAAAAAGGAACAAACGTAAGGTTTGCACTTATTTTTTCAACGGTGACACATAATCATCTGGCAGCTTGCCCTTCCAGTCAATCCATTTTTGTTCTGCAATTGGAATCAGTTCTTCTAGTTCTTCTTGGGTGAATAGTTCCCAACTAGTCGGGTCCGCAATTAAAGCAATCGGGGATTTTTGAAGAAATTTTTTGTCGGCTGCTTTTTTTTGTTCTTCTGTCGGCGGCCAGGAATCATATCTCAACTTAAAATGGATATCTGCCATACTTTTTTCGTTGCGTTCCAATAACTCAAACAAGTCCTTTGGCAGTTCATAAACGACTCGTTGTTCTGCGATACCTCCTTCTTCTGCTACAAAATAGTATTTCCCGTGGTGACGCCAGATTTGCTGACTGTATCCTTTAACTTCTTCAAATTTTATGACATCTTCCCAGCTTAATTTAGTTTTTTCCATGTGTAGTCTCCTTCTTTTGTACTAATATCTTTCATAACTCCTTCCGGCATATCACCTGGATAGGTGCGCCCTCCAGGTCGCCACCAATCGTTGGCTCCGAATTCATTACCACTCGGTTTCGAGAAATATGCGGAAATGAAGTCACTTTTTCAAGGGAGAAACATAATCATCTGGCAGCTTGCCTTCACCTTTTATCCAGAGTTCTTCCGCAACTGGAATCAGTTCTTCAAGCTCTTCTTGAGTAAATAGTTCTCTATTTTTAGGGACATTAATCAAAGAAGACGGGTGTTTTGCTAAAAAATTTTTTTTATCCATTTTCCTTTCTTCCTCCGTCGGTGGCCAATAACCATTTTGCGCTTTAAAATCAATCTCTTCAGCTGTTCGCTTTCCGGATAGATAGTCACTAAAATCTGAATTATCAATTTCAAAAACTCGTCGAACTGAAGCAATACCAAATTCTTCAAACGTATAATATTTGCCATTATGTATTCGGAAATCATAAGGCATTGGAGACCCTACTTTATCGTAAGTATCAAATTCTTCCCAAGTAATATCTGTTAAGCTCATTTTAATGTCCTCCTAACTGTCTAAATGTATAGTTACCCCAAGGAATTTCATCTACAACCGCTTCTGGCATATCACCAGGATAAGTACGACCTCCTGGTTTCCAATAACCATCAAAGGCAGAATCTTCATTGCCACTCGGAATACGAACATTGTGCAAATTTTCAGCTGGAATATCAATAACCCCTGCGAGTCTGGGTATGTAAAAGTCGCTGTGCCACCAACATCACGGCTTGGAGTGTCCATCTGAACATCAGATTACTTTGTAGAGGAGATCCGTCCTCTCTTAGGATTAGTAGGCCAAACCATCTTTTACCCATTTTTGGTCTTTTAAATCCAAGGCAAAATGGAATCGGCTTCTTCCATAGGGATCATAATTTTCTCTGTCAATTGCCTCACAAGCAACTCTCACTTTTTCATCTTTTATTTCAGACACATAAAGCATAGTATATCCCTCAGGCGAATCTAATGAATTAATAAGATTCCCATCTAGATTGAAAACTTTCATAGCCGTAACAGAACTCTCATCTTCTGAAAGTCGATAAATAATAAATATCAACTCATAGTCAGGATAGAATCCAATCGTTTCAGTATAGGGAAGAGACAATCGGTGTTCACCATTGTGAAACCATGTAATTTCTCCAGTGTCTAAATGTTGCTTTGCTAAAAAAACTCCAGTTAGAGTATAGTAGTATACCCATTCCTCAATAAAACCTTCTCCGGTTTCAATTTCAATCTTATTTGTATACTTACTAAATCTAGCATGTAAAACCTTATCCAAGGTAATTTCTATCTTTTTTCCATTGTACTCCCATGATACATTAGTACTATTATATTCAACTTTCATATTTACCCTCACTCAATCAATATATCTTTTACCAACAATTTCTAGGTAATTCATTCTCTCCTCTTTAGGAACTAGTAATTCAATCTGATTTGGACCGCCTGGCAAGTATCGGTTGGCTTCTACATCTATTTGAGGGCCAATTGGTCCTACTTGAGCAGGCAATTCAACGCCATCTTTGACACGATACTGGACAACGCGGTCAATATCTGGTTTCCAGTTCGATTTAACTGCCAAATCATAATAAACATAATCTTTATCTGTAATAGTTCCAATATCTGTTCCAAAAGCTCCTGGCCACGTATCTTTTTGTATTCTTTTAGGCGACATTGCCATTTCAAATGTATCACCAGGTTTTAAGACAACCTTTTTTGGTGTATAACCCTTCGGCCATGGAGATGGACCTCTAACAAGTTCAATATAGTCGTCCACATTCTGAGTAGGATTGGCAGCAGAAAATTCTACATAGGTCTTTGGTGAAAAAATCTCTTCATCCATGATTCGCAATCGTGCTTCCGGCTCAACTCCTGCCTCTACAAAATCATTCCAATCTGCATATCACTTCGCATCCTCTGGTGACATAGAGTCTTCAAAAGAACCAAGTAAGTCATCCTGACTGCGATAATTCTTATTACCAGTGTGGTTGGCCACCATCATCTCGTCAAAGTCTATCTTCGCACTTATTAAAGAAGCGACGAGTGTTGAACTCCCCTTCACCCAACTATAGTGCTCTGCCATAAGTCGGGTGCCCTCATCAACCTTTTGACCTGTATAAGGGTTGCGTCCACTTGCTTTGATATAACTGGCGTAGTCCTGCATGGCTGTCGGGCTACGCCAGTTAACAAGTTGCTGTGCCAGGACTTCCTGGTAGCGGTCTAGCACATAGTCCGCCTGCTGGCGCTCCGTCTCCGTCATCTGCAGGCGTTCCAGAGCATCTGGACCGGGATAAAGCCGGGTCAGATAAGGATAGGCCTTCTCTAGCTGAGATAGAGTCAACTGGTTGACGGAGGCTTTGAAAACCGGACTGTCCTTGGGCAAATCCTGCTTCTGATAGGCCGGACTGTCCTTGATCTTCTTGTAGTACGCCAAGGCATAGCGCTCCTCTGCACTTGCTACAGGCTAGAAATAACCTGTACTGATATAGGTCTGGTAGCTGCTGATGACGTGGGCATACGCTTTCTTAAACTCCTGCGGGCTCATCCTATCAATTTTAACCTTAGCAGCAGCTGTCTTTTTTGCGACCAGCACTGATGGGGCAAGTTTAGCCTTGTCCTCTGGACGCAGATTGGCAAACATGGTCTCCAGTCGGTCTAACTCTGCCTTGCCAATATCTCCCCGGGTGATAAGGTACTCATAGAGGGAATAATCAGTTGCCCAGAGAATAGGCAAAAGAGAAGGCGTCATCTTTACCTTCTCTAAAAAATACTATCGAAGCTGCGGAAATTGTCTGTCCACATTTTCAAAAACTTGGTTGCAGTTTAATATGCTAAACCAACCTTATCCCACTGACCTGTTTGTAAATCTAATGTAAAATTAAAACGGTCACGGCCATACGGGTCAACATTTTCTTCAATGGTGGCATCACAGACAACCTTGGCATGCTTTTCTTCTATCTCAGTGACATACAGCATTGTGTAGCCTTCAGGAGAAGTGAACAAATGAAGAAGATTACCATTTAAATCAAAAACCTTCATAGCTGTGATAGCATTTCGCTCTTCAGCTGTTCTGTAGATAATCAAAAGTAAATTATGCTCTGGATAGAAACCAACTGTTTCTGTGTAAGGTAGAGCTAATTGATGTTCTCCGTTATGATACCAAGTAACTTCACCGGTTTCTAAATCATATTTCATCAAAGGTTCCCCACTCAAGGCATAATAATAATATGCATTAGCAATGAAGTTTTTACCGGTTTTTATAAAAATCATATCTTTGTCTTTGCGAAATCTTGACCATATAACATTATCTATCTTAATTTCTACAGATTTTTCGTTATACTCCCACTTTACTATGTTGTCTATAATTTTAATTTCCATTTCAATTCTTCCTCCTTTAGTCAATCGGCCTCTGACCAATCAATTCAAGATATTCCATCTTATTAATAGCTCTATCTAATAATAATTCAATCTGATTTGGCCCGCCGGGCAAGTATCTATCGGTTCCCAAGTCTATTTGAGGTCCAACTGGACCTACTTGAGCAGGTAATTCAACACCATCTTTGACACGATACTGATTGACCCTATCAATTTTATCTTTCCAATTCGATTTAACAGCTAAATTATCCCGTACATAATCTATATTTTGTATTGAATTCATATCTGTTCCAAAATTACCTGGTCTAAAATCGTCTTGATCAGGGTGCATCGCCATTTCAAATGTATCACCAGGTTTCAAGACAACCTTTTTTGGTGTATACTCTTTTGGCCACGGAGATTGACCTCTAACAAGTTCAATATAGTCGTCCACATTTTGAGTAGGATTGGCAGCAGAAAATTCCACATAAGTCTTTGGTGAAAAAATCCCCTCATCCATAATTCTAAGTCTAGCTTCTGGATCAATACCCGCCTCCGCATACTTATTCCATTGTGTATACTTCCGTGCATCTTCAAAGCTCATACCATTGAGTGTGCTGAGATATTTCTTCGTCGCACCTTCTATTTCTAAATACTTATTAAAGTTCGAGCTTTTTCTTGCAAGTTGGCTTTCTTCAATATTTTTCAGCACCTGCTCACGATAGTTAGGTGGCGGTGTTTGGTTAACATTATCCTCTACAAACAAACCTGAAAAGTCTGCCACAGCAGCGGAAATGCTGGCTAGCGTTTGTGAAACTCCTCTAAAGCTTTGATAGGCTTCCGCCATCGTCTGCGTGCCTTTGTCAACTGCTTTTCCTGTAAAGGGATTAATACCTGTCTCATTGATGCCCTTAACATAATCCCCCATGAAGTCTTGACTGCGGACACTAACAGTTTCTTTGGACTCTAGCTCATAATAACACTTGATAATATAGAGTTGCTTCGCCTTGGATCTTTTGTCAAAATTGAACAAGACCTGATGAGCATAATAAGGATTGTAGCTATTGACATAAGGTTTGTACTTATTTTTTCAACGGTGACACATAATCATCTGGCAGCTTGCCTTTCCAGTCAATCCATTTTTGTTCTGCAAGCGGGATAAGCTTTTCAAGTTCCTCTTGAGAAAATAACTCTCTACTCTTTGGATTAGCTATCAAAGGGGTCAGTCCTTTTTCCACGAATTTTTTTTCACTAGCTTTTTTTTGTTCTTCCGTTGGTGGCCAGCGATCATTTTCAGCCTTAAAATCAACTTCTCTAGCAGTTCGCTTACCGGATAAATATTCGTCAAAATCCGATTTCTCAATTTCAAAAATACGACGAACCGAGGCAATTCCAAATTCTCCAAAAGTATAGTACTTTCCATCATGTGTTCGAAAATCATAAGGAACGGGCGACTTGACTTTATCGTATGTTTCAAATTCTTCCCATGTGATATCTGTAATTCCCATATTAATTTCCTCCTAAATGTTTAATCGTAAAGTCTCCCCAAGACACTTTATCAACCACTGCTTCTGGCATATCACCGGGATAGGTTCGCCCTCCTGGTTTCCAATAGCCTTCAAATGCAGAATCTTCATTGCCATTTGGAATACGAACATGATGTAAATTTTCTGCTGAAATATCAATAGCAACTGGAGAATCACCTAAATCGCCGGGGTGAAGTCCCAATAAATCTTCAAGAATTCTTGGATCTCCCTTACTAACATCCAGTAAGGTTTCACCCGCCTCTTTTGGCATCACAAAAGCAACATGATCATCGGGATTTCCTATGGCACCGTTGTTAAAACCTTCTTTTTCAAGAGTAACCGACTCAAGAGTAGAGATGTCACTAGCTTCCCCAATTTTACTTTTGACTGATTTTAGGATGTAACACACTTAGCTCCCACTATTGTAAGCCAATATTTATTATCAATGTTGCATTTTTACTCTCTCAGCAAGAAATCTGAAAGAATCATTATGGCATCAGAAATTTTTGTATTTACTTGTTTACGTACTTCAAAATTATTATTCCAATAATGAATATCAGACAGTCCCCCATGTGGTGGGAAAAGAGACTGATAAATTGTTATTTTTTCCCTTTCGGATAAGGTAATATTATCCACTAAAATATTTCTAAGATTTTCTAAATACTCCAATTGAACTTTTACACCATCAATATGGTACTTATTAATTATGTCAACTAGTGAATCAATTGCCTTGATAATATTGTTAACGTTCATATTTAATTTTCCTTTATTGCGATATTGCCCATGAATCTAAAACTTCTACACCCTCTATATTCCACGGCGAATCGATAAAAATCTGTTGTTTATCAATACCTCCAAGATAAATTCCACCTTGACTTCCTACAGGACCTTCATAAATTGTAGTTCCCTTTGGTATCTTAAGTTTATAAACTTTATCAATAGGAGACTGTCCAGTGTAAGAACCATCTAGATTCATCCAAATATCCTTCACAGCCGTATCAATCCTAACTTGGGCTCTTGAATTCGGAACCTCAACAGTAAACCATTGCCCCATTGGATTATGTGAATTACCTGCTCTATGAAGTATAGTATCCTCTTGTAAAACACTAGTGTTATAGCGACCTCCATAAAAATTACGATTAGGAGTAGAGGGAAGAGCCGCCAAAGGACCGGGATTAGTCATTCCATTAAACTCATAATCATGTAAATCACCATATTTAGAAATATATGTCTTTGTTGTATCTTGATGATTAACCTTTGGCACATCAGAAGTATCAGAGCTTGTCACCTCATTCGCCTTAGCCGGTGCCTTCTCTGAAATCTCCAGCACTCGAACACGATCCTCAGGGCTGATGCCTGCTTCCGCATACTTATTCCATTGTTGATAATGTTGTCTATCTTCAAGGCTCATATCATTGAGTGTGCTGAGATATTTCTTCGTCGCACCTTCTATTTCTAAATACCTATTAAAGTTCGAGCTTTTTCTTGCAAGTTGGCTTTCTTCAATATTTTTCAGCACCTGCTCACGATAGTTAGGTGGTGGTGTTTGGTTAACATCATCCTCTACAAACAAACCTGAAAAGTCTGCTACAGCGGCAGAAATGCTGGCTAGCGTTTGTGAAACTCCTCTAAAGCTTTGATAAGCTTCCGTCATCGTCTGCGTGCCTTTGTCAACTGCTTTTCCTGTAAAGGGATTAATACCTGTCTCATTGATGCCCTTAACATAATCCCCCATGAAGTCTTGAC
>NZ_KB904072.1 GCF_000379985.1 Streptococcus caballi DSM 19004 | reverse complement strand
AACTCACTAACGACAGAAGAACTCAATCACTACGTCTCTGCTATCAATGACAGACCTAGACGACTTCACAAGTATAAAACCGCAAATATTTTGTTTGGGCTAGCCCAAACAGCTTAACCTCTGGAGCTCTAATTATCAATGAACTTGTTGCACTTGACTTGACAAGTGGGGATGGGGACTCGCTGAAAATCCATCAGGGTAAACATATTCTTTATAGCAATAATTGCGGTACTGTTATGAATTTGCTCTACGTCAGCGATGCCTACGCCACTGGGCTTCAGTATCATCAAAGAACATATTGTCCTCATTCCACTCAAAAACAGCCCTAGCTAGACACTCGGCTACGTGACCAACAAAAAGAAAAAGATGTCCAAGATTAGCTCCGCTTTTATCAAAAAAAGCAAAAAAGTTTGAGTACTCATACCAAGCAGTGAGCTATTTTATAGTAAAAAGAAAAAGGAGGAAACTATGGAATTTAAAACATTAAATACTGGCATTCAAATGCCAATGCTAGACTTTGGAGTCAGGTAGATATTTGATCAAGCTGAGTGCTAGTGGGCTACCGCCTCATTGATATGGCTGCACTTTACAGAAATGAAGAAGCAGCAAGGCTGTCGAGGCATCTGAATTGGCACGTGAAGACGCCTTTATTACCAGTAAAGCTTGGATTAGTCAGCTCGGTTTGACAAAATAAAGAGGAGTTTGGGATAACCGTAATTCCAAACTCCTCTTTTTCATGATGATAGGCTTACAAACTTTCTGCAAATTTACGTTTGATAAATTCTGCTGAATTGACCAATTTTGCCTCTTCCTCTGCTGGCAGACTCAACGCTACTTGCTCAATGATTCCTTTTCGACCGACAATGGCAGGATAGCTGAGGTAGGTATCCAAAGGTTCATAATAATTGGACACTGGTAATTCTTCGTGGCTGTCTGACACAACTGCCAAGGCCAGACGAATAGCTGCGCTAGCAATGCCGTAACTAGTGTATTTTTTACCGTAAAAAACGGTGTGTCCACCAATCATAGCCTCATGAGCGATGACTTCGAGTTCTTCTGGGCTGGCAAATTGTGAAATAGGTTGACCTTTGATACGAACTTGGCTCCAAGCGGTAAACTGCGAGTTGCCATGCTCGCCCAAATTGTAACCGTAAACGCTTCTGGCATCAATACCAAAACGTTCGGAAACCGCACGTTTCATACGTGCCGTATCCAGTAAAGTTCCCGTTCCAATTACGCGCTCTCTAGGCAAACCTGAGTAGTGCTGATAAAGACTGGTCACAACATCGACAGGATTGGAAATAGCAATAATAATCCCTTTAAAACCAACCGACTTTAATTTTTTAGCGACAGTTGGCACTTCCTTAGCTGTAAAAGGCAATTCAGCAAAACGATCGGCATTTGGATTATCCTGCAGAGCGATACTACCCAAAGCAGAAATGACAACATCGGCATCGGCTAAAGCATCGTAGTCATTGACCAAGATATTAGCATGCTGGTTGAGGTTAGCTGCGGCATCAGTGAAATCAACCGCATCTGCTGTTACCTTCTTCTCGTTCGTATCAATCAAAACATAGTCATCAAAGGCTCCTTGGACAATCAAACCATGAGCAACTGTTGAGCCAACATGCCCCATTCCAATAATTCCAATCTTGCGTGACATAAGTCCACCTCCGTTTTCTTCAGCGATATCCCTATTATACACCTTCTGGTATAAATTACCATATAAAAAGAGATTGAGCAAAAAGAGATCTATAATTTCTGTAGTGGGTAAACCCACTGTGGAGATTATAGAGCTTTTTTGAGTGTAAAAAATCCATATGACCTATAATGAAAAGCAACCAAACTCACATTAGAAAGAGTCATATGGAATAAATCAAGAGTTAGGGAAGTGACTCTTGATTTCTGAGCCTAGAAATCGAAAGACGAAGATCTTATCACAAACCTTCTTAGAGTTAAAGATCAAAATATCGTTATCACTAATGAATATGATATAGGAACGCACTTAGAAATTTATGGCTATTTAGATTATACTGCCCCTGAATGTCCTGTATGCAAGGAGCAAATGGCGAAATACAACTTCCAAAAAGCCTCAAAAATCGCTACTTAGAAACAGCTGGCTACCCTCTACTTCTCCGCCTTAGAAAGCGTCGCTTCAAGTGTAAAGAATGTGGGAAAATGGCTGTCGCTGAAACGCCTCTTGTTAAGAAAAACCACCAAATCTATGTCACTGTGACCAGAAAATCGCCCAATTACTTATCGAGAATCAAACAATGACACATATTGCACACAGGCTACCCATTTCAACATCGACAGTTATCCGAAAACTCAATGAGTTCACATTTAAAACGGATGGAATACCTTACTTGAGTGGAGGACTCAAGCAACCATCCGAAACCACTACTTACGTTATTCTAGAAAGGTCAGAAATCGGTTCAAAGTGATTAAGAGAAATGCCTTTGGTTTTAGGAAGATGAAAACTTTAAAAAGCAGATTTTGATTGCTTTGAACATCAAAAAAGAGAAGACAAACTGGTCCTCTCTAGGTATTAGCTTTTCATCTACCCACTACAGTTGACAAAGAGCCTTTTATTATTCTACGGGTGAGGGCGGGGCCATCATGGATATTTTTCCCACCTCTAGATATCAGTTCAAATCTTTCAATGGTGAAAAAACAATTTTTTCAATGTCAGACAGATAGACAGACAGAGCTTGTTGTGCTTCAATGTATGCTTTTAAGATTGGATTAGATTCCAGCTTAACACCCATACCTTGGATGGCCACCTGATCTTCTTCTGTTGGCATTTGACCAGCCTGCATTTTAGCATAGAGACCTTCTTGGAAAGCTGTAAATTCATCAAAAAGTGCTTTGGCTTCAGCGTCAGCATCAATTTTGGCCTTATTCTCAGCAACAGTTTGATATTCTGGTAAAGCGCGAATAGCGCGCTCCAAGTTATTTGCTAAATCATATACATTTGCCATGATATTCTCCTTATTTGATTAAGACTTTATAGTTTGTTTTTTCGGTGATTACCTTTTGAGCATGCTCTAAATCTCTGGCACTCTTAAAGGAAATCTGTAAAATACCAAAAATATCTTCACGATTTTCTTCGTTAATATGAATATTGACCAAGGACGTCCCACGCAGAAGCTCCAGAATTTCCAGAATAACATCTTCTTCATCGGGCACATCAACAAAGAGGTCATAGCTGCTCTCAACACCTCCACGCTTGTGAATTTTCATTTTCTTGCGAGTTTGACGGGCGTCATTGAAATAGTTCCAAATGCCATCCTCATCATTTTGGAAAATAAGCTGCGCGACTTCATCCAAACGACCTTTAAAATCGTCAATTCGACTTAGAACAGCTTCCTTATTAGTCAGTAAAATGCTGGTCCACATGCCTGGCTCGCTTTCCGCAATGCGGGTCATATCACGAAAACCACCAGCTGCAAAATAGTTGGTCATCTCATGCTCAGCAGCATAGTCACCAGCTTGCTCCATGAGGCTAGCTGACAAGATATGCGGAAAATGGGAAACCTGACTTGTCACTCGGTCATGTTCAGCGGCATCAATCTCAATAAAACGCGCATGTAGACCTGACAAGATAGTTTTCAGCTCAGCTATGGTATTTTCCTTAGTTAAACTGGTTGGCGTGAAAATATAGTAGGCATTTTCAAACAAATTGACGTCTGCGGCGATGGCGCCAGACTTGTGACTACCAGCCATGGGATGAGAACCTACGAATTGAACAGGCCTGTCAGCCAGATACCTCTCGGCTGCCTTGACAATATCTCCCTTAGTTGAGCCAGCGTCAGTAATAATTACATTTTCTTTAAGATCCAGCTTTGACAAAGTCTTAATAAAGGTAATAGTCTGCTTAATGGGGACCGCCAGAATAATGACATCAGCCAGCGGAGCAAATTCCTCAAAATTAGCGGTTGCCTCATCAACAATGCCACGTTCAAGAGCAATGTTTCGCGACTGATCTGAACGATTGTAGCCTAAAATTTTGTAGTTAGGATGATCACGCTTGATTCCCAAGGCCAGTGAACCGCCAATCAAGCCCAAACCTGCAATATAGATGACTTTTTCTTCCATGCTACTTCTTCCTAGAAATGTTTGACAAAGTCACGATGACGTGCAACGGCTTCCTTCAGTTCTTCCAAATTGTCAGAAGAGAATTTGTCCAGAATTTCATTAGCCACAACTGTCGCCACAACCGATTCCATAACAACGCCAGCTGCTGGCAAAGCCGTTGGATCAGAACGCTCCACTGTCGCCTTGTAAGGCTCATGCGTTTCAATATCAACCGACATGAGTGGCTTATAAAGTGTCGGAATTGGCTTCATGACCCCACGAACAACGATTGGCTGCCCGTTTGTCATACCACCTTCAAATCCGCCGAGATTATTGGTGCGACGAGTATAGCCTTCCTCTTCATTCCAAAGAATTTCATCCATGACCTGACTACCTTTTAGATAGCCATCTTTAAAACCTAGACCGAATTCAACACCTTTGAAAGCATTGATTGACACCACCGCTTGGGCAATTTTGGCATCTAGCTTGGTATCCCATTGCACATAAGAACCTAGACCAACAGGAACCCCTCCGACAACTGTTTCAACAACACCGCCAATCGTATCGCCTTCTTTTTTGATTTGGTCAATATAATCCTTGATTTCTTGTTCACGGTCCTGGTTGACAATGGAAACCTCTGATTGACTAGCCAGTTCCTTAATCTGTGATACCGTCAATCCATCGGGAACATCAATTTCCTTGCCACCAAATACAACGACGTGATTAGCAATCTCAATGTCTAACTCTGCCAAAATACGTTTGGCAACCGCACCGACAGCCACACGCATAGTCGTCTCACGCGCAGATGAACGTTCTAAAGAATTACGCAAATCGCCAAAACGATACTTCATACCGCCCACCAAGTCAGCATGGCCTGGGCGTGGATGGGTAATCTTGCGCTTAGTTTTTAGGCGATCTTCAATGTCTTCCACCGACATGATGTCCAACCATTTTTGATGGTCACGGTTTATTACATTGAGAGTGATTGGTGCACCTGTTGTCTTGCCATGACGAACGCCCGAGGTAATCTCAACTTGGTCGGATTCAATTTTCATGCGACCACCTCGGCCATAGCCACCCTGGCGACGCTTCAAATCAACATTGATATCCTCAGCCGTCAAAGGCAGACCAGCTGGCACTCCTTCAATAATAGCAGTTAAACGTGGTCCGTGTGATTCACCAGCAGTTAAATATCTCATCTTATTTCTCCAAGTACTCTTTCATCTCTTCAAGGGGAATTTGGTTAATGGCTGCGCTGCCCAATTCTGGAACAATCACCGTCTTGATTAACTTGCCACGAGCTTTCTTATCATGCGTAAGAGCATCGTATAAAACTTCCACTGACCAAGGGTGATAATCTATTGGCAGGCCAAATTTAGCACACATCGCAATAATATCTTGTGTTATGCCTTGAGGCATGAGCCCCTTTTTCTCAGCAATACGTGAAATTTGTACCATACCAATAGCCACCGCTTCACCATGCATGACCTTCCCATAGCCAGCAGTTGCTTCAACGGCATGTCCGATGGTATGACCAAAATTAAGGTATAAGCGCACGCCATTGTCCAACTCATCCTCAACCACAACCTTACGCTTAACGTTACAAGAACGGTAGATAATGCTTTCAGCATGGTCCAGGATGCTCTGAGGAGATCCTTCCATAGACGTCAATTCATCCCAAAGTTCAACATCATCAATGAGACCATACTTGATAACTTCACCCATACCTTCAATTAGCTCTCGTTTACCAAGCGTCGTCAGAGTTTCTGGATCAATCAAAACACCGTCTGGTTGAGTGAAAGTTCCCACCATATTTTTAGCAAAAGGTGTGTTGACACCAGTCTTACCACCAATTGAAGAGTCCACCTGGGCTGTCAGACTGGTTGGAATTTGTAAGAAATGGATGCCACGCATGTATGTCGAAGCCACAAAACCAGCCAAATCTCCGACAACACCACCACCGAGGGCGATGATCCCATCGCTGCGTGTCATATTATTTTTCACCAGAAATTCATAGGCTTTGTTGACCGTTTTCAAATTTTTAGAAGCTTCACCTTCCAAAAAATCAAAAACAACCACGTCAAACCCCGCATCTTCTAAACTGAGTTTGACTTTCTCAGCATACAAGCCACCAACATGGTTATCAGTAATAATGGCAATTTTCTGAGGTTGCCAGAGGCTTCTTGTCCAAGTGCCAACTTTTGACAGACTACCTTTTTCAATCACGATATCATAGGGACTATGTGGTAAATCAACTCTTAATTTCATAAGCACACCCACTCACTCTTTACTTGATTAACTATTGTATTTTTCTTCTAAGGCCTGCCAAATCTCTTGAGTTGGCATTTTTTCACCTGTCCAGATTTCAAAGGCTTCTGCTGCTTGGAATAAGAGCATACCTAAACCATTGATAGCATTCAACCCCTTACTGCGTGCAAAAGCTAAAAATGGGGTTTCAAATGGTTGGTAAATAGTATCTGCCACTTGAAGTCCTTGAGGGAAAGTTACCTCTTCGGTCAAAATCATAGACTTGCCATCCATACCAACACTGGTCGCATTGACCAATAAATCTGATTCATTGATTTTTTCTTGGATGAGTGCCAAATCTTCAATAGGAAAAACGGCCAAAGTCACACCAGTTGCTTGGGAAATTTTTTCAGCATGAGCACGTGTTGCCTCTAAAAATTGACTTTGGTTGAAAATATTTATTTTGCGAGCGCCATTCAGGGAGGCCTGGGCAATAATTGCTGTAGCAGCTCCACCACCACCAAGGATTGTCATAACCTTGCCCTTAACATCAAAATCTGCAAATGTCGCTAGGCTTCTGAAGAAGCCCACACCGTCCGTATTGTGACCAATCAGCTTACCGTCGCGATTGATAACAGTATTAACTGCACCAATCAATTTAGCAGAATCTGTCAGCTCATCCATATAAGGAATAACAGCTGGCTTATATGGCATAGAAATGTTAACACCAAACATGTCATAGCGCTTAACATTTTCCAAAGTCACAGGCAAATCTTCCGCTGGAATATCCCAAGCTACATAGACACCATTAACTCCAGTTTTATCGAAAGCATAATTATGAATAAATGGCGAAATAGAATGTTTAATTGGCGTCGCAACGACGGCGGCTAACCGAGTATGTCCATCAATCTGCATCAAGAATCTCCTTAATTCGTTTCATATCTGAAAGGGCAATCTGCCCAGGAGCGCTACTATTTTCCAAACTTGAAAAGCTCCAGCAAGAACCAGTCAGGTCACCAGCCATACGTGAAATACGGCCTAGTTTCCCCATTGACATAGTTGCGTAAGCCTGTTCAGGATTGAGTGTCTTAAACCCCCGAGTGTAGTTCATCAAATCCAGTACATCCTGTTCCGATTTGGGCATGACGGCGATTTTAACCACACGCGGCGCTAAGGCTGTCAATTCCGAGAAAGCTTCCATAATGTTTTCTGGTGTTTCTGAAAAATTATGATAAGACAAGACAAGATTTGAAAATTCTAGCATTTCTTGGAAGGCTTCCACATGTGAAAAATACTCAAAATCAATATAATCAGGATGATAGATAGCATTGACTTCTTTCAAAAGGCCTACGTACTCTTGGTCGGTCAAGTGAATGTTGCCACCCTCCTTATCCGTACGAATAGTCAGGATAATTTCACGTCCAGAAAATTTTTCAAAAATAGCTGGTGCAACCGTCATAATATCATCTTTATTTAAAAAATCTGCTCGCCATTCAATGATATCAACATCATCAAATTTTGAACTATCAATTGCTTGTGCCTCGTCTAAATTATGAGGCATTACGGGTACTACAATCTTCATTATTTAACCTTTATTGTAAATACTTTCAGGTAATTACTACTTTCATCAGATTTATTAACAGTAAAATCACTTGGGAGTCGCTGCAAACTTTCATAACTATGTTTGCGGTCTCCAAAACCTCTTTCAATCTGCTTTTTAAACTGTGCTAGAGACAGATTAGATGCATTGGTCGAAGCGATGATTCGCCCGTCATCCTCTAAAATATCCAAAGCTTGACTAATCAACTTATAGTAGTCTTTGCTGACCGAGAAGGTCTGTTTTTTATTTCGAGCAAAACTTGGTGGATCAATAACAATGACATCAAATTTGAGTTTTTTCCTTTTAGCGTACTTAAAATACTCAAAAACATCCATAACCACAAAATGATGAGAAGTCAAATCAAGCCCATTGGCAACAAAATGAGCTTGAGACAGAACACGCGAACGCTTTGCCAAATCAACTGAAGTCGTCTCAATAGCTCCGCCCATTGCGGCTGCTACTGAAAAAGCGGCTGTGTAGGAAAACATATTTAGCAAGGTTTTACCAGCTGATAGGCCATTAACCAAATTATTTCTAACTTCATGCTGATCCAAGAAAATGCCTGTCATGAGACCATCATTCATGAATACCTGATACTTGATGCCATTTTCTAGGATAGTAAACACTTCAGGTACCTCCTCACCATATAAAAAGGCAGATTCGTAATCCAATCCCTTAAATCTAATTTTCTCATAAGCTGATCGAATATCTGGGTAGATAGCTTTGAAAGCCTGCAAAATAATCTGACGATGCTCATAAACGAATGAATTGTACCAGGAAAAGAGTACTACATCATTATAGCGATCAACAGTCAGACCGCCAAAATCATCACCTTCTTGATTAAAGAGACGATAGGCAGTGGTTAGCTCACTTTGTTCAAAGTGAGCTCTTTTTAGTCTTGCCTGCCTAAACAAATCTTCAAAATAAGCCTGAGACAATTCCTGTTTTTCCTTTGTCAAAAACCAACCAATCCCCTTATTTTGTTTAGATAAATAAGCTGTTCCAATAAAGCGACCAGATTGATTGTGGAGGGCAACCAGCTGATTGTTCAGCTTGATTTGACCAAAATCACGCTCATCCAAAAGCTGAACACCACGCTTAATTTTCTTTTCAACAAAAGAATCCACATATAGTTTATTCATAAGCACTATTATAGCAAAATTTAGAAAATTTTCCTAATAAAATTCACCTTTCTATTTCAACGCCTTCTTCTTTTTGTGGTATAATTGAGACTGAGATTTTATCTTTAGGAAAAAAATACAAGGAAGTTCCTACAGTGAAAAAAATTAGAGATGTCGCCTCACGTATACTCAGTACACGTCTAGGCTTTGTTTTTACACTTTTGTTATGTTACTGGTTAAAAACCATGTGGGCCTACCATATGGATTTCAACCTTGACTTAGAAAATGCCTATCAGGTTTTTCTATCAGTCATCAATCCTATACCGATTGGTTTGCTCTTTATCGGAATTGCTCTCTATTTTAAGAAGACGCGGTCCTTTTACATTGCTGCTTGGACCGTCTACACCATTCTCAATCTTCTTCTCATCGCCAACTCTATTTACTACCGAGAGTTTTCAGATTTCATTACCGTTAGTGCCATGTTGGCAAGTAGCAAGACTTCTGCAGGGCTCGGTGATTCAGCCCTCAATCTCTTGAGAGTTTGGGACCTCGTTTACATTATTGACTACATCATCCTCATCGCCCTTTTTGCGACTAAGAAGATTAAGAAAGACGGTAGGGTCTTCAACAAAAGAGCCAGCTTTGCTATCACAGCCTTATCTAGTCTCCTGTTTTCAATTAACCTCTTTTTAGCTGAAATTGACCGACCTGAACTGCTGACACGTGGTTTTTCAAACTATTATGTTGTCAGAGCCCTGGGATTACCATCCTTTACGGCTTACAGTGGTAATCAAACCTATCAGGCTCAAAAAGAACGCAATCGAGCAACAGCAGGAGAGTTAACCAGCATCAAAGATTATGTTTCTCAACACTATGCTCAACCGAATTCTAAGTACTATGGCATTGCCAAAGGTAAAAATGTAATTGTTATTCACTTGGAAAGTTTCCAACAATTCCTCATTGACTACAAACTGAAAGTTGATGACAAGGAATATGAAGTGACACCGTTCATCAATTCGCTGTATCATTCTAAATCCTCCATAGCTTTCTCAAACTTCTTCCATCAGGTTAAGGCTGGAAAGACTTCTGATGCTGAAACCCTTATGGAAAATTCACTCTTTGGCTTAAACAGCGGTTCCTTCATGGTCAACTATGGCGGTGACAACACACAGTTTGCTACGCCAAATATTCTTGCTCAAAATGGTGGGTATACCAGTGCCGTTTTTCACGGAAATGTCGGAACCTTTTGGAATAGAAACAACGCCTATAAACAATGGGGCTACAATTATTTCTTTGATTCTAACTACTTTTCAAAACAGAATAAAAGTAACTCCTTCCAATACGGTTTAAATGACAAATACATGTTTGCTGATTCTATCAAGTATCTTGAACATATGCAGCAACCCTTCTACACCAAATTCATCACTGTAAGTAATCACTACCCATACACTAGTTTGAAAGAGGAAGCCTCAGAAACAGGTTTTCCTTTAGCCAAGACCAATGATGAGACCATCAACGGTTATTTCTCGACAGCTAACTACCTCGACGCCGCTCTAAAATCCTTCTTTGACTATTTGAAAGCAGCTGGTATCTATGACAATTCAATCATTGTTCTCTATGGCGACCACTATGGTATTTCCAATACCCGCAATACCAGCTTAGCAGAACTTCTCGGAAAGAATTCAGAGACTTGGACTGAGTATGATAATGCTATGCTGCAACGTGTTCCTTATATTATTCATATTCCTGGCTACACAGAAGGTTTTATCAGTCAGACCTATGGTGGCGAAGTTGATTCTCTTCCAACTCTCCTCCATTTACTTGGCATTGATACTAAAAATTATGTTCAATTGGGTCAAGACCTTCTATCTGAAAACAATAGTCAAACCGTGGCTTTCAGGACATCAGGAACTTTTGTTACCCCAGAATACACCAGCTACAGTGGTCATTTATACTATACTTCCACTGGTCAAGAAATTACTAATCCAGATGAAACAACAAGTGAAAAGATAAAAAAAATCAAAGAAGCTACCAGCAAACAGCTCTCCATTAGTGACTCCGTTCAAACTGGTGACTTACTTCGATTTGATACTAGTAATGGTCTTAAAACCGTTGATACCTCTAAGATTTCTTACACGCATTCACTAAATGCTCTGAAGAAAATTGAGAAGGAAAAAGGTGCTGATTCAACAAGTATTTATAGCCAGCACAATGATCAATCAACTCAAGATCTTTTCAAGTCACCAAGTTATCTAGAACTTCATAAAGAAACAACGACCAGTCAATCCTCAACTTCTACAAGTTCAAGTAGCTCAAACTAACTCAAGAATAGCAATAAGCCTTCCTCTGATTGTGAGGAGGGCTTTTGGATTATATTTATTCACAAATAAGGTGATTGAAGCAAGTATTATATCTCTAGTACTCTCAGCAAGGAAGTTATAAAATTTTTAATTGACAAATTGAGATTTACTTCAGTTCTTCTAATATTAGTTAAGAAAAAAGAACAACCCAAGCGAGTTGTTCTTCAATGATAAATTATTTACCCAGCTTTTCTTTAGCTGCATCTGCAAGAGCTGTGAAAGCTGCTGCATCGTTAACTGCCAAGTCAGCAAGCATTTTACGGTTCACTTCGATTTCAGCTAATTTCAAACCATGCATCAATTGTGAGTATGAAAGTCCGTTCATACGAGCAGCCGCATTAATACGAGTAATCCAAAGTTTGCGGAAGTCACGTTTCTTCTGACGACGGTCACGGTATGCATAATAGTAAGAATTCATTACTTGTTCTTTTGCAGTACGGAACAAGATATGTTTTGCACCATAGTAACCTTTAGCTAATTTTAAAACACGTTTACGACGTTTACGTGAAACAACTCCACCTTTAACACGAGCCATTTATAGATCCTCCAATAATTCTTTCTAAATTCTGTTAAACTACTCTTATTTCAAGCGAGTAAGCATTGCTTTGATACGTTTGTAATCTCCTGAATGCACCATTGCTGCTTTACGAAGATGACGACGTTGTTTTTTAGTTTTTCCGTGGAAACGGTGTGAAGTGAATGCGCGGAAGCGTTTCAAGCCACCTGAACCTGTACGTTTAAAACGTTTAGCTGATGCGCGGTGTGTTTTTTGTTTTGGCATTTTAAAATTCTCCTCTTAAATAATATAAATTGACAATTATTTTTTGTCCGGAATTGGTGCAAGCTGCATAAACATTTGGCGACCATCCATCTTGGCTCTTTGCTCAATAATCGCAATATCCTGCGTTTTTTCAGCAAATTCAGCCAGTACCTTCGCTCCAATGTCTTTATGAGTAATCATACGTCCCTTAAAACGAATAGAAACTTTGACTTTGTTCCCTTTTTCAAGGAACTTACGACCGTTTCGAAGTTTTGTTTCAAAATCACCCTTGTCAATAACTGGGCTGAGACGCACTTCCTTCACAGTTACAACGCTTTGTTTTTTACGCTGCTCTTTTTGTTTCTTTTGATACTCAAATTTGAACTTACCATAGTCCATAATACGAGCGACAGGTGGTGTAGCCTGTGGTTGAATCAATACCAAGTCAACATTAGCTTCATCTGCAATAGACTGTGCCTCTGCTAATGGTTTAATTCCCAATTGTTCACCATCAAGACCAATAAGACGAACTTCGCGAACACGAATCTCATCATTAATGAATAGATCTTTTTTAGCTATGATCTTCACCTCTTCATTTTTTTAGAGAAAAACGAAAGCGGACTTGACAAACCAAGCCCGCACACCTAATATTCCTAATGGAATCTTGACATGTTGGGCCAGACAACCTTAGTCGCAAGGCGAGAAGTTCTCACTTCTGCTTTTCTCATTGCTACCAGTATAACACGTGAGTTAATCCATGTCAATGATTTTCTTTGCTTTTTCTGAAATAAATGAAACGACACCATCAATATCAACACCTGTCGTGTCAAAAGTGATAGCATCATCTGCTGCTTTCAAAGGGGAAACCTTACGATGACTATCCTTGTAATCGCGCTCTGCAATTTCTTTTTTGAGAATTTCTAGGTTAGTGGAAATTCCCTTTTCTTGATTTTCTTTGAAACGACGCTCTGCTCTTTCGTCTACAGAAGCCACTAGAAAAATCTTCAACTCTGCATCTGGCAAAACAACCGTACCAATATCGCGACCATCCATAATAATAGCTCCATCTCTAGCAATACGACGCTGCTGCTTAACTAGCTCTTCGCGAATTTCTGGCAAGGCAGATACCCAAGAAACATTATTGGTCACATCATTCTGACGGATGGCTAAGGTTACATCTTCATCACCTAAAAAGACTGTTTGGCTACCGTCTGTTGCACGACCGAATGAAATAGGATGCGCAGCCATTTGCTCCAAAATTGCAGCAACATCTGATTCAGTCAAATGATTTTTCAGAGCTAGGTAGGTTGCCGAACGATACATAGCCCCAGTATCAAGATAAGTATACCCCAAATCTTTAGCAATAATCTTAGCGACAGTACTTTTTCCACTAGATGCAGGACCATCAATAGCGATTCTAATTGGTTTCATGATTCCTCTACTCTATTTTACAATAACTTGGTCACCTGGGTTAGCATACCAATAACCTTGAGTCATATGATCTGGATTCAAAGATTGTAGTTGTTCAACTGAAATTCCAGCCCTAGCTGCAATGGATGCTGCTCCTTCACCCGCCATGACTGTAATGGTTTCTCCACTAGCACTACTTGCATCAGTAGATGCATCCGTAGATGAAGATGGTAGTGTAGTTGACTCAGTCGTTTCACTTGTTGACGAGGCTGGAGTGCTTGTGGAGGAAGCAGCAGATGACGCCTTAGCCTTTTGCTTTGTAGCAGACCCCTTTGACCCCTTTTGCTTACTAGATTGACTAACCGAAGAGGCTCCATAAAAGCCTGTCGTTTCGGCAGCCTTATTTCCACCACGATTTGATGTGTAAAAGACGATAAATAAAATAGCAACGATAATAACGAAAAAGATGCTCAAAAGAGCTGTTAGCCAAGGTGTATCCACAAATGAACCTTTTTTCTTCTGCCGACTAACTCCCTCTGTGCTGTCATTGACAACTTTTTCTTCCCATGGTTTCTTAGCCATGATGCTCCCCCTTGTTAAAAAAATTAATTCATATTACAATAATACTATGAAAGTATTACTAATTCCAGAAAAATGTATCGCTTGTGGCCTTTGTCAGACCTATTCAAAAGTCTTTGATTACCAGGATGATGGTATTGTCAAATTTTCAGACAGTAATGATCTGCAAATGGCTGTTCCAGATAGCGATTCGGATACCCTTTTGGCTGTAAAATCCTGTCCAACCAAAGCTCTTACAATTTTGTAGGAGCTTTTTTGTCTGCCTGATAGGCTTCAAAGTAGTCCATATTAATAAAATTATCTAGCAACTCAACTTCACCTTTAAAATCAGGATGTACTGCCAAAGCATCTAAGAAATATTTCTTAGGCCACTTGCGCATGTAAAAAATGCGCGGACGTTGATTTTTAATAATCAATGTCACTGTTGACTTAGTCACCTGAACTTTTTGAATTTGAGCAATAGCTACGCGAGAACGTCTGAAAAGATTCAAGGAAACGATGCGCAGCTTCCCATCTTCTTCAATGACAAAGTAGCGATGTAGGCCAATTCCAACTAAGATGACAAATAATATGGTTAAAATAAAAAACTGACTTGGTATCTGCGTGCGTTCATACAAAAGTGACAGCGCAATAAAAATCGGCGCAAATGTAATGGACCAATAAATGATGGACCAAGATAATTCTGGCTGCCAGTGGTACCTTACCTTTCCAAATAATTTAATCATAAACTTACCCCACTTACCTTAATTTGTCTTTAAATCTGACTTCTGTGACTCACTTGGCCTTGCTGATGCCGACAATAACATCAACCGCCTTTTCCATGGTCTGCAGACTAACAAACTCAAAACGTCCATGCATATTTTCACCACCTGCAAAAAGATTTGGCGTTGGAATGCCCATGAAAGAAATCTTAGAACCATCTGTACCACCGCGAATTGGTTCAATAACAGGCTTAATATCCAAATTTTCCATAACATCTTTAGCTAGATTGATAGGCGTCATATCCTTTTCAATGACCTTCTTCATGTTGTAGTACTGATCAACCAGTTTTACCAGAACGCGCTCACTCCCAAGAGCTGCATTCATCTTATCTGCGATATCTTGCACCAGAGCTTTGCGATTGTCAAAAGACTCATCTTCGAAATCACGGATGATATAAGAGGCGTGCGCTTCTTCGACAGTCCCCTCAACAGCCTGCAAATGATAAAATCCTTGATAACCATCAGTTTTTTCAGGACGATCAAATTCTGGCAGTTGGTTATGGAAGTCAATGGCTAATTGCAGAGCGTTAATCATCTGATCCTTGGCTGTACCTGGATGGACATTGCGTCCAAGGAAGTCAACTTCCAGACTTGCTGCGCTGAAAGTCTCATATTGGAGTTCGCCGAGCGGTCCACCATCAACTGTATAAGCAAAATCAACGTCAAAATCGTCAACATCAAACTTATTAGCCCCAATTCCAATCTCTTCGTCTGGACCAAAGCCAACACGGATCTCACCGTGTTCAATCTCTGGATGGGCAGCTAAGTATGCCATAGCTGTCATGATTTCAGCGATACCAGATTTATCATCAGAACCTAGGAGAGTTGTTCCATCTGTCGTAATCAGTGTCTGTCCTACATAATGGTTTAAGTTAGGAAACTCTTTTGGCAGAAGGGAATAACCTGATTTCCCTAATTTAATCTCACCGCCGTCATAATTTTCAATGACTTGAGGGTTCACGCCTTCGGCGTTAAAGTCTGCGGTATCTATATGGGAAATAAACCCAATCTTACGCTTCATTTTGAGGTTGGTTGCTGGCAAGGTTCCAATCAGATAACCATTATCTGGCAGATAGTGGACATCTTGTAGACCAATTGCTTCCATCTCAGGCTTTAAAACAGTTAAAGCAAAGTCAACTTGACTTTGCGTTGTTGGTGTTGTATCACTTTCGGGATTACTACGTGTATTTACTTTCACATAAGTCAAAAAACGTTCTAACAAGTTTTCGTATGACATGATTCACCTCAATATTTAATCATATCAATTATAGCACAAATCGAGGTAAAATAACGGTCTTTTCTCACAAGTTCTCAAAAGAAAAATCCGTCAGCCAGATAGAATGATTGATCCTGCCAATCCTGTAACTTCTCCGCCAGAAACTGATTTTAACTCTGAAATTTTACGCCTGCAAAGTAGATACTAGGATTCGCACTGCAAGCTCGTGTCTGCTAAAGAAGATGATAGATTTTGCTCTGAAAGTTCGTGTCTGCCAAAGAAAGTGACTGATTTTACTCTAACATCTTTCCGCTTACCGGCTTAGATATTGTTGGAAAAGCTACCTTCATTATTATCGCGTGTGCAAATGGGGTTGAAAATTTTCAACAGCAAGCAAACATGTTAGCAAAAAAGTGAACTGGTACAGCAACTGCTTTCCAACTCACTTTCTTTTAATTTTCTACGGCTTAAACTTCTTTTCCAAACCAGAGTAGCATTTCTCTTTGGGCAGATTCCTTAGAATCTGAACCATGGACAATGTTAAAGGTTGCGCCATTTTCACTAGGTGCCTGTGCAAAATCACCACGAATGGTTCCTGGTAAAGCTTCCAAAGGATTTGTCGCTCCCATCATCTTACGCCAAGAAGCAATGGCTTCATTGCCAGAAAAAACGCCGATAATGACTGGGCCACTGGTCATATAATCCACAATTTTTGGAAAAAATGGTCGATCTACTAGAGCTTCATAATGCTGAGATAGTAATTCTGGAGTGACCATACGCATATCAAGCGCTTCAAGCTTAAATCCGCGAACTTCAATACGATGCAAAACCTCGCCAACTAGACCTCGCTGCACCCCATCAGGCTTAATGATAAAAAATGTTTTTTCCACTACTTGTACCTCTCTCTTTTTTAATATTCTATCATAAAAGCCGCTCTCAGTAAATTTTCAAAAGCTCAAAAAAGCATGGTGAGCATTCAAAAAAGCCACTTTATTTTGGAGTGACTTCTTTTTTATCTTATTTGGTAAGGGCTGCTTTGAGATCCTCTACCTTGTCCAATTTTTCCCACGGAAGATCAATATCTGTTCTTCCCATGTGTCCATAAGCAGCCGTTTGACGATAGATTGGGCGTTTGAGGTCAAGCATTTGGATAATCCCCGCAGGACGGAGGTCAAAGATTTGACGAACAGCAGCTTCAAGGTCGCTTTCTGCAACACTATTAGTTCCAAATGTATCTACACGGACAGATACTGGGTGAGCTACACCGATAGCGTAAGCTAGCTGAACTTCTGCTTTAGTTGCCAGACCAGCCGCAACGATATTCTTGGCAATGTAGCGGGCAGCGTAAGAAGCCGAACGGTCAACCTTAGTTGCGTCCTTACCAGAGAAAGCTCCACCACCATGACGAGCATAGCCACCATAGGTATCAACAATAATCTTACGGCCCGTCAAGCCAGAATCCCCTTGAGGACCTCCAATAACGAATCGACCAGTTGGATTAATGAAGAATTTGGTCTTGTCATCCAAATATTTCGATGGAATGACAGCCTGGATGACTTTTTCGATGACATCTTGATGAATTTGCTCGTTCGTCACATCTGGATCGTGCTGAGTTGAAATAACGACGGTATCCACACGGACTGGCTTATCATTTTCATCGTATTCGACAGTAACCTGTGATTTAGCATCTGGACGAAGGTAAGCAATTTCTCCAGATTTACGCAGGTCAGCTAATTTTTTAACTAATTTATGAGAAAGCGAGATTGGCAGTGGCATGAGTTCAGGCGTTTCGTCAATAGCAAAGCCGAACATGAGACCTTGGTCACCCGCACCAATTAAGTCTAGTGGATCCTGATCAGCTTCACCGCGCACTTCCAAGGCTTCATTGACACCTTGGGCAATATCTGGTGATTGCTCAACAAGAGATGGATGAACACCGACTGATTCAGCTGAAAAGCCATATTCAGCCTTATCATAACCAATTTCAGCAATAGTATCACGCACCACTCGGTTAATGTCTACGTAAGCTGTAGTTGACATTTCACCAAAGACATGAACAGAACCAGTATAAACAGCCGTTTCAGCCGCTACGTGCGCATCTGGGTCCTGAGACAAGACCGCATCTAAGATGGCATCTGAAATTTGGTCCGCAATCTTATCTGGGTGCCCCTCAGATACAGATTCAGACGTGAAAAGTTTACGTTCTGACATAAAAATGTCCCCCTTTTAAATAAAAAATGATGACTGGAAAATATCCAGTATTCTGTTTAGCAACTATGAATACTTTTGCTCCTTATTTTACTAAACACGTTAAAAAGTTACAAAGTACTAGTCATTTGACTATCTTTTCGGGACTCATTAACTCTGTTAGTATAACATGTTTTCCTATAATGATAAACTGTGAGACCCAAGTTAGACGAAAAATAGCATAAAGTCCTGCATTTTATCCTATTTTATACTATACTAGATTTATGAAAACTTACGAGAAATTATATTTATTGTTAGAGGGAAAAAATGATTTTATCAGCGGTCAACAGATAGCTGGAACCTTCGATATTTCCCGCACAGCCATTTGGAAGGCTATTAAAACTCTTGAAAGTAAGGGAATTGTCATCGAATCAGTGAAAAATCGAGGCTATCGTATCATCTCAGGTGACCTCATTCTGCCTCAAGTTATCGCTGAGAATCTAAACATTGCAGTCAGCCTTAACGAAAAAAGCGAGTCTACTCAATTAGATGCTAAAAATGGTATAGAGATGGGTCAAACTGCTCCTCACCTCTACTTGGCTAACAGTCAAGAAAAGGCTCGTGGACGCTTTGGCAGGCAATTTTTCACTGCACATCAAGGCGGCATTTATATGTCTCTCCATCTACAGCCTAATGTTTCCTTTGATCAGGTCAAACCTTACACTCTCATGGTGGCTTCTAGTGTTGTCAAGGCTATTTCGCGCTTGACAGGTTTAGAAACTGAGATCAAGTGGGTCAATGACATCTATTATCATAATAAAAAAATAGCTGGTATATTGACCGAAGCTATCTCATCTGTTGAAACTGGCTTGATAACCGATGTCATCATCGGAGTGGGGCTTAACTTCCACATCACAGATTTTCCTCAGGAACTAGCAAATAAAGCTTGCAGTCTTTTTGAAAATGAGCCCAATATTACTCGCAATCAACTCATCACTGAAATTTGGAAGCTATTTTGGACCATTCCAGAAAAAGACCTCATTAAGGTTTACAAAGAAAAATCACTTGTTCTTGACAAACAAGTGAGCTTTATTGAAAATGATATCAACTACACTGGCCTTGCCAAAGACATTGACAGCCAAGGTCATCTGGTGGTTAACCTTGAAGATGGAAGAGAAAAAATACTTCGCAGTGGTGAAATTAGTCTTTCTTCTTGGTCGCCTCAAGAATAGCTTTGGTGACTTTGGTGACATAATAAACACGCTGCACATCACGCAAGAGCAAAATTCCCCAGAAAAGAGCGAAGAAATAAGATCCCGATAGAATGGCATCATTCAAAAAATAAGTTTCAAAGCTACACAGAAAAGCCATGAAAATAAATTGTCTTTTAGTCACAATGCTATTATAGCACAAGTTGGACTGGAATGAGCTTTTTGACAACTTATACAAAGTAAGAAAGGGCTGACAGAGCGTCAGTCCTTTCTTACTTTGTCATTAAACTCATTGAGTTAATCATTGATTTTTTCTATTTTACTAGCTAAAAAGCCAAAACCTTCTGGAATAAATGTCTCATCGTTCTCCTCCGTTTTGCTTTCTTGCTTTTGAGCATTGAGTTTTTGTGCAAATTCTGTTCGAATGCTATTGAAATCCTTACGCGGTACAGCCAAGATATTTGGTGAGAAGCCGGCAGCCTTGCTCATGATATTACCAAACATATCGTTGAGGTCACTACGCTTCATGGCCTGCTCAGCATTAAAAGCCGCATCGAAAGCCAAGATAGCATTCTCACTGTTCGCCAAAACAGGTTCAGACCCCAAAAGCAGAGCACGGTCTTGCGGTGAGATACTGTCTAAAATCTCATTCCAAGCACCCTTAAGGGCATCCAAATATTCACGCGAACGTTGACTATCTACCACCGTTTCTTCCATGATCGTCAAAATCTTAACACGGTCAACCTTGAAAGTGAAACCTGTTTTTCGTTGCGCAGTTGGTTTGCTAGCAGAAACAGGGCCACTAGAAAGATTTTTTATTTGTTCTTGCAGCTGCTTGATTTCTTGCCTGAGGTCATCCAGTTCACTGCTTAGATTTTCAGGTAGATTCCCCGATTCAACTGGTGCTTGAATTTCTGACAATTGAATGGTCATCATCTCAGCATAAATCTTAGGTTGACTGGCGTTTTTTATTTCAGCCAGACTGGCCGTTACTTGATCAATCATTCTGAAAATGAGATTTTGATCCAGGGAAAGATTGTCTTCAAAAGTTTGACTAGTATGCGTATTTTCACCACCCGTCTGCACAATCAAAAGGTCACGCAGATAAAGCAGCAAATCTGTCGCAAAGCGGCTCATACTCTTTCCCGAATCAAAAATGGTTTCTAGATTGGTTAAAGCTGCTGTCGTTTCATGACTGATGACATTGGCAAGGTAATCATCCAGTGCCCCCAGCGAAATACTGCCCGTAATTTCTTCGGCAGTTTCTAAAGAAACATAATTGTCGCTAGAAAGACTGAGTGCCTGATCCAAAATAGACAGAGCATCCCGCATACCACCTTCGGCTCGACGAGCAATCAAGGTCAGAGCTTCTTGATCATAGGCAATGCCTTCTTTGTCTAAGATGCGCGCCAAATGGTCTTGAATAGCTGCCAGTTTAATAGCCTTAAATTCAAAACGCTGCACGCGCGACAAAATAGTCGCTGGAATCTTATGCAATTCCGTTGTAGCAAGGATAAAGACTACATTCTCAGTCGGCTCTTCCAAAGTCTTTAGCAAAGCATTGAAAGCCCCTGTAGACAGCATATGAACCTCATCAATAATATAGACTTTATATGTGGCACGGCTGGGTGCATAGGTTGATTTGTCGCGAATCTCGCGAATCTCGTCCACCCCATTATTGGAGGCCGCATCAATTTCGATAACATCTTCTAGACTACCGTTGGTAATATCTCGACAAATATCACAGTGATTGCAGGGCTCACCGTCCACTTGATTAGGACAGTTCATAGCCTTGGCAAAAATCTTAGCTGCGCTAGTTTTCCCTGTTCCACGCGGACCTGAGAAAAGGTAGGCATGGCTGATTTTTCCAGAAGCCACTGCTTGTTTTAAGGTTGTCGAAATGACCGTCTGACCTACCATTTCATCAAAGGTCTGGCTACGGTATTTCCGATAAAGCGCTTGATACATTAGTTTTCAACTCCAAACATGTCAAAATTCCAATCCGTTTTTTCAAGCAAAAGTGCCACAAACCGTTCCATATAAGTTTGATCAATGGCATCGTAATCTGCAAGCTCCGAAGAGTCCAAATCCAGAACTCCCACTAGCTGGCCGTCTACAATCATAGGCACTACGATTTCTGACTTAGCCGCAGAATCGCAGGAAATGTAGTTGGCATGCTTAGTCACGTCCTCCACAATCAGCGTTTGACGCTTCTGAGCAGATTCACCGCAGACTCCTTTGCCAAGAGCAATATGCACACAAGACACCGCCCCCTGAAAAGGACCCAAGATCAATTCCTTCCCATCAAAAAGATAGAATCCTGCAAAAACAGAGTTAGGAAGTGTCATATTGAGCAAGGCAGAAGCGTTTGACAGATTAGCCAAAGCATTCTTTTCACTGGCAAACATAGCTTCGGCTTGTGCTATTAAAATCTGATAGTTTGATATTTTTTCTGAATTCATAACTCTTATTATAACAAAAAAGCTGAGTTCATACCCAACTTTTTATTTTTTACTGCCAATAAGCAGGACGTTGTTTTTCGTAAGTTGCAATCAAATCTTCATATTGCAGAGTAATGCCAATATCATCAAGTCCTTCCACCAATTTGCGTTTCCATTCGTGGTCAATGTCAAAATGGAAGTCACCTGCAGATGATTTAATAACTTGATTAGGAAGGTCAATAGTAATTTCTTCACCAGCTGGTAGCGAAGCTAATTTTTCACGAACCTCAAGTGGCTGAACGATTGGCAGCATGCCGTTTTTCAGTTCATTGTTGTAATGAATATCTGAGAATGAACCTGCAATCACACAGCGGAAGCCATAGTCTTCAAGCGCCCAAGCCGCATGCTCACGTGAAGATCCTGAACCAAAGTTATCTCCAGAAATCAAGATAGTTGCATCGCGGTATTCTGGCTTATTAAAGATGAAATCTGGATTTTCATCATAATTGTCATTGAGGTAACGCCATTCAAAAAGCAGATTTTTCCCGAAGCCTTTTTTATCAACAGCCTTGAGGAATTGCTTTGGAATGAGCTGGTCGGTATCAATATTGTCATTCATCAAAGGGACAGATTTCCCAGTGTAGACGGTAAATTTTTCCATTTTTTCTCCCCTTATCCTTGAACTTCTGGCATTTGACGAACATCGACAAATTTTCCGGCAATAGCTGCCGCTGCTGCCATGGCTGGACTGCACAGATGGGTACGAGCTCCATAACCCTGACGGCCTTCAAAGTTACGGTTACTTGTTGAGGCACAGTGAACACCTTCTGGCACGTGGTCTGGGTTCATACCAAGGCACATTGAACAGCCCGGATCACGCCATTCAAAGCCGGCATCTAAGAAGATTTTATCAAGTCCAAGACGCTCTGCTTCTTTCTTAACAGGACGAGAACCCGGCACAACAATAGCTGTCAGCGTTGGTGCAATATGTTTACCTTTGACAAACTTGGCTGCCAATTCCAAGTCAGACAGACGGGCATTGGTACAAGAACCGATAAAGACGTAACCAAGATCAATATCTTCAGCTTTGTCACCAGGTTTAACATCCATATAATGGTAAGCACGTTCATCATTAATATCTTTCATTTCTGGGAATGGTTGATCGAATTCAACACCCATTTCAGGATTAGTCCCCCAAGTTACCATCGGTGCTAATTCTGAGACATCAATAGTAATGACCTTGTCGTACTCAGCATCAGGATCGGAAACCAGTGTCTTCCAATCGGCAACAGCTGCATCGAAATCCTCTGGTGCGCATGGACGTCCCTTAACATAATCATAAGTTTTTTGGTCGGGATTCATAAGACCCATCTTAGCGCCGAATTCGATGGACATGTTAGCAATGGTCATGCGTTCATCCATAGAAAGTGCGTCAATGGCTTCACCACAATATTCTACAGCGTATCCAACTCCAGCATCAACACCGTAACGTGCAATCAGTGCCAAAATAAAGTCTTTTGAGTAAACACCTTTTTGAGGTGTTCCTACAAATTCGACCTTCATTTTCTTAGGTTTCACTTGCCAGAGACATTGCGTCGCAAAGACATGTTCAACCTCTGATGTTCCAATACCAAAAGCAATAGCCCCAAAAGCACCGTGAGTAGCCGTATGACTGTCACCGCAGACGATAAATTTACCAGGCTGGCTGCGGCCTGTTTCAGGACCAACCATGTGGACAATTCCTTGTCGAGCCGAACCGTGAGTGGCTGCATCAATGCCGAATTCTTCAACATTACGTGCAAGAGTATCAATTTGATTTTTTGAAATCAAATCACGGATGTTGAAAATATCAACTGTCGGTACATTGTGGTCGGTTGTCCCGAAAGTCAAATCAGGACGACGCACCTTACGTCCTGCATCTCGCAGCCCTTGAAAGGCTTGAGGGCTAGTTACTTCGTGGATATAATGTTGATCCACATACATGAGCTGAGGCTCACCTTCCTTGCCTGTCACAACATGGCGTTCCCAAAGCTTATCAAAAATTGATTTTCCGCTCATTTTATATTCTCCAAACTAAATAAATCAATAAGATATCAAGGAACAATCCCAGATACCAGCAAAGTTGAAAGTATCCCTTATGTGTCTTGTGGTGAAAGATATGAGCCCCGATAAGAGCTCCAAAACCACCCAGACACAAACTCATCAAAAGCAGGGTCTTTTCAGAAATGCGCCATTGGCCTTTAACAGCTCTTCTTTTATCAAGGCCGTAAAAGCTCAAAACGACAATATTCCACAAAACTAGAAAAATGCCAAAATAGGTTTTCATATTATAGATTTGAAATAATAGCAGCTGTCATTTGTGCGGTATCAGCTGTACCACCTAGGTCACACGTCAAGATACCCTGTTTCAAAGTCTTATCAACTGCCATTTCAATCAATTCAGCACCAGCATTTTCACCAAAAGACTCACGCAGCATCATAGCAACTGACAAAACCATTGATATTGGATTGGCAATACCTTGTCCAGCAATATCTGGAGCAGAACCGTGAATTGGTTCATAAAGGCTCGGCCCATTTTCAGAATGGCTGGCAGATGGCATAACGCCAAGAGTACCAGGCAGAACAGAAGACTCATCAGATAAAATATCACCGAAAAGATTTTCCGTTACAACCACATCAAAACGTGCTGGGTTGGTAATCATAATCATAGCTGCGCTGTCCACCAATTGGTGTTCCAAAGCGACATCTGGATATTCTTTGGCCACTTCATCTGCTACTTTACGCCAGAGTTTTGAGGTTGCCAAGACATTTTGCTTATCAATGCTGGTTACTTTTTTACTGCGTCCACGCGCAATCTCAAAAGCCTTGCGCATGATACGGCGAATCTCATCAGCAGAATAATCATTGATATCACGGGCTGAATCATCATCCAAAGTATGCTCCCCAAAGTAAATACCACCCGTCAATTCACGAACAACAACAAAGTCAACGCCTTCAATACGTTCTGGTTTTAAGGGTGATAAATGCTTAAGAGCATCAAAGATACGCACAGGCCGAATATTGGCAAAAAGATTGAGTTCCTTGCGAATAGCCAAGAGACCCTGTTCAGGACGCACAGGAGCATTATCATATTGCGGACTGCCAATAGCAGCCAACAAAATAGCATCAGCTGATTTGGCAGCTGTCAAGGTATCCTCAGGAAGAGGATGACCCGCTGCATCAATACCAGCACCCCCAAAAGCTTTAGCTTCTATTGTGTAGTCAAAATTAATTTTCTTGGCAACAGCTTCTAGGACCTCCAGGCCAGCCGCCATAATTTCTGGGCCAATGCCATCACCAGCCAAAGTTACAATTTTCTTAGTCATTGCTTCACTTTCTAATTTGTTGGATAATCATGTTCTGATACTTTGTGGCCGATTTCGCCAGCATTTTCCTTTTGAACCAATGCGTTAGCATTGACATAGGCAATGGCAGACGCTTTCAGCACATCAAAGTCTAGACCAGAAGCATTAAAAATGGTATCTGTGTCAACATTTTCGACCGAAACAAGCACGCGAGCTTGAGCATCAATACCGTCTGTAACAGCTTCAATATTGTAACTTTCCAATCGGACTGTTTGGTTGAAGAATTTGTCAATAGCATTGAAAATAGCTTCTACAGAACCTTTACCATTTGCCAAAACTTCTACTTCTTCACCGTCAATATTTATCATGCTTATCGCAGCAGTTACGCTACCATCAGCATTTGATGTGATAGAAAGGTCGTTGAAGCGGAAACCTTCTGGATTTTCAATATCAGTACCAGTCACCAAGGCTCTGATATCAGCATCAGTAATTTCATGCTTCTTATCCGCCAATTTTTTAAATTTAGCAAAGAGCTGAGCAAGCTCAGACTCTTCAAAGGCCAGACCAAGCTCTTTAATTTTTTCAACAAAAGCGTGACGACCAGAAAGTTTACCAAGCGGAAGTGAATTTGCCTTAACCCCAACCAACTCAGGTGTGATAATTTCATAAGTAAGTGGATTCTTCAGAACGCCGTCTTGGTGAATACCGGATTCATGTGAGAAGGCATTGCCACCAACAACCGCTTTATTTTTAGGAATGGCAATTCCTGAGTAGCGAGATACCATTTCAGAGGTATTTACTGTTTCGTTTAGAACAAGAGGTGAGCTAGCTTGATAGAAATCTTCGCGAATATTAAGGGCAACTGCTACTTCTTCAAGGGCAACATTACCAGCACGTTCGCCAATACCATTGACTGTTCCTTCCACTCGACCTGCACCAGCCTTGATAGCTGCAAGTGTATTAGCTGTCGCCATACCAAGGTCATCGTGACAGTGAGGACTGAAAACGATCTCACGGTCAGATTTGACATTTGCGATCAAGTATTCAAAAATATGCCCAAATTCAGCAGGTGTTGTAAAACCAACCGTATCAGGAATATTGATATAGGTTGCGCCAGCATCTACAGCTGTTTGAACAACTTGCAGCAGATAATCCAATTCTGTACGTGTTGCATCCTCTGGTGAAAATTCAACTACATCAAACTTGGTGCGAGCATAGGTCACATGCTCTTTGATGATATCAAGAATTTCTTCCTTAGATTTTTTCAGTTTAAATTCACGATGGATTGGACTGGTTGCGATAAACACATGACATTGCGGGAATTTGGCATCTTTAATGGCTTCATAACAGGCATCAATATCAGATTTAACTGAACGTGCCAAGCCAGACACCGCTGTCGTAGTCATAGCAGCTGCAATCTGTTTCACCGCTTCAAATGAATCAGGACTAGCTGCTGGAAAACCAGCTTCAATTGAGGAAATTCCCCATTTTTCGAGTTGCTTAGCAATGGCGACTTTCTCCTTGATTGAGAAATTCACTCCTGGAGTTTGCTCGCCATCACGAAGTGTTGTATCAAGAAATTCAACCTTACGCATATCATTACCGCCTTCTCATTTTATAATAAATAAAAAACATCTCACTCAGAAACCCAAGCGAGATGTCTACCTTCCCGCTTGGTAAGCCAAACAGGACTAATGCACTATTCCAGCACTAGCCCTCACACCTCAACAACAAACCGTAATTGCGTGTCATCATCATTTGACTTTTTCCTTTCGATGTAATTATTATTATCATATAATTTTCTGACTATTTTGTCAATAGAAAAAATCAGAAATCTTGGTACTTTCTGAAAATAGATTTTCAAATACGGCTTCTGCTAATCATAGTCTATCCAGACTTGATTGGCCAGGTTGAAAACAACCCAGTTTTTTGACCAGCCGGTATAGAAAATCATATAGATAATAATAGCTTGTTTTTATTTACCTTTATCAAATTTGCGACGGATATTATCCAGATCAAGAAGAGAAAAATTTGGTTTTTCAAACTTGCCTAATCTCGTTTGTTCAACAAAGGCTGAGAAGAATAATTTGGCAGATTTGGACAATAGGATTTTTTTCTGATTATCCATAGAGCGAAAAGCACTAGCTGCCGCGATTAGTTTACTACCGCTCTCCATATCAAAAGTGATATCGTTGACGCTGGTTATGCCATTTTCCATTAAGGTATCAAAGAGAGTGTCAAAGAGGGCCTTCAATTCTTGCTTACTCAGCTCATCAGTCCATTGTTTGAAAGTCTTCTCCAAGTTACGACTGAGATCGGTCGGCTTGTCTGCTGGCAAAAAATCCCCTGTTAAACTAACCTGCCACAAGAGAACGCTGTGCTGATTGATGCCAAAAGAGCTAGCCTTAACCACTTGAGGAGTGACATCGCAGTAAAGCATGACGCCCACAATAGATTCTTCTGGACGAATGACTGTAACCCTATCTCGAATAGCCTGATAACCTGACAAAGTCAGCTCACTCTCTTGCAGACCAGGTGCATCAAACATATAGACATGTGCGATGCGCGACTGCAGTTCCCAACTGACATGACTAGCAGCATAAAGTGCTAGATTCCCACCCTTAGAATGTCCCGACACCACGATATTGCCCTTGTGCAAGCTAAGGTAGTTTTTGAGGTAGACAATAGCAGAGCGGTGAGCAGGGATTTCTCTCATATAAGTCAGTTTAAAATCTTCCTTCCAGCCAACCAAACTGTCATCTGTTCCCCTGAAAACAAGCTGGACGTGGCCTATCTCAGGCAAGCGGAAAACCATAGCCGCAAACTGCTTCTCATATTCTTGACTAATGTCATTGATGTAGTGAGAAAAACGCAAGTCTGCAAAACGCTCCGTTTCAATGACCGCTTCCAGTAAACTAATCCGCTCCCTAGTCAACATGAAATCATAATTGATGGTCAGCTTATGCTGCCTATAATGTTCGATTAAATCCACAAAGCGAATTTCTTGGTCAAGATCAACATGACCAGCCAATAATTCACCGAAACTGATGTAGCCAATCTCATTAATGCAGAGAATGTCCACATCATTTAGGGGTAATTGTTCAAAATTCTTATCCTTGTTTTCTCTTAAATAATCTAAAATCGTCGCCATAAACTCTCTTTTCTAATCTGTCTAAATTCTACAGGCATTTTGCTTAATCGTCAAGAAAAACTATGATGGGATCGGAGAAGTTTTATAGCCATTTAGTTTGCTTTTTCCTAGACTCCTATCGCAATGAGGTACAGGTAGCTCAAATGGTCTGGAATATCTTTTGTGTGAGAAATAAGGAAAGCAGAACTTTCCTCAAAAGTAGGGCAAACCGAGTTAAGAAAGTGATAAAAGATAAATGAAATGACTATACAAGAAAAGACAAGCACGTGTCAAAAAGTCAAATTTATCACCTTACCTTCGCTCTTGCAGGCATTCTAGGTATCTTCTCCTTGAGCCTACTTAAGGACTTTTTGTCAGGACATAAATGCCCGCCTTTTGCAAAGATTGATTTTAGATTGACTTTCCTAGCTAAGTTAAGCCTTCAACATTTTGATGAGATAAGTTAATTCTTGCGGCAACTTATCCAAATTTTTACAGGGATTGACCAAACGGTAGCAAACTTTCAACGCTGCTGATGGACGTAGATAAAATAACAATAGACTGTCCAAGGATTATAATGACCTTTGTGCAAGCTGCGACAAGCCACTCAAGGCTTAGTTTGACCATGGTCATAGCTAAAGTAGGCCATCAAAAAAGAACAGATGAAACTGTTCTTGCATTTAAATTAAATGATGGTTGGCAATTCGTCATCGTCCTCAAAGTCTTCAATTCTCTCTTCACCAGGAAGGGGTTTTTGAAGATGACCCAAAATAAAACGTGAGATAGGGCCTGCTACAAGGAAATTAAGTGGCAGAGCAAAGACGATATTAGTCAGCCATGCACGACCGTAAGTAGCAGCCGTAATGTCTTGGTGGTTATAGAGAAGACCGTAGACTGACATAAAGGTCACCATAAAGAGGGCCATTGTTCCTGAAATCGCCAAAATCTTAGCCCAGCGTTTGTCATGTGCCTTCAGATGATGCAAAATTTGAAAGGCAATAGCTTTGGCAATAGGACCAACGATAAGCATGTCCAAAAAGAAGGCTACCGCGAATCCTGGAAGAAAGCCAGTCACAAAGTGTCCCCATGAAAAAGCCATGACCCCAGCCCAATCAAGAACTAAAAGGTTCCAAATACTCATACCGCAGACCATGAGGCCGCACATGAGACAAGTAAAAATAAGTGCTTCTTTAAAATTACGAGGCATTAATATCTCTCCATTTCTGATAAATCAATATTGACTTTTTTAACAGTCAACGAGAGTTATTCTATCATAAAAATGAAATTCTCGTAAGCGATTTTTCAAAAAACAAAAAAGAAAAAGTTAGCCCTTGTCTTTTATCTTCCTCCAATTGCTTCATTCTCTGTCTACTTAGCAACCTTGTAAAAAGTGCGCGAAGTCATCTGCTCATCAGATATAGATGATTGGGTCAGATAAATTCGGTCACGGCTAGAATCAGAGCTATCTTCAAAACCCTCAGCAAAAAAGCTTTTATCAATCTTATGATGGGCAGGAGTAAAAATAAAAATGAGATTCACGTCAGGGTCCGAAGTCAAAAGGGTATTTTTGAAACTATCTTCCTTCCTCGAAAAGGATTTTTCAAATTTCACCAGATGCTTATCTTGGTAGTTTCCCTTTACTTGACCCTTCTTGCTGATAACAATTAAATCCCCCAGCTCATTTTGCCAAGTCCCTTTAAGAACCTTGCCGTCACCTTGGAGGAGACGAGCAACCCTAGACTGATGATAGACTGTTGATTTTGCCGTACTTTCTTTAAAAGTAGACTGTCTGCCTGTGCTCCAAGCTAAACTGACTATAAGTAAAATTCCTAGTAGAACTGCTACTATCCCAAAAAGAGGAGATTTTTTTAAACTATTCTTTTTCATGAAAAACAACACCTTCATAAACTTGCTACAAAATATGTTCCATACGTGTCTCTTGTGGTTTCAATCCTTGTCTTTGGTAAAATCGCAGGGCGCCCTCATTGTCATTCCAGACATTCAAAGTCAAGTTGTAGCAGCCGCTTTCCTTAGCATAGTTCAGCGCAAATTGATAGAGCTGCTCACCAATTTTCTGACCACGCGCAGCTTCACTGACACAAAGATCATCAATAAAAAGTGTCTTATGTGGCACCTGCGGTGCGTGCGTTTCCTCAATAATGGTAAACATATGTCCCAAGACCTGACCATTTTCATCTTCGTAAACAAAGACAGGACGTTGATCATTATGCAAAAGCCCCTCCAACTGAGCTTGCGTGTACTTGTTGCCTTGCGCTTCAAAAAGGTCAGGTCGTGCCTGATGGTGCACAAAAAGCACCTGCTGCAAGAGGTCTTGGAGGGATGGAATATCTCGGTTTTCTGCTCGTCTGATAGTCATTTTTTCTCCTTTTTTGGGGCAATGGCTAGCGCTGGCCATCCCATTCAGCGTAGAATTCTTCTAAAAAATTTTCCAAATACTGGTGGCGCTGCTCCGCCATTTTCCGACCAAAGTCGGTGTTCATCAAATCTTTTAGCTTGAGTAATTTTTCGTAAAAATGCATGATAGCGGTATCCTGACCGTTACGGTAGACCTCGGGAGTCAACTGCTCTCGTGGTTTCATGACAGGATCGTGGATGGGCCGCCCCTTGCTACCAGAATAAGCCATACAGCGGGCAATGCCTATGGCACCAATAGCATCCAACCTGTCCGCATCCTGAACAATCTGCCCTTCTAAGCTGTCGGGAACTAACTTGCCATTTCCCTTGAAAGATAGGGTTCTGATATTTCTGATGACATGATCTGCGTCCGTTGGGGACAAGTTTTGCTCTAAAAGCCAGAAATGAATCCTTTCTAATTCTTCATCGGGCTTATCATTAAGTTTTTCATCAGCCATATCGTGTAGCAACGCCGTCAATTGGCAAATAAAAGCATCAGCCTTTTCTTCCAGAGCAATTTTGCATGCCATATTTCTAACACGGACAATATGCCACCAGTCATGACCGCTGGCTTCACCAGCTAACTTGACCTGCACTAGCTTTTTTGCATTTTCTAAAATAATATTTTCTTTTTGCATGCCCTTATTATAATAAAAAATACCTTCAAATAAAAGATCTAGACAAGATGTGAACTGCACCCCAAAAGTTAGACAGAAAAAATCTAACTTTTGGGAGTCAGTACAATGTCCAGGTCTTCATTCTTTTCAAAAACTCTTAACTTTCCAGCGGTCCGCCCCAAGCAGCTGTGCCGCCACTGATATTAGTCACATCATAGCCCTTGCTATCTAGAAAAGCGCAAGCCTGAGCTGATCGTCCGCCTATTTGGCAGATGATGTGGTAGGCTGTACCTGCGTCTAGTTCTGTGTAGCGACTAGCTAGCTCGCTCAAAGGCAGATTGACTGCCCCTGGCACGTGACCCGCTGCATACTCGTCCACTTCACGAACATCTACCAAATGAAAATCCTTGGTCTCCAAATCTACTGTCACATCAGCGATATCAACAACTTTAATCATGAATAATCTCCTCCGGCCTAACTGTATTGTAAAGTGAATAGGCGCCATCAAGATTTTGCACCTTGAAGCCCTCTTGTTTGAGAATACGCTCCGCAATATAAGAGCGCAGACCGCTGTGACAGCTGACAATGTATTCCTTATCAGCATCAAGCTCAGCTAAACGCGAGCGCAACTCATCCAGTGGAATATTGATAGCATCAGCAAAACGCCCATTAGCAACTTCATCTGCTGTGCGGACATCTAGCAAGACTTTGCCTTTGGTCAGTTCGCCCTTGAGGTCATACCACTGCACATTATCACTCAAGCCTTGAGCCAAGTTCATAGCCGCATAACCAATCATATTGACAGGGTCTTTGGCCGAGCCAAATGGTGGTGCATAGGTGAACTCCAATTCTGGTAAGTCAAAAATCGTCAAGCCTACCTTAATAGCTGTCGACAAGATATCAATCCGCTTGTCTATACCTTTTTGCCCCACAGCCTGCGCACCGTAGATGGCCCCAGTCTTAGGATTGAAAATCAATTTCATCGTGATAGCTGTTGCCCCAGGATAGTAAGCAGCATGGTCATTTCCAGTCGTATGCACCACAGCTACATCTTCAAAGGATTGACGCGCCAGACGTTCACTTAGACCAGTTGAAGCAGCTGCTAAGTCAAAGATGCGAACGATGGCTGTCCCGATAGAACCTTTATTTTGTGCTGGCAAACCAGCGATAACATCAGCTACCTGACGTCCTTGACGGTTGGCTGGATTAGCTAAAGAAATCAGAGCGTCTTCACCCGTGATTTGCTGCTCAACCACAATGGCATCGCCAACCGCATAAATATCAGGCTGGCTGGTCTGGTAGTACTCATCAACTAGGATACCGCCACGAAGTCCTAGCTCCAGACCTGCTGACTTGGCTAAATCATTCTCAGGTTGAACACCAACTGACAGGACAGTGATATCAGAAGCCAGCTCACGACCATCTTCTAAAACGATGGTTTGCCCCCTGTCTTTAAACACTTGAGCAGATTGTCCAGTAATAACATCAATACCATTTTTGACCAATTCTGCCTGCACAAAGGCTGCCATTTCTTCGTCAAGCGGTGGCAGGACATGCGGTGCCTTTTCAACAATGGTCACTTTCATTCCCTTCTTAGCCAGACTTTCAGCCATTTCTAAACCAATGAAACCAGCTCCGATAACTGTCGCCTTACCAACAGATAAACCAGCAAGTTTAGCCATAATCTTGTCCAAATCAGGAATGTTACGCAGGGTGAAGACATTATTCGCCTCTGCTAAGCCATCCATATCAGGCACAAACGGCTTGGCACCTGGTGATAAAATCAATTTATCATAAGTTTCAGAGTAGGTTTTCCCTTGGAAGCGAACCGTTACTGCTTTTTTAATAGGGTCAATGGCTAATACTTCTGTTTCAGGCCGCACATCCAATTCAAAGCGCGCCTTGAGACGTTCTGGTGTCTGCACCAGCAAACTAGAACGCTCTGCTATTTCCCCAGAAACGTGAAAAGGCAAGCCACAATTAGCAAAGGAGACGTAAGGCCCCTTGTCAAAAACGGTGATTTCTGCGTCTTCCATAAGGCGACGCAAGCGAGTTGCGGCAGACATACCGCCTGCTACACCACCAACAATAAGAATTTTCATATTATTCCTCCAACTTTTTGGTTAAGCCAAGCCATCATACCGCCACGCACATTGACCACATCATAACCTTTTTTTCTTAAAATAGCAGCTGCCCGTCTGCTGCGTAGTCCCGAATGGCAGATAACATAGACTTTCTCATCCTTTTTCCCCTGGTAAGAGCTTATTCGCTCTAGGGGAAAATGCTGCGCCCCCCTAATATGCCCTCCTTGGTATTCAGAAGTTGTCCGAACATCCAATAATTTAATTTTGTCTCTCTTTAAAATCTCTGCAAGTTCACTTATAGAGATACTTTGGGACGATAATAAGAATTTCTTCAGAAACGAAAACATAAAGTTCCTCCTTTAACACCAAATACCTATATGGGTATGTTTAGATGATAGCATAACTTCTCTTTTTCTGTCAACTATAGGGATTGTTCTATATGGCATTTGACAAATATACCTATAGGCGGTATAATAAAAGTATGAAAACAGAAAAAAAAGACATTTTAAACCGCCTCAAACGTGCTGAAGGCCAGTTACGGGGCATCCAAAAAATGATTGACGATGACCAAGAATGTATCGACATCGTAATGCAGCTAACTGCCGTTCGATCTAGTATCAACCGCACTATGGGCTTGGTTATCAGCCAAAAAATCAGACAAGTCATGGAAACCCCTCTGGAAGATCAACAAGAACAGGAAGAGAAAATTCAAGAAGCTCTCAATTTAATCATAAAAAAATGATTCCATAGGAATCATGTCAGAATGAAGACAAAGTCGTTAGAATTTTATTTCTAACGGCTTTTTCATGTGTAAAGTAATATAATAGAGATAGGAATCCAGTTAATAAACAGAGGGAGAGTCGCTATGTTACACAAAGAAAACCCAGCCTACAAACGCGGTCAATTTGGTTTCTACAGTTTAGATGACCTTGTTCCTCAAGATCATCTCCTTCGTCAAATAGAGGAAGCTATTGACTTCTCCTTTATCTATGACTTAGTCGCAGATAGCTATAGCGATGAAACAG
>NZ_KB904071.1 GCF_000379985.1 Streptococcus caballi DSM 19004 | reverse complement strand
ATAATGTATATTAGTTTGGCTCGGTAGCTCAGTTGGTAGAGCAATGGATTGAAGCTCCATGTGTCGGCGGTTCGATTCCGTCTCGCGCCATTATTATTAATATTTAGGAAGGGTAGCGAAGAGGCTAAACGCGGCGGACTGTAAATCCGCTCCTTCGGGTTCGGGGGTTCGAATCCCTCCCCTTCCATCTTAAACGGGCATAGTTTAAAGGTAGAACTAAGGTCTCCAAAACCTTCAGTGTGGGTTCAATTCCTACTGCCCGTGTTTTGGAAATGGCGGGTGTGGTGAAGTGGTTAACACACCAGATTGTGGCTCTGGCATGCGTGGGTTCGATCCCCATCACTCGCCTATTTATATTATTGGGGTATAGCCAAGCGGTAAGGCAAGGGACTTTGACTCCCTCATGCGTTGGTTCGAATCCAGCTACCCCAGTTATACTTTTAAGCCGGCGTGGCGGAATTGGCAGACGCGCTGGACTCAAAATCCAGTGTCCTCACGGACGTGCCGGTTCGACCCCGGCCGCCGGTATAGCTTAAAGAAGTACTAAAGCCTTGTTTATTGAGGCTTTTTTTAGCTTTTAATATTTATTTTGTTATAATAGTTTTAATTGCAATGAAGGGTAAGTACTAAGTACATGGTTATTATTGAGAAAGCGCCAGCAAAGATTAACTTAGGGTTGGATATTGCTGGTAAGTGTTCGGATGGTTATCATAAATTATCTATGGTTATGGTGAGCATTGATCTGAATGATTATGTGACGGTTGAAGCTTGTTCGGAGGATGTGATTAAAATTGTTTCAGACAATAATATGATGCCTTTAAATAAGAGGAACGATGTTTATAAAGCTGCTTATCTGATTAAGGAGCGATATTCAATTAGATCAGGGGTCTCTATCTTTTTGGAAAAAAGGATTCCAGTTTGTGCTGGTTTAGGTGGTGGTTCTTCTGACGCTGCGGCGACAATTAGAGCTTTGAATAAACTTTGGCAACTTGAGATGTCTCAAGAAGAGATGATTGAAATTGGTTTTACTATTGGAAGTGATGTACCTTATTGTTTAAAAGCAGGCTGTTCGTTAATTTCGGGAAAAGGTGAGCAGGTGGAATGTTTGAATGCCAAAGTGTCTTCTTGGGTAGTTTTAGTCAAGCCTGATTTTGGTATTTCGACAAGAACAGTTTTTCAAGAAATTGATTGTGATACCATCAGTCGAGTCAATATTGAGGCTTTGAAGGATGCTATTTTAGCTGACGATTATGAGTCAATGATTGCTCACATGGGGAATTCTCTGGAGGATGTGACGATTGCTAGAAAACCTTTCATTCGAAAGATTAAGGATCGCATGGTGAAATGCGGAGCTGATGTTGCTCTGATGACAGGAAGTGGGCCAACAGTTTTTGCACTTTGTAAAACTGAGAAAAAGGCTGATAGAATTGTAAATAGTATGAAGGGTTTTTGTAAGGAAGTTTACAAAGTTCGAATTTTGTAGAATTGTAGATGAAAGGAATCATGAAAATGAACCGCATCCCAAAAGTTAGATAGAAAAAATCTAACATTTGGGATCTTATTTTATACTTAATAAAAATTAAATTCTGAATTACAGTGATGATATGAACTTTACACAATCCCAATAAGAGAACTCAAATCAGCTCCAAAAGATAAAACATTGGCTCCTTATCACAAACGGATTCAAGTTGTGTATTTCCGCTCCCAAAAGATGACTTACAAAACTATTCCTGAGAGCATTGGTTTCTCTCATGACACCATCTGGCGTTTGGTGAAGAAATATGGACAAGAAGGCCTTTCTTTGCTTATTCAAGATACGCGAGGTGACCGTTATCGTTCTTATTTAACATATGAGGAAGAAAGAAGCTTTTTACAAGAACAGTTTACTAGCCCTCAGGACAATTTATCGCAATTGCAGAGCTTCATGAAGCCTATCAAGAGCATGTGGGAAGCGAAGGTTTCTATGCCTTATTGAAACGCTATGGTCGGGTCAAAGAATCAAGAGATTCTTTGAGGCGGGTTTTGGTCATACTAGTAAGCTTGGTTCGTGCTTGGTCTCCAAAGGGGTATTGTCCTCATGTTGCTAGCCATCATATTCGTGAGTATCGTTATTGTGATGGGGCTGTCAATGCCTATACAGGTGACTCATTTTTCATCATAGCAGGTGGATGTAATAGTGCTTGGATGAATGAGTTTTTACGCCAGCTATCGGCCGCTTATCCAGAAGACTATATTATTTTAGTCGTGGATAATGCCGTCTGGCATAAATCTCAGATGTAAAATATCCCTGAGAATATCGAATGTACCTTCGTTCCCCCCTATACACCTGAAATGACCCCTATTGAGCAAGTATGGGCAGAGATTCGCAAACGTGGTTTCAAGAATAAAGTATTTAGAACATTGAACGAGGTAATTGATAGACTTCAGGAGATTATTCAAACCGCGTCTTCTTGTCAACTAAAATCAATTGTACATAGACATTGAACTTCGGCTATTTTTTATTTTAATTGAGTATGATATGTCCGAAGGCTATGAGAAGAGTTTTAATTTCCTTAACCAACTCGAACAAGCTATCACTGATTATATTTTTTTACTACAACAACAAACGCATTAAAGTCAAACTAAAAGGACTTAGTCCTGTAGAGTACTGAACTAAATCCTTTCTCTAATGTTTTTTATAACTTTTTGGGGGCAGTACAAAATTTGATTCTTTTTTTTCTTCATGGTATAATTAACTGGTTAATTAAGTGAGGTGCTTTTATGACAAATTTGAATAAACAATTAGACGATTTGGTTAATCACATTTTGTTGAAGGCTGAAAATCAGCATGAGTTACTTTTTGGTGCTTGTCAAAGTGGGGTCAACCTGACCAATACACAGGAACATATTTTGATGCTCTTGTCTCAGGAGAGGCTGACTAACTCTGATTTATCCAAGCGTTTGAATGTCAGTCAGGCAGCAATAACAAAGGCTATTAAGAGTTTGGTCAAGCAAGATATGTTGGCGCCGGTCAAAAAAGTAGATGATGCGCGAGTTACCTTTTTTGAGTTAACGGATTTAGCAAAACCTGTGGCCGAGGAACATACACATCATCATAAGGCGACCTTAGCTGTCTACGATGAACTAGTCAATCAATTTTCTGATGAGGAAAAGCAAGTTATTGAGCGATTTTTAATCGCTTTTTCGGATCAGTTAGAAGGAATGAAATGAGATATATAACGGTTGAAAATCTTTCCTATCAGTACGATAATGAGCCTGTTTTGGAAGGAGTTAATTATTATTTGGACAGTGGTGAGTTTGTCACTCTGACTGGTGAAAATGGTGCTGCTAAGTCAACTTTGATTAAAGCAACACTAGGTATCTTGACACCTAAAGTAGGAAAGGTTGAATTTTCAAAATTCAATAAGAATAGAAAGAAGCTACGTCTTGCCTACTTGCCTCAGCAAATCGCTAGTTTCAATGCTGGCTTTCCATCAACAGTTTATGAGTTTGTTAAATCAGGCCGCTATCCACGGAATGGTTGGTTTCGGCGCTTAACCAAGCATGATGATGAACATATCAAGGCTAGTCTAGAGTCTGTTGGTATGTGGGAAAGCCGTCATAAGCGAATTGGCAGTTTGTCTGGTGGTCAAAAGCAAAGAACAGTTATTGCGCGAATGTTTGCTTCGGATCCTGATATTTTTGTCTTGGATGAGCCTACCACTGGGATGGATTCTGGAGCTACTCAAACATTCTATGAGCTGATGCATCACAGTGCTCATAAGCATGGCAAGTCTGTTCTCATGATCACGCATGATCCTGAAGAGGTCAGACAATATGCAGACAGGAACATTCATTTGGTGCGCAATCAAGAACTTCCTTGGCGATGTTTTAATGTTCATGAGTCTGATGTAGATGGAGGTAGCCATGTTCACTGAAATACTATCCTATGATTTTATGCAACGTGCGTTGCTAGCTGTTGTGGCCATTAGTATTTTTGCACCGATTTTAGGCATTTTCTTAATTTTGCGGCGTCAGAGTTTGATGAGTGATACTCTGAGTCATGTATCCTTGGCTGGGGTGGCTTTGGGTGTTCTTCTTGGTATATCACCGACTTGGTCAACCATATTAGTGGTCACTGTTGCAGCGGTTATTTTAGAATATCTCAGAACAGTCTATAAGAACTATATGGAGATTTCAACAGCGATTTTGATGTCCTTGGGATTGGCAGTTTCTTTGATGATTATGAGTAAATCTAATAATGCTAGTGGTGTTAGCTTAGATCAGTATTTGTTTGGCTCTATTATCACAATTAGTAAGGAGCAGGTCATTGCACTGTTTGCTATTGCTGTGATTATCTTAGTCTTGACTATGCTCTTTATTCGTCCTATGTATATTTTGACTTTCGATGAGGATACAGCCTTTGTGGATGGACTGCCTGTTCGTCTCATGTCCATTTTGTTTAATGTCGTGACTGGAATTGCGATTGCTTTGACAATTCCTGCTGCTGGGGCTCTCTTGGTCTCGACCATCATGGTTCTGCCAGCGAGTATTGCCATGCGATTGGGAAAAAATTTCACTTCTGTTATCTTTATCGGAATTCTGATTGGTTTCTTGGGCATGGTTGCAGGAATCTTCCTGTCTTATTGGTGGGAAACGCCAGCAAGCGCAACTATAACCATCATTTTCATTGGAATTTTCCTGATAATCAGCATTTTTAGTCTGCTGAAAAAGCGTGCGTAGTAAAAGAGTCTGGGACAAAAGTCCTTTGTCTGATCAAAAAAAGCAACGGTTTTGCGCCGTTGCTTTTTGCGTAGTTGTGATAGACAGTCTTGTTAAACCAGAATTGTCCCATAAACCTTTTAGAAAGACTATCTCATGCACATTCACTAACACAAATCCGACTACTTTACTATTAGAACTTGCTTATATCTTGCCTAAAGACCATATTGTCTTTACAATCGAACGGGTTGTCAATACACCAAAGGAGCATTACTTTCGGTCTATCCATTTGCCCTTCATCCCCCAAAAACTCCTTCTATCAGCTCTTCTCTTTGCTATTCACAAGGTATCTTCTCTGGGCGCAAGATTGAAGCTAATACCAACAAATACAGCTTCGTTTGGAAGAAAGCGGCGAATAAGTTTCCCGTCATACTCCAAAAACAGACACAGATGCTTGAAGAAAAATTGGCAGATCTGATCCAATATATTGAAGAAGAATTAGTCAAAGTAAAGGATGATTTTTCAGTGCGGACCGAGAAATATGAGGGGTATCAGGTATTAAAGCGAAAAAGAATGCAAAGCGCTCTCATCTGAAGCGGGCAGTCGCATCTTTGACAAACGCCAAGTTGATGTGGAAGTTGTTTTTGGTCAGGTATAGGCTTGCTTGGGGTCCAAGAGATGTGCCTGAGAGGTAAAAGACAGCTTTCTATGAGCTTTGTTCATATGGCAAACAAGCTTCTAAAATATAACAAGAGAACAAGTAAAAACTAAAAAGTAGAGCTCCCATTAAAATGGAGCTCTACTTTTTTGACTAGTCAAGGGACTTTTGTCTCAGACTCATTTAAGTGGTCAGAGTATCAGTAAGTTAAAACAAAATATTTTTTCTTGCCGCGACGGATGACAGTGAGTTCGCCATCAATTTTATCGTTAGCTGATAGGCTGTAATCCAAATCTTGCACACGTTCGCCATTGATATAGATGGCCCCATTTTGTACATCTTCACGAGCTTGCCGTTTTGATGGTGAAATTTTAGCAGCGACCAGGATTTCTACGATGTTGAGATTGTCGTCTGTGCTAACCGCGTAGTTAGGCACATTGCTAAGACCTTGTTTGAGTTCTTTAGCTGAGAGATTTTTAATGTTACCAGCAAAAAGCTGTTCAGTAATGTTGAGGGCTTGTTGGTAGGCTTTCTCACCGTGAACAAGTGTAACAACTTCGCGAGCTAGAATCTTTTGTGCTAAGCGTTCATGGCGAGCTGAGTTGAATTCTTTTTCGATTTCAGCAATTTCTTCCAGTGATAGGAAAGTGAAGATTTTCAAGAAACGCACGGCGTCATCATCCATAACATTAAGCCAAAATTGATACATTTCATAAGGAGAAGTCTTATCGGCATCAAGCCAAACGGCATTTCCCTCTGACTTACCAAATTTTTTACCAGTAGCATCTGTAATAAGAGGCACTGTCATAACATGTCCGATCTTGTCAGCTTTACGGCGTAGTAACTCAGTTCCCGCTGTCATATTTCCCCACTGGTCAGAACCGCCGATTTGCAGGGTGACATTGTGTTTGTCATTAAGTTCATAGAAATCATAGCCCTGCATGATTTGGTAAGCAAACTCAGTATAAGAAATTCCAGTTTCGATACGCTTTTTAACAGAATCCTTGCTCATCATGTAGTTAACAGTAAAATACTTTCCAACGTCGCGCAAGAAATCAATAAAGCTGATAGAGCCAAACCAGTCATAATTGTTGACCATTTCAGCTTTATTATCACCATTTTCAAAATCGAGGAAACGAGAGAGCTGATTCTGGATCTTAGTCACCCAACCGTCAACGGTATCTTTGGTTTGGAGGCTACGCTCAGCATCTTTAAAGGATGGATCGCCGATTAGTCCAGTAGCTCCTCCAACGAGAGCGTATGGTTTGTGGCCAGCCAATTGCAAACGGCGTGATGTCAAAATGGCAACCAGGTGACCAAGGTGAAGACTGTCTGCTGTTGGATCATAGCCTGTGTAATAAGAAACTTGCCCTTCTGTTAATGCTTTTACTAAGGCTTCTTCGTCAGTCGTCTGAAAGACCAAGCCGCGGGCTTTAAGTTCTTCAAAAATATTCATAAGGCTTTCTCCATTTTCTATATAGTTTATAGGATATTATATCAAAAATGGCTGTCGCTATGCAAGCTTTATCAAAGTTTGATATAATATAGAACGAGGTATGTAAATGTCTAGAGAAAAAAAGAACAAACGAGAGAGAAAAAAAGAACAATCATTAGATATCATCGGTATAGGTTCTGTCTTTTTTAGGACCATTAAATTGATGACAGACTTTTTCTATGTGGTTATTTTGCTCTTTGCCATGTTAGGTACAGGCTTAGCTTTTGGTTACTTGGCCAGTCAGGTTGAATCAGTGAAGGTTCCTAGCAAGGACAGTATGGTGAGTCAGGTCGAGTCGGTAAGCATGATTTCTCAGTTGACTTATTCAGATAAGAGTTTGATTTCTAAGATAAATACGGACTTGCTGCGTACACCTGTTAGTAAGGAGGCTATTTCAGATAATGTCAAACAAGCTATAGTGGCAACTGAGGATGAAAATTTCAACAAACACAAGGGTGTTGTCCCTAAGGCTGTTTTTCGTGCCACCTTGGCTTCTATTTTAGGTTTAGGGGAATCCAGCGGTGGTTCTACTCTAACTCAGCAGCTGATTAAGCAGCAGATTTTAGGAGATGATCCGACATTTAAGCGGAAATCTAAAGAGATTATCTACGCCTTGGCTTTGGAGCGCTATATTGATAAGGATGAGATTTTATCGGACTATTTAAATGTCTCTCCCTTTGGACGTAATAATCACGGGCAGAATATTGCTGGTATTGAAGAGGCTGCCAAAGGAATATTTGGCGTATCAGCTAAGGATTTGACGATTCCACAAGCTGCCTTTTTGGCGGGCTTGCCACAGAGTCCAATTGTGTACTCACCCTACACGGCTGATGCTAAGCTTAAGTCTGACGAAGATATGGCCTATGGAATTAAGCGTCAGCACAATGTGCTCTACAACATGTACCGCACAGGTGTTTTGACTAAGAAAGAATACAACGCCTATAAGTCTTACGATATCAAACAGGACTTTTTGGAACCTGAGACGGTTGTAACTGGTACGCATGATTACCTTTATTATTCGGTTTTATCAGAAGCTCAAGATATCATGTATGATTACTTGATAAAACGCGACAAGGTATCTGAACAAGATTTGAAAAATGACACGACTAAGCAACTGTATGAACAAAAGGCTCAAGAAGAGCTACAGCGCGGCGGTTATACGGTTAAATCAACTATCAACAAAAGGGTTTATAATGCGATGCAACAGGCAGCCGCTCAGTTTGGCAGCCGTCTTGATGATGGAACTGGTACGGTGCAGATGGGTAATGTCCTCACTGACAATTCAACAGGGGCTATCCTAGGCTTTGTTGGAGGCCGTGATTTCCGTACCAATCAAAACAACCATGCTTTTGATACGAAACGTTCGCCAGGTTCAAGTATTAAACCCATTTTGCCTTACGGTATCGCAATTGATCAGGGCTATTTAGGAAGCGCAAGTGTCCTGTCAAATTATCCGACAACATTCTCAAGCGGCGAAAAAATCATGCATGCATCTGACGAAGGAACAACCATGATTTCACTTTCAGAAGCCTTGAATGTTTCTTGGAATATCCCAGCTTTTTGGACCTACAAGCTATTAAACGAAAAAGGTGTTGATGTTGAAAGCTATATGACGAAGATGGGGTATGACATCCCTGAGTACGGTATTGAAAGTCTGCCTCTGGGTGGTGGTATTGATATTTCTGTAGCTCAACAGACCAATGCATACCAAATGATTGCAAATGGTGGCGTTTATCAAAAGCAATACATCGTGGAAAGTATTACCAGCGGTAACGGTGAGGTTATTTACAAGCATGAATCTAAACCTGTGCGTGTCTTCTCAAAGGCGACAGCAAGTATTTTGCAAGATTTACTGAGGGGACCAATCAGTTCAGGTCAGACAACAACCTTCAAGGCTCGCCTCCAATCTATCAATGGTAATCTGGCTAATGCTGATTGGATTGGTAAAACTGGGACAACTAACTCCACATCTGATGTCTGGCTCATGTTGGCAACTCCAAAGGTCACTTTGGGTGGTTGGGCAGGACACGATGACAACACGTCTTTGCAATCTTTGACAGGATATAATAATAATGCCGACTACATGGCCAATTTAGTCAATACCATCAGTCAAGCTGACGCCAGCCTTTTTGATACGGCGCCGCGATTCAGTTTGGATTCTAGTGTTATCAAAGCTAATGTACTTAAATCAACAGGCTTGCAGCCAGGTTCGGTTTCGGTTAACGGACGTAATATTACCTTGAATGGGGAAACCACGACTAGTTATTGGGCCAAAAACGGTCCAGGAACCATGACTTACAAGTTTGCTATTGGTGGAACGGATAGTGATTATCAAAAAGCTTGGGCAAGTCTTCTAGGTGGAAGATAAGTCTTGATTTTTAGAGACAAATAGGTTATAATTTTAATAACTATTTGTCGTCTGATCTAGTTGAAATATTGTCCAACTAGGCTTACAGCAGTTAAATCATACTTTTTAAGTCAGATTTAGCTGCTCTTTTTGTGCCCATTTTTAGTATTTTATATAGTTTGTAACCTATATTTAAAGATTCTAAAAATTATCATAAATGATATATTCAACTAGACAGATTGACAATAAACCATGACTTGAGCGTAATCTGAAAGGCCTTTTAAATAGCTGCCTTGAAGAACAACTCTTTAGTCGCTCTATCTTATATAAAGGAGTAATAACTTGGCAGGACATGACGTTCAATACGGGAAACATCGTACCCGTCGTAGCTTTTCAAGAATCAAAGAAGTTCTTGATTTACCAAATTTGATTGAAATTCAAACAGACTCATTTCAAGATTTCTTAGATAATGGTCTGAAGGAAGTTTTTGAAGATGTACTTCCCATTTCAAACTTTACCGACACTATGGAACTTGAGTTTGTCGGCTATGAATTGAAAGAACCTAAGTACACTTTGGAAGAAGCTCGTATACACGATGCTTCATACTCTGCACCAATTTTCGTTACTTTCCGTCTAGTTAACAAGGAAACTGGCGAAATCAAAACTCAAGAAGTTTTCTTCGGTGATTTTCCAATCATGACGGAAATGGGGACCTTCATCATCAATGGTGGTGAGCGTATTATCGTTTCTCAGTTGGTTCGTTCTCCTGGTGTTTATTTCAATGATAAAGTTGATAAAAATGGTAAAGTTGGTTACGGTTCAACTGTGATTCCTAATCGTGGAGCTTGGCTTGAATTAGAAACAGATTCAAAAGATATTGCTTACACACGTATTGACCGTACACGTAAAATTCCATTTACAACACTTGTGCGTGCACTTGGTTTCTCAGGTGATGATGAAATCGTGGATATCTTTGGAGACAGCGAACTTGTTCGTAACACTATCGAAAAAGATATTCATAAGAATCCAAATGATTCACGTACTGATGAAGCGCTCAAGGAAATTTACGAACGTCTTCGTCCAGGTGAACCAAAAACAGCTGACAGCTCACGTAGCTTGCTTGTAGCTCGCTTCTTTGACCCACGTCGTTACGACTTAGCAGCTGTTGGTCGTTATAAAATCAACAAAAAACTCAACCTTAAAACACGTCTTCTAGGTCAAACGATTGCAGAAAATTTGGTTGATGGTGAAACAGGTGAAATCCTTGTTGAAGCTGGTACTGAGATGACACGTGATGTCATTGATTCAATCGCTGAATATATTGACGGCGACCTCAACAAGTTTGTTTACACCCCAAACGACTATGCGGTGGTAACAGAACCAGTTGTTTTGCAAAAATTCAAGGTTGTTGCACCAAATGATCCAGATCGAGTTGTCACTATTGTTGGTAATGCTAATCCAGATGATAAGGCACGCGCTCTTACTCCAGCTGATATCTTGGCTGAAATGTCTTACTTCCTCAACCTTGCAGAAGGTATCGGTAAAGTTGACGATATCGACCACCTTGGTAACCGTCGTATCCGTGCGGTTGGTGAATTACTTGCAAATCAATTCCGTATTGGTTTAGCACGTATGGAACGTAATGTTCGCGAACGTATGTCTGTTCAAGACAACGAAGTCCTAACACCGCAACAAATCATCAATATTCGTCCTGTAACAGCTGCTGTTAAAGAATTCTTTGGGTCTTCTCAGTTGTCACAGTTCATGGACCAACACAACCCACTTTCTGAATTGTCACACAAACGCCGTTTGTCAGCCTTAGGACCTGGTGGTTTGACACGTGACCGTGCTGGTTATGAAGTTCGTGACGTGCACTACACGCACTATGGCCGTATGTGTCCTATTGAAACACCTGAAGGACCAAACATCGGTTTGATTAATAACTTGTCATCATATGGTCACCTGAATAAATACGGATTCATCCAAACACCATACCGTAAAGTTGATCGTACAACTGGTGTTGTAACTAACGAGATTGTTTGGCTGACAGCCGATGAAGAAGATGAATACACAGTAGCCCAAGCAAACTCACCATTAACTGAAGATGGTAAATTTGCTAATGAAATCGTTATGGGACGTCACCAAGGTGTCAACCAAGAGTACCCTGCAAGTCTTGCTGACTTCATGGATGTTTCTCCTAAACAAGTAGTTGCCGTTGCGACTGCATGTATTCCTTTCTTGGAAAATGATGACTCTAACCGTGCCCTCATGGGTGCCAACATGCAGCGTCAGGCTGTGCCATTGATTGACCCACATGCCCCATACGTTGGTACTGGTATGGAATATCAAGCTGCGCATGATTCCGGTGCTGCGGTCATTGCTAAGCATGACGGACGCGTTATCTTTTCAGATGCTGAAAAAGTTGAAGTTCGTCGCGAAGATGGCTCCCTTGATGTTTATCATATTACTAAATTCCGTCGTTCAAACTCAGGTACAGCATACAACCAACGTACACTCGTTAAAGTTGGTGATATTGTTGAAAAAGGTGATTTCATTGCCGATGGACCTTCTATGGAAGGTGGAGAAATGGCTCTTGGTCAGAACCCAATCGTCGCTTACATGACTTGGGAAGGCTACAACTTCGAGGACGCTGTTATCATGTCTGAACGTCTTGTGAAAGAGGATGTCTACACCTCTGTTCACTTGGAAGAATTTGAATCAGAAACGCGCGATACAAAGCTTGGTCCTGAAGAAATTACTCGTGAAATTCCGAACGTTGGTGAAGAAGCCCTCAAAGATCTTGACGAAATGGGTATCATTCGTATTGGTGCTGAAGTTAAAGAAGGTGACATCCTTGTCGGTAAGGTAACACCTAAGGGTGAAAAAGACCTTTCTGCGGAAGAACGTCTCTTGCATGCTATCTTTGGTGATAAGTCACGTGAAGTACGTGATACATCACTTCGTGTACCTCACGGTGGAGATGGTATCGTTCGTGACGTGAAAATCTTTACACGTGCCAATGGTGATGAACTGCAATCAGGTGTTAACATGCTTGTTCGTGTTTACATCGCACAAAAACGTAAAATCAAAGTCGGAGATAAAATGGCCGGTCGTCACGGAAACAAAGGGGTTGTTTCTCGTATCGTTCCTGTTGAGGACATGCCATACCTTCCAGACGGGACACCAGTTGATATCATGCTGAACCCACTTGGGGTGCCATCTCGTATGAATATCGGACAAGTTATGGAACTCCACCTTGGTATGGCTGCGCGTAACTTGGGTATCCACATTGCGACACCAGTCTTTGACGGAGCAACTTCAGATGACCTATGGTCAACTGTTCAAGAAGCTGGTATGGACTCAGATGCTAAGACAGTCCTTTATGATGGTCGTACCGGTGAACCATTTGATAACCGTGTATCCGTTGGGGTCATGTACATGATCAAACTTCACCACATGGTTGATGATAAATTGCATGCTCGTTCAGTTGGTCCTTACTCAACAATCACTCAACAACCGCTTGGTGGTAAAGCGCAATTCGGTGGACAACGTTTCGGTGAAATGGAAGTTTGGGCTCTTGAAGCTTATGGTGCTTCAAACGTTCTTCAAGAAATTTTGACTTACAAGTCAGATGATGTGACTGGTCGTTTGAAAGCCTATGAAGCTATCACTAAAGGTAAACCAATTCCAAAACCAGGTGTGCCAGAATCCTTCCGCGTTCTTGTTAAAGAATTGCAATCACTTGGCCTTGACATGCGTGTTCTTGATGAAGACGACAATGAAGTAGAGCTTCGTGATCTTGATGAAGGCGAAGATGATGATGTTATGCATGTTGATGAGCTTGAAAAAGTCCGTGAACAACAAGCTGTTGAAACAGCGGAAGCGGCTTCCTCCGAAGAATAAAAATTTGATAAATAAGCTGTGCTAGTGCTGGGGCTTTCCCCCAGCAGTGCTAGCCTAAAGATAAATCTAAGAAAGGTAAAACTAGTGGTTGACGTAAATCGTTTTAAAAGTATGCAAATCACATTAGCCTCACCAAGTAAGGTCCGTTCATGGTCTTATGGTGAAGTTAAAAAACCTGAAACAATCAACTATCGTACGCTCAAACCAGAACGTGAAGGTCTTTTTGATGAAGTCATTTTTGGACCAACAAAAGACTGGGAATGTGCTTGTGGTAAATATAAACGTATCCGTTACAAAGGAATTATTTGTGACCGTTGTGGTGTAGAAGTTACTCGTGCTAAAGTGCGTCGTGAACGCATGGGACACATTGAATTAAAAGCTCCAGTGTCACACATTTGGTACTTCAAAGGTATTCCATCCCGCATGGGGCTTACCCTTGATATGAGTCCGCGTGCTCTTGAAGAAGTTATCTATTTTGCTGCTTACGTAGTTATCGATCCAAAAGATACTCCGCTTGAACCAAAATCACTTTTGACTGAACGCGAATATCGCGAAAAAATTCAAGAATACGGTTACGGTTCATTTGTTGCAAAAATGGGTGCTGAAGCGATTCAAGACCTCTTGAAGCAAGTTGACCTTGATCAAGAAATTGCAGAGCTTAAAGATGAGCTTAAATCTGCAACTGGTCAAAAACGTGTCAAAGCCGTCCGTCGTTTGGATATTTTAGATGCCTTTAAAAAATCAGGAAATAAACCTGAGTGGATGGTATTGAATATCTTGCCAGTTATTCCACCAGATCTTCGTCCGATGCTACAATTGGATGGTGGGCGCTTTGCAACATCTGATTTGAACGACCTCTACCGTCGCGTTATTAACCGTAACAATCGTTTGGCTCGTTTGCTTGAACTCAATGCCCCCGGCATTATTGTGCAAAATGAAAAACGTATGTTGCAAGAAGCGGTTGATGCTCTTATTGATAATGGTCGTCGTGGTCGTCCGATTACAGGACCAGGCAGCCGTCCGCTTAAATCTCTTAGCCAAATGCTAAAAGGTAAACAAGGACGTTTCCGTCAAAACTTACTTGGTAAACGTGTTGACTTCTCAGGACGTTCTGTTATCGCCGTAGGTCCAACACTTAAGATGTACCAATGCGGTGTGCCACGTGAGATGGCTATTGAGCTCTTTAAACCATTTGTTATGCGCGAAATCGTTGCCCGCGAATATGCTGGAAATGTCAAAGCTGCTAAACGTATGGTTGAACGTGGAGACGAACGCATTTGGGATATCCTAGAAGAAGTCATCAAAGAACACCCAGTTCTTCTTAACCGCGCACCGACTCTTCACCGTCTCGGTATTCAAGCCTTTGAGCCAGTTCTGATTGATGGTAAGGCGCTTCGTCTTCACCCACTTGTTTGTGAAGCATATAATGCGGACTTTGATGGTGACCAAATGGCCATCCATGTGCCACTGTCAGAAGAAGCACAAGCAGAAGCTCGTCTTCTTATGCTTGCCGCTGAACACATCCTTAACCCTAAAGATGGTAAACCGGTCGTAACCCCTTCTCAGGATATGGTTCTTGGTAACTACTACTTGACAATGGAAGATGCTGGCCGTGAAGGTGAAGGTATGATCTTCAAAGACCGTGATGAAGCTGTTATGGCTTATCGCAATGGTTACGTTCACCTGCATTCACGCGTTGGTATCGCTGTTGACAGCATGCCAAACAAACCTTGGACGGATGAACAACGCCATAAAATCATGGTCACAACTGTTGGTAAGATTCTCTTCAACGACATTATGCCAGAAGATCTCCCATATCTTCAAGAGCCAAATAACGCCAACTTGACTGAAAAAACGCCAGATAAGTACTTCTTGGCACCAGGACAAGATATTCAAACTGTTATTGACAGCTTGGACCTCAATATTCCATTCAAAAAGAAAAATCTTGGTAACATCATTGCTGAAACCTTCAAACGTTTCCGCACGACTGAAACATCGGCCTTCCTTGACCGCTTGAAAGACCTTGGTTACTACCATTCAACACTTGCTGGTTTGACAGTGGGTATCGCCGATATCCCAGTCATCGATAACAAACAAGAAATTATTGATGCAGCTCACCACAAGGTTGAGGATATCAACAAAGCCTTCCGTCGAGGTCTCATGACCGATGATGACCGTTATGTTGCTGTAACAACAACTTGGCGTGAAGCTAAGGAAGAACTTGAAAAACGTCTGATTGAGACACAAGATCCTAAGAACCCAATCGTTATGATGATGGACTCAGGAGCGCGTGGTAACATTTCAAACTTCTCTCAACTTGCCGGTATGCGTGGTTTGATGGCTGCGCCTAATGGACGCATCATGGAACTTCCAATCCTTTCAAACTTCCGTGAAGGTCTCTCAGTATTGGAAATGTTCTTCTCAACTCATGGTGCGCGTAAAGGTATGACCGATACAGCCCTTAAGACAGCCGATTCGGGTTACCTGACTCGTCGTTTGGTTGACGTTGCTCAAGATGTTATCATTCGTGAAGACGACTGTGGTACAGACCGTGGTTTAGTTATCACAGCTATCACTGATGGTAAAGAAGTGACTGAGACACTTGAAGAACGCCTTGTTGGACGTTATACTAAGAAATCTGTCAAACACCCAGAAACTGGTGACCTTATCGTTGGTCCTGATACCTTGATTACCGAAGATATGGCTGCTAAGATTGTAGCTGCTGGAGTGGAAGAGGTAACTATCCGCTCAGTCTTCACATGTAATACACGTCACGGGGTTTGCCGTCACTGTTATGGTATCAACTTGGCAACTGGTGATGCTGTTGAAGTCGGTGAAGCAGTCGGTACTATCGCCGCTCAATCTATCGGTGAACCTGGTACACAGTTGACCATGCGTACTTTCCACACGGGTGGTGTTGCTTCAAATACTGACATCACACAAGGTCTTCCTCGTATCCAAGAAATCTTTGAAGCACGTAACCCTAAAGGGGAAGCGGTTATTACTGAGGTTAAAGGACGCGTTATTGAGGTTGAAGAAGATGCAGCAACTCGTACTAAGAAAGTCTTCGTTCAAGGGAAGACTGGTATGGGCGAATACGTAGTACCATTTACAGCACGTATGAAAGTTGAAGTTGGCGATGAAGTGCATCGCGGAGATGCTTTGACAGAAGGCTCCATTCAACCTAAACGTCTCCTTGAAGTTCGTGACACCTTGTCAGTCGAAACTTATCTCCTTGCTGAAGTGCAAAAAGTTTACCGTAGCCAAGGGGTAGAAATTGGTGATAAGCACGTTGAAGTGATGGTCCGCCAAATGCTTCGTAAAGTTCGTATCATGGATCCAGGTGATACGGATCTTCTTCCAGGTACTCTTATGGATATCGCAGATTTTACAGATGCTAACAAGGAAATTGTTATCGCTGGTGGTATTCCTGCAACATCACGTCCAGTACTTATGGGGATCACTAAAGCTTCCCTTGAAACTAATTCATTCTTGTCAGCTGCGTCCTTCCAGGAAACAACTCGTGTCCTCACTGATGCTGCTATCCGCGGTAAGAAAGATCACCTTCTTGGTCTTAAAGAAAATGTTATCATTGGTAAAATCATCCCAGCTGGTACGGGTATGGCTCGCTACCGTAACATTGAACCATTGGCCGTTAATGAAGTAGAAACACAAGAAGAAGCTGAAGTTGGAACAAGTGAAGAAATTGTCACAACTGACGTTGAATAAGCATTGAAAGTCTGAGAGTAATCTCAGGCTTTTTTGCTAATATCAGACCAATCATCCTTGCAAGTAAAGCTTAGTACATTGGTACCATAAAATGAAGGACCTGTGAATTTAAGAAATAAGTTATCTAGCCTAGATTTACATGTTTCGGTTATTATCTCCTTTATAATAATTATAAGCAAGCAAAATTTTTTAAAAATCCATTTATTTTGTATATAATAGTGCACAAAGAGGATTTAATATTATGTATCAGGTAATTAAAATGTATGGGGATTGGGAGCCTTGGTGGTTCTTAGACGATTGGAAAGAAAGCATCCAGGAAGTTTCCTCCTTTAATCAATTTGAGGAGGCTTTGGATTATTATTCAATGGAATGGGATAAGCTCAAGGAAGCTTATCCAAGTTATCAGAGTAAGCAAAATTTATTGGCGGCTTTTTGGGACAAGGAGGATCAGAGGTGGTGTGAAGAGTGTGATGAGCATTTGCAGCAGTATCATTCTCTCTTGTTATTGGAAGATTGGCAGGAGCTTTCAAGGCAAAATGGAATCAGTTCCTTTGAAAGTTGTAATGATGAAAGTATCACTCCGTCTAGCTGTGCTTTGAATCGCTAATCTTTTAGTGCAGCTATTTTTAAAATAATGTAAAAAAACTTTACAAATTTGTAGAGTTTTTTTCTTTACCTGCGAATATTTAAGGTGAGGAGGTAAATATGGTTCAGGACTTAGCCAGAAAAATGATTTCAGATGCCGTGGAGGTGAGTGCCCAGGATATTTATGTGATTCCCAAGGGTGATCGCTATGAGCTTTTTATGCGGATTGGTGACGAAAGGAGGTTTATTAATGTTTTTGATAATGACTATATGTCTAGTCTTATTAGCCACTTTAAGTTCGTTGCGGGAATGAATGTTGGAGAGAAACGACGTAGTCAGCTTGGATCATGTGATTATGCTCTTGCGGATGGTAAAAAAGTATCGCTTCGCTTGTCTAGTGTAGGTGACTATCGTGGTCGCGAGAGTTTAGTTATCCGTGTTCTCCATAAAAGGCGACATGAGTTGCGTTACTATTTTGACGGAATGAAAAATATTCTGAAAGTGATTGGCGGAAGAGGACTTTACCTTTTTTCGGGACCAGTTGGGAGTGGTAAGACCACTCTCATGTACCAGCTTATTGCGGAAAAATTTCCTGACAAACAGGTTATCAGCATTGAAGATCCTGTTGAAATTAAACAGGACAGCATGTTGCAGTTGCAACTTAATGAGAGCATTGGCATGACCTATGACAATCTTATCAAGCTTTCCTTGCGGCACCGGCCAGATATTCTCATTATAGGGGAGATTCGTGATACTGAAACAGCGCGAGCAGTTATTCGAGCTAGCTTAACAGGAGCTATGGTCTTTTCGACAATTCACGCTAAGAGTATCTCGGGTGTCTATGCACGTTTGATTGAGCTTGGAGTTAGTCCGCAGGAGTTGGATAATAGCTTGCGCTTGATAGGTTATCAGCGTTTGATTGGGGGAGGAGGTGTGATTGATTTTGTCGAAAGAGACTTCCAAAGATATGATCCCACATCATGGAATGAACAGATTGATGGTTTGGCTCAAGACGGATATATCAGTGCTGAGCAAGCCAAAATCGAAAAAATTAGGGCTTAAGCAGCAAAGAAAGGTCATTCAACTCTTTAACAATCTCATGCAGAGTGGTTTTACATTGACTGAAATGGTTGATTTTCTCAAGCGGAGTCAACTTTTGGCGGATCATTATACTGAACAAATGCGAGCGAGCCTGCTTAGTGGGCGTGGTTTGCCCGACATGATGGCTGGTATTGGTTTCTCAGATGCTATTGTGACGCAAATTTCTTTAGCTGATGTGCATGGCAATACACAAAAGTGTCTCTTAAAAATCGAGAAGTATTTGGCTCAGATGGCGATTGTCAAGAAAAAGTTGATTGAAGTGGCGACCTATCCAATAATTCTTTTAAGTTTTCTGGTCTTTATCATGTTGGGGCTGAAAAATTATTTACTGCCTCAGTTGGAAAAAGGCAATTTAGCTACCCAGCTTATCAATCATTTTCCAAGCCTTTTCTTGCTAGGGCTTGTTATCAATGTATTGGTAGGTGGCGGTCTTTACCTGATTTCTAAGCGAGTGCCTGCTCTTGTCTTGGCCGGTAAACTCAGCCAGATTCCTCTATTTGGAAAGTTTGTTCAGCTCTATTTGACGGCCTACTATGCTCGTGAATGGGGAAATCTACTAGGACAGGGTGTAGAATTAGCGCAGATTGTTAAATTGATGCAGGATCAGAAGGCCAGTCTATTTCAGGAAATTGGTCGAGATATGGAAAAAGGCTTGATGAAAGGACAAGCTTTTCACCAACAGGTCTTAGCTTATCCATTTTTTCTCCGAGAGCTGAGCCTGATGATTGAGTACGGAGAAGTAAAATCAAAACTCGGCAGCGAGTTGGAAATTTATGCGGCAGAAACGTGGGAGACCTTTTTCAGTCGTTTAAACCGAGCAACCCAGTTCATACAACCGATTATTTTTCTACTCGTTGCTCTGGTTATTGTGATGATTTATGCGGCAATGCTTTTGCCTATGTACCAAAATATGGAGGTTAATCTATAAATGAAAAAATTGTTGAAAAAACTACAGAAAACTAGGGTTAAAGCTTTTACGCTAATTGAGATGCTAGTTGTTTTGCTTATTATCAGCGTACTGATGCTGCTCTTCATACCTAATCTAGCCAAACAGAAGGAGAAAATCACAGAAACAGGTAATGCAGCTGTAGTCAAAGTGGTGGAAAGTCAGGCAGAACTTTACGAAGTAAACGGTAATTCGAAGGCTACCCTGGATAAACTGGTAAAAGAAGGGAACATCACAGCTAAGCAGCAAAAGGCTTATAATGACTACTACATCAAGCATCCAGATGAAGCACGCCAAGTGTCCAACTAGAGCATTTACGCTTTTAGAAAGTCTATTGGTTCTACTGGTGACATCTTTTCTAGCCCTAAGCTTGACAGGTTCAGTCAAACAAATCTTTGACAGGATGGAAGAAAATATTTTTTTTCTGACTTTTGAATCGCTTTACCGTGATAGCCAAAAGTTGAGCATTTTACAACAGTCGGAGCAAACCTTGGTTATTTCGGATAAGGCTATTAGTAATACTACAACTAGCCTACCTGTTCCTGCTAGCGTTGAGGTGCTAGACAGCAATAAAATTGTTTTTGACAAGGCTGGTGGAAATTCATCTCTAGCTAAGATCAGTTTTCGAACCAAGCAAAAGTTGGTGACTTATCAATTATATTTGGGGAGTGGTAACTATAAGAAAAAAGAAAGTGAAAGCCTACATTCTCCTTGAGAGTCTAGTTGCTTTAGGAATCTTGGCTAGTATTGTTAGTCTGGTTTTATCAGAAATTAATCTAAATCGCAAAGACTTGCAAGCTAACCTGCACAGGCAGGAGGTTTTAAATGTGGCCAATATGGCAGTGCAGACCGGGCAAGACAGTTTGACCTTGAATGGTGTCAGCGTCAGAGTAGTAAAAAAGGGAGGACAAATTAGCGTTTATGACAATGAGAAGCTACTACTGCAGGCTGAAAAGGAATAAATTCTCAATGGGTATCAGAAAGAGACGAGCTGTCAAGATGCGGATTGCCCAAAAGGTCCAGGTGACTTTGTGCAGCTGGGTAATGACAATGAAAAATTGGAAACGAAGATATAGTGGACATCAGGCACTTATGGATAGCTTAGATCCTAAAAAACGACTGCCAGCCTTTACACTTTTGGAATGTTTAATGGCTCTGCTAGTTATTTCGGGTTCGGTTTTGGTTTATAATGGTTTGAGTCGTTCTTTAGTTGGCAATGTTCATTATTTGTCGGATTCGCGTCAGAATAATTGGCTCCTTTTTTCTCAGCAGTTAAGTGCTGAACTAGCTGGCAGCCAGTTGGACAAGGTTGAGGACGGCAAACTTTATGTTACTAAGGCTGGTCAGGCTTTGGCTTTTGGGCAATCTAGGAGTGATGATTTTCGTAAAACTAGTGCAGATGGGCGAGGCTATCAGCCCATGCTTTACGGCCTAAAGAGCTCTGCTATTTCTCAAGAAAAGGGAAAAGTCCGTATTCAGCTGCAATTCGATAATGGTTTAGAGAGGACATTTATCTATGCTTTTGACCAAAAAAGTTAAGGCTGGTGTGCTCCTCTATGCCCTATTGATGTCAGCTATCTTTGCCTTACTCTTACAATTTTATCTGGGGCGAGTGCTGGCTACCCAAAGGCAAAGTCAGGCTCAGCTGCTTTCTAGTCAAGCTCAGCTCATGGCACAGATGACGCGGGAAATGGCAGAGCAGGTAGATGGGCAGCTGTCCTTTGTCCAAGGGAGCAGCTCTTATCATAAGCAAGGTGAGCATCTTCTAGTCAAGGTTAGACTTAAACATGGTCAGGTTTACAACTATACTTTCCTTTCCCAAAGACAAGCTCAAACTGTCAATAATCAAGATTCCACATCTCAAGCAAGTAAGCCTAGTGATACTGGTTCACAAAAAAATGATGATTTGTTGTTAGAAAGCGAAAATTGAAGAGAGCTAAAAAAGTAAACCATTTCCAAGGTGATACACTTGGGGTGGTTTACTTTGTGTGCTTCCAAATTTTAGCGATGTTGCGCAAAAACGTAAAGGTTAATTTTCCTTTTCTGATGTGCCTTCTTAATTTTCTCAGGCGATGCAATCATCACTTTTCATAATGCTGATTTGACTTCAAGCCTCTACTTTTTTAGTCAGATTGGAAATGGCTTAGCTTTTCATTCTTCTCAATTTTTGATATGATAGGTTGCGGAAAGGAAGAAAGTTTTTGAAAAGTAAAGCTTTCTTTAATGGTTAGGTATGAATTTTGAAAAAATTGAAGCGGCTTATGAATTAATTTTAGAAAATAGCCAGCTGATTGAAAATAAGTTAAAAACCCATATTTATGACGCCTTGATTGAGCAGAATTCTTTTTATCTGGGGGCTGACGGTGCAGATGATAGAGTAAAAGCCAATAATGATAAACTGCGGCAGCTTGATTTGACCAAGGAAGAATGGCGTCGAGCCTTTCAATTTCTTTTTATCAAGGCTGCGCAAACGGAACAGCTTCAGGCAAATCATCAATTCACCCCAGATGCTATCGGCTTTATCCTCCTTTACCTCATGGAACAGCTGACCAATTCAGATAAGCTAGACATTCTGGAAATTGGTAGTGGAACTGGAAATCTGGCTTATACACTTCTGAACAATAGTTCCAAGCAGTTGGATTATTTGGGAATTGAAGTGGATGACTTGTTAATTGACTTGTCGGCTAGTATTGCAGAGGTCATGGGTTCTAATGCTCAATTTCTACAAGAAGATGCAGTACGCCCGCAGATTTTGAAGGAAAGTGATGTTATCCTCAGTGATTTACCAGTTGGTTTTTATCCCAATGATGACATTGCAAAGCGTTATCAGGTGGCTAGTTCAGAAGGTCATACTTATGCCCATCATCTGCTCATGGAACAATCACTTAAATACCTCAAAAAGGACGGCCTAGCTATCTTGCTAGCACCAGCAAACCTCTTGACCAGCCAGCAAAGTCCCCTCTTGAAAAAATGGTTGCAAGGCTATGCGGATATTATCGCTGTCATCACCTTGCCAGATAAAATCTTTGGTAATCCTGCTAATGCCAAGTCTATTTTCGTTCTGAAAAAGCAGAGCGACCACAAGCCTGAAGCTTTTGTCTATCCTTTGACGGATCTCCAAGACAAGGCTGTTTTGGCAGATTTCATTGAAAATTTCACAAAATGGAAATCTGAAGATAGGCATTTGTGAAATTTTATGATAGAATAGGGGTATATTCTGAAAACGCTTTAGAGGGGGATATATGTCAAAAACAATTTCAATTAATGCGGGCAGTTCAAGCCTTAAATGGCAACTATATAAAATGCCTCAAGAAGAGGTGATTGCTAAGGGGTTGATTGAGCGCATTGGGCTTGAGGATGGTGTTTCAACTGTTAAGTTTAATGGTCAAACAGAATCAGAAACAACAGATATTCCAGACCACAAAGCAGCTGTAAAAATCTTGTTGGACGATTTGATTCGTCTCAATATTATTGCAAATTATGAAGAAATCACAGGAGTTGGTCACCGTATCGTAGCTGGTGGCGAGTATTTCAAGGAATCAGCTTTAGTTGATGAAAAAGTTATTGAGCAAGTTGAGGAATTGTCTCTCTTGGCACCTCTACATAATCCTGGCGCTGCCTTGGGCATCCGTGCTTTTAAAGAGTTGCTACCGGACATTACCAGTGTAGTTGTCTTTGATACGGCTTTCCACACGTCTATGCCAGAAGTAGCTTACCGTTACCCAATTGCTAACCGCTACTACGAAGACTACAAGGTGCGCAAGTACGGAGCTCACGGTACAAGCCATCAATACGTTGCGGGCGAAGCCGCTAAAATTTTAGATAAACCGCTTGAAGAGCTGAAATTAATTACTTGCCATATCGGTAATGGTGCTTCTATCACTGCGGTTGATGGTGGTAAATCAGTGGATACCTCAATGGGCTTGACACCACTTGGTGGTGTTATGATGGGAACGCGTTCTGGGGATCTTGATCCAGCTATTATCCCATTCTTGATAGACCGCGAACCAGAACTAGCTGACGCTGAAAAAATTCGTAATGTTTTCAATCGCGAATCTGGTCTCCTAGGTATTTCTGAAAAATCAAGCGATATGCGTGACATCATCGCAGGTATGCATGAAGGTGACCATAATTCGACTTTGGCCTTCAACATGTTTATTGATCGCCTCAAGAAGTATATTGGTCAATATGTTGCCGTGTTGAATGGTGTTGACGCCATTGTCTTTACTGCTGGTATTGGTGAAAATTCAGACGTGGTACGTGAGGCGGTGATTTCTGGCTTGACATGGTTTGGTGTTGACCTCGACCCTGAAAAGAATGTTCCAGGCGCTAACGGTATTATCTCAACAGATGCAGCTAAGGTTAAGGTTCTAGTTATCCCAACCGATGAAGAGCTTGTCATCGCGCGTGATGTAGAACGCCTTAAAACTAAATAAGTTATCAAAAAATTGATAAGACCAGAAAAGTTGACTGAGCAATCGGTCAGCTTTTTTGTGTGTTTCGAAAAATGAAGTTTGTGTAGAAAATAAAAAAAACAAATGATGGCAATGGCAACATTTGTTTTGATTTTAGGATTAATGATTTTTAGAGCTCTTTTGCTCTGTCAATTGTTACGTCAATGGCTGAGACGACAGAGGCTGTTAAACCTGTTTTTTCTAAATCCAGAAGGCCAGCTATAGTTGTGCCACCAGGGCTGCAGACCATATCAATCATATCGTGGGGACTGTCGCTGCCTATCAAGAGATTTTCAGCGGTGGCAAGTACTGTTTGGCTGGCGATGTCGAGCGCTTGTTGCTTGGTCAGACCATGCTTGACGCCAGACTTAGCCAAGGATTCAATGAAGAGTGCGATGTAGGCTGGGCTAGAACCTGCAAGAGCAGTGAAGGTGTCAAAATCTTTTTCTGCGATTTCAAAGGTCGAGCCGAAGCTATCCGTGATTTCCTTAGCAGTGGCCAATAGCTCTGCTGATACCTTGTCATTGGTGCAGATAGCTGTTGTACTCTTAAGAATTTGAGCATTTAGGTTAGGCATAATACGGATGAGTGGCAGGTTTGAGCTGGTCAAATCTGCTAAACGTTCCAAGGTCACACCAGCAGCCATGGATAGGATGGGTTGTTTGAAGGTCAGCTCAGAGAGAACCTTGTCAAACATCTGTGGTTTAATGCCAAGAATAACCAAATCAGCTTCTTCAATGAGTTCTTGATGAGAATGGGCAGCCTCAACTTCTAACTGCTCTGCTATTTCTCTAGAACGAGCGAGAGATGAACCTGAGATGATGATGTCATGTGTTGTGCTGTTTAGGCCGTTGATAATGGCAGTCGCCATCTTACCAACACCGATAAATCCAATTTTCATATTAGTACCCCTTAATCAAGTCAACGGTCGAACGATCCAATTTCTTAACGATAGCTTGTAAGAAAGCTTGTGCTTGGAGAAAATCGTCCATAGCGTAGAGTGTTTGGTGAGAATGAATGTAGCGAGCACAGACTCCAATAGTTGTTGAAGGAACACCGCCATTCTTGAGATGAGCAGCACCAGCATCTGTGCCACCTTTTGCTGCGTAATATTGATACTTGACACCAGCTTCCTCTGCAGTTGTCAGTAAGAAGTCGCGCATGTCTTTGAGCATGATGTGACCTGGGTCATAGAAACGGATAAGAGTGCCATCTCCGATATGTCCTTGGTTGCCGTAAACATCACCAGCAGGTGAACAGTCAACTGCTAAAAAGATTTCTGGGTCAAACTTGGTTGTTGACACATGAGCACCACGTAGGCCAACTTCTTCTTGGACATTGGCACCAGCAATCAAAGTGTTGCCTAGTTGTTCATTTTGTAGGCTTTGCAGGAGTTCTGCGACCATGAGAATACCATAGCGGTTATCCCAAGCTTTAGAAATAACATTTTTTTGGTTGGCGGTCAGGATAGCCTCTGATTTTGGCACGATGATGTCACCTGGACGCACACCAAAGCTTTCAGCTTCTGCCTTGTCCGCAAAACCTCCGTCAAATACAATATCTTCCACTTTTGGTAAAGAGGCTCCGCCATTGTTCCCGCGTAAGAAGTGGGGAGGTACAGAGCCAGAGATGACTGGGATGGCAGTACCTGTGCGCGTGTAGAGGGTGAAGCGCTGTGAGCTGACAACTAGTGGGTTCCATCCACCGATTCCGACCACGCGTAGAGTGCCATCAGGCTTAATTTCGCTAATCATAAAGCCAACTTCGTCCATATGAGCAGCTACCATGACATGCGGAGCCTCTTTTGCTTGACTGTGTTTGATACCGAAAATACCGCCAAGACCATCTGTTTGAACCTCATCTACCAAAGGCGTGATTTTACCGCGCAGGTAGTTGCGCACATTGTGCTCGTAGCCAGCGATGCCGTCTAGTTCGGTCACTTCTTTGATTTTACTAAATAAATCCGTCATAAATACCTCAATTCTATATCTCCTATTTTAGCACGTTTTATGGTAAAATAAAGCTTATGAAAAACAAAAAGAGTCGGCTAGCCTTAGGTTTAGGGATTGTGGGGATCAGCGGTGCGCTTGCCCTGAGTCTGGTTATTAAAAAAGAGCTAGCAGAAAGAAAAGCAGAAAAAATCAAGGCTACGCTTCGCCAGTTTTTTGACCAACTGGGAGAGATTGCAGTCCTCTACGTGAATGAGACAGAGTCTGACACGCAGGTCACCCGTGGTGGCGTGGTTATGACTGATGGTAGAGTCTACCAATTCAGCTATGAAAAGGGTCAGATTGCCTATGAGGAGGAGAAAGTATGATTGAGCCGAAAACTTACGAAGATTTGGCATCCTATCTTGAGAGAGATGGCAAGGTTGTCTTCTTTTTCACTGCCGATTGGTGCCCTGATTGCCAGTTTATCTATCCAGCTATGCCAGAGATTGAGGCTGACAATCCAGAATTGACCTTTGTGCGCGTGGACCGCGATGATTTTATGGAGGTTGCCCAGCGTTGGAATATTTTTGGTATTCCAAGTTTTGTTGTAGTGGAAAATGGTAAGGAGATTGGTCGTTTGGTCAATAAACAACGTAAGACTAAAACGGAGATTAACAGTTTTTTAGCAGGCTGTGATGTCCACTGATTGCCTAAAAAAGCTTAAAATTAACTATTGATAAAGAGGGAAAAAGAAGATGATTTTTGCATACAATAAAGAATATGTTGGCGATGTCCTCATGGTGATTTTGCAAGACACTAAGGACATCAAGCGCGATGTTGAACGCAAAGGGAAGGTAGCACGTGTTTTCGATGAAAAGGGCACTACCTTGGCTTGGAATATTTTTGATGTGTCAAGCTTGATTGACCTGACAGGCAGTGGTCAAGTCTTCTTGACAGACTACCAAGTAGCTACGCTCAATGCTGAGTTGGCTAAAGAAGGCTTTGCAGAACAACTAGAAAATGATAACACTCCAAAATTTGTTGTCGGACAGATTATCGAAATGGTTGACCACCCAGACAGTGACCACTTACATATTTGCCAAGTGGAAATCAATGGTGGTCAATGTGTTCAAATCGTTTGTGGTGCGCCAAATGCAGCGCAGGGGCTCAAAACGGTTGCAGCCCTGCCAGGAGCTATGATGCCAAACGGTAGCCTTATCTTTCCAGGTAAACTGCGCGGGGAAGACAGTTTTGGGATGCTTTGCTCGGCTCGTGAGCTTGAATTGCCAAACGCTCCGCAAGTTCGTGGCATTATTGAATTGGCTGACAGCGCGACTGTTGGTGATATCTTTGATTCCAAAAAAACACTGGACAGCATAATAGACTAAACGGCTTGAAAAAGTCGTTTTTTCTTGCTAAAGATCATTTTTTGTTATATAATCAAGTCGACTGATTATCAGAGGAGGTGATTAAATGAGGCTAGAAGAGTCTTGGGGCTTTCAAATTAGTAAAATTGGTCAGGAAATGGACAGGCGATTTTCTAAAATCTTAGAACCTTATGCTATAAGCTCTAGAGAGTATGGTGTACTACTGACAATACATGAGCAGACTTTACTGACACAACTGAAAATTGGTGAGTTAAATAAGTTGGATCGCACGACCATTGGTCAGCTTGTTGATCATTTAGAAGCCAAAGGTTTTTTGCAAAGGCAGAAAAATCCAAAGGATAGGCGCCAAAATCTGTTGGAGTTGACTGAAGCAGGGCAAAACTTGGTCAGGGAGATGTGGCACAAGATGCAAGCTGTTGAGGTAGAGGTTATCCAGACACTACCCGATAGACAAAAAGAAACACTTTTAAGCATAGTAGAAAGGCTAAAGGAAAATGAACATGAATAAACTTGATTTTTTGGAAATGTACTTAGACTTATATATGAACCATTTTGTGGTGTTAGAAGAAATGAAGAAGGAAGCATCAGATATCGTTGTTTTGGATATCCGCAATGCACCTGCTCAGATGAAAAAAGAACAAATTAAGGGAGCTATCGCTTTGCCAGCCAAGGATTTAGCAAACCACTTGGCTGATCTTGATAAAAGCAAAACGTATGTCGTTTATGACTGGAATGGCGGTACAATTTTAGGCAAGCAAGCCTTGTTTATCTTACTAAAAGCTGGTTTCAAAGCCTATGAGTTAGCAGGAGCTTTTGAAGGTTGGAAAGGGATGAGCTTACCAACAGAAACTTGTTAAGAAAAAAGACGGGCAACCGTCTTTTTTAATAGCCTTTCCAGCTGTTTAGAAGTATTTCTTTTAATCTGGCTGTCAGCATATTTTCTTTCTCCAAGGAGAAATACAGGCACATCAGGACGTTTTCGAAATTAAGAGAGGTAAAATAGGTTTCTGGACTTTGGTCTAGAAAGTCTAGGTCTTCTATCCAGTCTGCGATCTGCTCTTGTGTGAGCTTTTTTTGTAAAATGAGCTGAGCTAGCAGGATGGCTATTCTGCGGTCTTCACCTGCTGTGAAAACTTGGGTCTGTTTTTTCAGCACGTGAGTGAGGGTGTCTAGGATTTCTACTATTCTTTCTTTTGGAAAGCAGTCATGCAGACCAACGGAGAGTAGTAACTCTGACCCATGTGCTAGGGCATGGACCCAGCCGTATTCAGTATGCCAGTCAGTTATGTCAGTTTCTGCGACAAGGTAATTAAAAGCAGCGTCAAAAAGAGTTTGCCGGTCATTTTCGGATAATAAGTGATAGTAGGGACTATTGACTGTGGCATCCCTATCAAGGATGAGGGCAAAGACCAAGGCTGTAAAAGAGCGAGTCAAAGTTGCTGCGCCCTTTTCCTCTATCTTGTAGAACAAGATGTTTCTTTGCTTCAGTTCGTCAAAGAGATAAGAAAAAAGTTCAGGCTCTATGAGATGATCCAAAAGCGCGTGACAAAAGCTACTGTAAACGAGTTGGTCTCGGACAGCAGGATTGGTATCGCCAATGTGGTCAATCAGCCAGAGCAGTTCTTTTCAGTTGTAGGCTTGAGTGCCTTCTAATTTTTTGCTTAAGAGATCTTTCATAATTTCTCCGTTCTTATCATCTTAATAGCTATTGCCAGCAGTACAATAATTCCTAACAAGAAGAGCAGATTTAGCTTGATGACTAAGGCTGACATGAGGATGTTATTACTAGCATGGAAAACCATGCTGGCAAAGATTGACTTGGTGCGACTGTAAACGCCTGTGTTCCAAAAGTAGACGACGATGGCTAGCATAGCAAAAGCCAAGAAGGAAGTTTCCTGATGTGAGTTGCCTTCAATAAACCAAAGAGGAATATGATAGACAGCCCAGATACAGCCTGATAGGAAGGTAGTTAGCACGGGAGAGTATTTTTGCTGCATGAGTGGCTACAGACTACCTCGCCAGCCGATTTCTTCCTGCCCTCCATCGCAAATAAGGGCACGAAAAAGGCTGAGTGGTATTAAGGAGAGGGGAAGACTTGGGTTGAGCTGCCTAGATGAAACCGCGATAAATGCTAATTCTAGTAGAAGAAAGCTGATGAGGTATAAGCAGCTCCGCCATTTTTCAAAGAAAATAATTTCTGAGTCAATATTGCTAAGCAAGGTTTTTCGACAGTCCAAAAGCCAACTACTGGTCCGAAACCGCCAATATAAAAAAGGTTTGTAGGCAGAAGGTCAGCTCGCTTCAGGGTTGTAGCATGTGTTAGCAGAGAGGTAAGCAAGCAGAAGATCCAAGTGAAGGTAAAGGTGCTGATTAGGAAGTGTCGTAGCTTTTCCATTTAACACTCCTTTCGCAAGGTCACGTGGTGGAAAAAGGCGATGTCTTTGTAAGGTTTCTGGTTGGCAACAGCAAGCTCAAACTTGGTGAGATTTTCCAGCCAGCCTTCTTGGGTCTTGAAACTATTGGGCTGTAGAGCGTAGAGTGTTCGGATGCCTTGATAGTTTTTAATGGTGAGGTCAGTGTGGGCGGCTAATTCTTCTAAGGAGTAGGTGTCGCCTTGGGTAAAAGCTGCGCTTTGGTAGCTATCTTTTCCTGCTAAGGTATCTAAAGCGGTGGGGATGTCATTATTAAAGACCACGCTGTGAAGGACTTTTCCGACAGAGTGGTGCTTGATGAGCGACAGCTCGCCGCCAACTTTCAGGAGGCGCTCAAATTCGGATAGATAATCAGCATGCTCAGTTTTTGGGATGTATTCTAGCACATTGTGGCAGATGATGGTATCAAAGGTTTGCTCTGGCAAGGCTTTGAGTGTTTCAAGACTGCCTTGGATTTTGGTGAAACTCTGTGTGTCATCCGCAAAGAGCAGATCTGCATTTGGCTCAATGGCGGTAACGGTATTGTTTTGGGATAAATGCTGCGCAGTGATGCCAAAACCAGCACCGAAGTCTAGCACGGTTTGGTTTTGGACGTGGGAGAGTTGCGCAAAAATCAACTCGTACATGATTTTTCCCCAAGGCTGCGCCAGCATTTCCCTATAAGCCTTCAAATCAATCGTCATGATAACCTCCAAATTTTTTCTTTATTGTAACATTTTTCACAGGCCTTGCGAATAGTAGAGATAAGGAGGTACAAAAATGTACAATAAAGTTATTATTATCGGACGCCTTACAGCAACGCCTGAGATGGTCAAGACACCCAACGACAAGTCAGTCACGCGCGTGACCGTCGCGGTCAACCGCAGATTTAAGAACCAAAATGGCGAGCGTGAAGCAGATTTTGTTAATGTTGTCGTCTGGGGGCGCTTGGCTGAGACCCTAGCGTCCTATGGTAGCAAGGGCAGCCTTATTTCTTTAGACGGAGAATTGCGCACCCGTAAGTACGAAAAGGATGGGAAGACTCACTATGTGACCGAAGTTTTAGCCCAGTCTTTCCAACTTTTGGAGAGCCGAGCCCAGCGTGCCATGCGTGAAAATAATGTGTCAGGTGACCTGACAGATTTGGTTTTAGATGAGGAAGAATTGCCCTTCTAAAGTAGCTATTCATTTCTGATATTAATGTTAAAAGACAGAGACGGTTGTTTCTGTCTTTTATTTTGGTGATGAATGTCATTGAATGAGGTTACATTTGTTAGTTTGAAAGCGGTTTTAAATTTTATATAATAAATTTAAATGAGAGCAAGAAGTTTGAGAATAGAATTAGTATTAGAGATGAGGTGCTTGAGGGAGTCTTGATCAGATGATTTTTTATCAAATGAGGAACGAGGGTAACGATAAATAGAAACTATAGGATACAAAATAAAAGGAGGCTATTATGAAACAAGCAGAGGAAACAAACTGTACCAATTGGTACATGCGAAAAAGCGGCAAGAAGTGGATTTTTGGTTGCTCGGTGGTTCTACTAGGTCTTTTCTTAGGGGGGGCGATGCAAGACGTCCAAGCAGAGGATGGCTCAGTATCTTCGACAGTCATAGTAGCAGATAGCACTCAAACGACGCCAACAGAGGAGGCTATCCCTAATCAGTCTAGCTCTACAGAGTCCAATCTTTCTGCAAAGACTGAAGAGTTAGCAGACCCTCTTGTAGAAACCGCAGCAAGGTCAGGTGCCCAAGAGAGCACTGTTCAGGCTGAATCCCAACCTGTTGAAGAAGAAACCGTAGCCAGTCAGCCAGAAGTAGTTCAGGGGGAAGAGCAAGATGTAACCACGGCAGAAGCAGTCCCAGACACTCTAGCAGAGTCAGAAATGGCAGTCAGTGATGAAATGGCGGAAACTGCCACTGCCGATTTAGCAAGTAAAGAGGTAGAAGCTATGTCAGCCAAGGAAGAGCCTACTAATGAGGCAACGTCAACAGAGGCAGGGCCCTCTTTAGCAAAGCCTACTGAAAATCAGCCTCATCTATTGAAAAATGAGGTCCGTGAACAAAAGGAGGTCACCCCTGCGACAGAAGGTTACAAGACTAATCTTGAAGGTTTATCCTATGATAAGGCTGTATGGCAATCACAAGCTGATGGCTTGTACAGCAATGCAGTGGGAAAAGGGGATAACTTCTTATATTCTCAGACCAAGGGAAAGAACTTTATTTTCCAAACAGATGTTACCTTCTTAAAAAATGAAGGGGCAGCTTCTCTGACCTTCCGTTCTAATAATGACCCTAACGACCTCAAAAATTATACGGTTAATGTGGATGCTAGCAGTCATAAAGTCAAGCTATGGCGTTGGGCAGAAGCTAATCTGATTGACGAAAAAGACATCGCTCCGACTAAGGATAATCATTACCAACTAAAAGTTATTGCCATAGATGAGTGGATTTCATATTATGTTAACGATGTTTTGGTAGCTAATTTGAGCGATTACACCATGCAACGTAATGACAGGGGACAAACTACCTATATTCCAGAAGGTTACTTTGGCCTACTCAACTGGAATGGGGAAATGGTTTTCCAAAATACCTTCTATACCCCAATCAAGGATACAGAAACACCGCTTATTGATGATGTTACAGTTACGTCTAAGACAGGAACAGTAGAACAAAAAGGACAATTCTTCCCTAAAGAAGCAACACATATCCAGTATGTCAAAAATAATGCGACAACTGTTGATTTGACTTTTGCCACTCGCAATCCGGGGGCGGTCATCACAGTGACGGATACTGCGGGCAATATCTACAAAGACTTTTCAAATATTCCTTTGGCTGTTGGCGCTAACTATCTGACTGTTACAAGCCAATTGCCAACGGCTAGCGGAGAAGTCGTAACCGTAACTTATCGTCTCAATATTCATAGAAGACAAGCCGATAATATTTACTATAATGAACTTTACCGCGACCAATACCACTATTCTGTTAAGGATGGCTGGGCTAATGACCCTAATGGCCTCGTTTATTACAATGGTACCTACCATATGTTCTATCAATTCTACGATGATACCAAATGGGGTCCAATGCATTGGGCTCATGCAACTAGTAAAGATTTGGTTACTTGGAAAGAAGAACCGATTGCTTTTTATCCAGATGAAAATGGTGCCATGTTCTCTGGCTGTATTGTGGTAGACGACAAAAACACATCTGGTTTCTTTGAGGAAGGCAAGGGTGGCCTTGTTGCTCTGATTACTGCTGACGGTGAAGGTCAACGGATTAAATTGGCCTATAGCACGGATGAAGGTAAAACTTGGACTAAATCTGACAAGATTGCGGCAGATTGGTCAAATGATCCTCTCAACAACCGCGACTTCCGTGATCCGAAAGTCTTTCGTTGGGAAGATAAGTGGTTTATGGTTGTTGCTGGTGGACCGCTCCGCATTTATTCATCAGATAATTTGAAGGATTGGACGGTTGAGACAACCTATTCTGATTTGCATACGGAATGTCCAGATCTTTACCCGATAAAGGCTAGTGATGGCGCTGTGAAATGGGTGCTGTCCCGCGGCGGTCGATACTATAAAGTCGGAGACTTTAAACAAGTTGATGGCAAATGGGCTTTTATTGCGGATGCAGACTATCAAGACCGTGATGCTATCATGAATTTTGGTAAAGATTCTTATGCAGCCATGACCTACTATGTTCAAGATTTTGGCAACAGCACTAATCCGACACTGCCTAAGTTGGTTGAGTTGAACTGGATGAATACTTGGGATGATTACTGTAATCTTGTTGCAGATACGGTTAATCAAAAATTTAACGGGACCTTTAACCTGAACTTGACTCTAGGTTTGGTCAAAGAAGGCAACAAGTATGTGTTGACACAAACACCAATCGAAGCTTATAAAGATTTACGAGATGTTAAACATGCGATTGTTTATCATAATGTCAAGGTTTCTAATACTAATAGACTATTTAAAGGTTTTGCTTCTGACACTTATGAAATTGTTGCGACATTCAGACCAGGAGCCAAGACAAGCAAGGTAGGATTTGACCTTCGTGTCGGGGATAATGAGGTGACTAAGGTTATCTATGATTTGACAACAGAGACCTTGTCACTGGATCGCAGTCAATCAGGTATTATTTTAAGTGATTTATTTTCACAAGTGAACAGTCAAAAAGTCACTAAAAATGCAGATGGTAGCATTGACTTGCATATCTTCGTTGATAGAGCTAGTGTTGAAGTTTTTGCTAAGGGTAATACGGTTGCGGGAGCCAATCAAATTTTCCCTGCCCCAGGTAGTCTTGGCTTAAAAGTCTTTGCTGAGGGAGCAAGTGCCCGAGCAGACATTGCTGTTTACCCTTTAAAGAGCATCTGGAAGGACAAAAACACGGTTAATTATGCTTTGGATGTTATCCAATCCTCTCCTAAGACAATCCGTTTAAGTGTGGGTGACAAAACGGACTTGAAGGCCTATATTATGCCAGCGGCTGCACCGCAGAATGTCCTTTGGACAGTTGCCAATCCTAGTTTGGTTTCATTAGTTACTAAAGGAAATCACCTAACAGTCAAAGGGCTTAAAAAAGGGACAACAATCATTAGGGCGACAGCCAAAGAAAACCCATCGCTTTATAAAGAATTTAGCATAGAAGTTTTTGAAAATAATTTCAATACCAATTTGAAAGATCTCAAGTCGGTATCAGGAAACTGGTACATTGACGGAGAAACGCTTTATGATTCTAATCAAAGTGCTAACGATGCTTACATGACATCTGACAAGCTAGCATTCAACGAATATGAAATGGATGTTGACGTTAAATATACGAAAGGGCTTGTCAATATCTTCCTCGCTTCTGCTAGCAGTGACCCTGCTAATGCTTATGCCATCCAAGTTGGTGATACTAAATCAGTTCGTCTCTACCGTTTCTATGGGGAAAACATTGCAGAAGCTCCTCTCACGGCAGCGCTTAATGATGGTAAGTACCACCATATTAAGTTGATTAAGACTAACTCTGCTGTGAAGGTTCTTATTGATAATCAAGAAGTCATGGATTATACTTTTACTGCGGTGGATGATTCCTTTAATAAGCCATTTGTTGGTCTCGGTCTTTGGGATGGTGCTCTGGAAGTTCAAAACTTTACCGTGAAAAATTTACATCCGACAGAAGATCCTGATGTTCCGAAAGAGGAAAAGGAATTACTGGATTTTGTAGAAAACATTCGCTCGATTTTGGATAAAACAGGACTTTCTTCCTTTGTCAATTTAAAAGTTAGCTATCACGCAACAGGTGATAGCAAGGCATCAAAAAGATTGACAGCCAAGGTTGTGATTGATATATCCTTTCCTCGGTCAACTCGAATGTCTAAGCTATTAATTCAACAAAAAATATTTATTTTATCTTATCAATTGATGCAGCTAAAAGAATTAATACAGCCCTCTGCTCTTCAAATTCAGATTTTAGGAAAGCCGATAGTTTCACCTATCATCAATACTAGACATTGGTGGTAATTATTTAGGCGCTTAGTCTTTGTATAAATGACTAGGCATCACATCATGGAGGAGGCATTTTCTGCCTCCTCTTTTGCTGTTCTGTAAAGCTTTTGGAAACGATTTTCTTTGTCCCTTAAAACATGCTATAATGTAGAGGAAAATGACAGACTGAGAGGGATTGCTGATGCGTTTAATTTTTAGCGATATTGATGGGACTTTGATAAATAGTGACTTTCTTGTCACACCACGTACGAAAGAAGCTATTCGTCGGGTAGTTGACCAGGGAAATTGTTTTATTCCGATTTCAGCTCGTATGCCTGAGGCTATTAAGCCTATTATAGACAGCATCGGCATCACAAGTCCCATTATCTCTTATAATGGGGCTCTGCTGCAAGATGAAAATGATGAGACCATCGCCTCTAGTCCGATGACGACAGCTCAGGCTTTGGAGCTCTGCCAATTGATTGAAAATGAAACTCCAGAAATCGTTTGGAACATTTACAGTTACCACGATTGGTATGCTAAAGACCGTTCGGATTATTGGATTAAGCGGGAGGAAAACATCGTTGGAGTCGTGGCAAAAGAGGCTGCGCTCTCAAGCTTGACTGGCTTGGGAGAGGTTCACAAAGTGCTGCTCATGGGAGACCCCGAGAAGATTGGACCGCTAGAAGTTGACTTGAAAAAACGCTATCCAGACCTGTCCATCGCCAAATCAGCTCCTTATTTCATTGAAATTATGGCTAGAGGTATTAGGAAAGGTCATGCAGTTGAGGTCTTTACAGCCTACATGGGTCTGAGTTTGGCGGATACTATGGCCTTTGGGGACAATTTTAATGATTTGGATATGCTGCAGACCGTTGGTAAAGCCTATGTCATGAGCAATGGTCCGAAGGAGGTTCAGGAGGCTATCGGTCATGTGACAGCAGACCATGATCATGATGGCATTGCCCAAATACTAGAGCGAGATGTGCTATGAGGATTAGAAAAATAGGGCAAGCTATTAGAGAGCATAAGTTAATCTGCCTTATGGTTTCTCTGGGGATTTTTCTTGTGCTGGGCATCTATGGTCAGTATAAGCTGTCTCCTGTGACACCCAGTCAGGTCAAAATCGGAACGACTTATATGACCATGAATAATACATTTTACAAGATTGTCAATGCAGAGATTGAAAAAGAAGCTGATGCGCGTGGGGATGTGGTTTATACACGTGACCCAGCCCTCAGTGTTGACAAGCAGTGTCAACAGATTGATTATTTTATTGACAAGGGTGTCAACGTGATTATCATCAATCCTGTCAGTAGCCACAGTTCCCGTATCAATGCGGCTTTGAAGAAAGCTCAAGCTCAAGGTATTAAAGTTGTGATTGTTGACAGTCAGCTGGAGAAAAAGGGACTAGCAGATGCAACGATCATCTCAGATAATTATGAGGCAGGTGTTCTGTCAGCTCAAAATATGATAGCTAACCTAGATAAGGCCAATATTCTTTTGCTGGAGCACAGGGAGACCCTGTCAGCAGAAGATCGAATTAAGGGATTTTTGGATACCATTGCCAATCAACCCAAGTATCATGTTGTATCACGTCAGGAGTCTTATGGACAGACTGAGATTGCCATGCCTGCGGTTGAGAAAGTTATTGATGCGGGTATAACATTTGATGTGGTCATGGCCTTGAATGACCGTAGTGCCATCGGAGCTTTGGCTGCTATCAAGGAAAAGAAGCTGATACATAAAATCTATGTCTATGGTGTGGACGGATCGCCTGATATGAAGAACCTCATTAACAATACTAGCGATGTCCAGTCAACCGTCGCTCAGTCACCTGTATCGATGGGGAAAAAAGCCATCCAGGTTGCTTATCAGTTACTTGAAGGTAAACGGTTCAAGACAGTTATCAAAATTCCTGTTACCTTAATTGACAAGAATAACATCAGTCAATTTGATTTATCGGGGTGGCAATAATGAACAATATGAGAACGATTCGTTTTTTAAGACGAGTTTTGATTTTAATCAATTTTGTCGCAGTGATTTACAATGCTTCTTTATATTTATTTGCGACCAAATATATAACGGAAAAAAGGCTCAGTCATTCTCTCATGGAAAATCTGAGCTCCTTACCAGCTACGCCCACCTTAGTCTTCTGGGGTTCTATCCTTTCTTTCGCCTGCCTTTTGCTGGTTATGACCTTGCGAAATTATTACCCTGATAAATCATCTCCAAGCATGAATTGGCTGTTGGTGCTGGAAATTATTTTACTCCTAACGACCTTTGTTTTCCTGCAATCCTCTTACAATGGCCTGATTCTACTGGTTTTCATGGATGTCTTTTATAGTTTTACAGATTTTTATGTCCTGCAGAAAAAGCGTTACTGGCTCGTTTTTCTAGTTCTGAGCTTTGGGGCGCTGCTTGTATCTAACTATGATATTTTATCCTTGGTTGTTAAGATTCCGTCTTTGGATAGTTACCTGAATTTCTATCCAAAGACCACTAGGTTGATGACACTCTTTATCAAGAACTTCCTCACTTCTTTGAATATGGTGGTCTTTATTGTTTCCTTGATTAGTTACATTATGTATTCTGTTTCGGAGAATCATAAGATTGAAGAAGAGCTGCGCATGGCAGCTAGGGCTAATCAGGAACTTAATAACTACGTGGCAGTAGCTGAGAAAATCGTTGAGGATCGTGAACGCAAGCGCATTGCTAGAGAAATCCATGATACTTTGGGACATGCCTTAACAGGGATTTCAGCCGGGATAGACGCTGTGATGGTTTTGATTGATTTGGATCCTAAGCGGGCTAAGGAGCAGCTTAAGAGTGTTTCTAATGTTGTACGTGAAGGTATTCGCGATGTTCGTCGGTCGCTTGAGAAAATGCGGCCTGGTGCTCTTGAAGGCCGAACTCTCAAGGATGCTTTGGAGAAGATGATTAAGGACTATCAAGAATTGTCCAAATTAGAGATTGATTTTGACTACGCTTGGGGAGAGATTGACATGGACATGACTAAGGAGGACATCATTTTCCGTGTAATTCAGGAATCCATCACTAATTCACTTCGCCATGGTCACGCCAGGCATGTAGACATCAAGATGATAAATGATAATGCGAAAGCCTATCACTTACTGATTCAAGACGATGGTATTGGTTTTGACAAGTTGCATTATGGTTATGGGCTGACACAGATGAATGAGCGACTGGCTATCATTGGTGGCAGGGTTGAATTTTACAATGACAAAGGCTTTAAAACCGTTGTATCCATTCCAAAAGTGAAGGGAGAAGAAGAATGATAAAAATTTTAATTGCAGATGACCAAGCTTTAATCCGTGAGTCCTTACAAATTGTCTTATCAGCCTACAAGGACATCGAAGTGGTTGGGACAGTGGGTGATGGTCAGGAAGTTTTGGAAGCCTTGAAATCCTGCCATCCAGATGTCATTCTCATGGATATCCGTATGCCAAAGATGGATGGCGTTCTTTGCACCAAGCAGGTTAAGGAACACTATCCAGATATTAAAATCATCATTTTGACCACTTTTGATGATGACGAATTTATTTTTAGTGCTCTGAAATATGGTGCGTCAGGCTATATCCTAAAAGGGATTTCGACAGATGAGCTCTATCAAGCCATTCACACGGTTAATGGCGGTGGAGCTATGATTAACCCTGATATTGCTACAAAGGTTTTCAAGATTTTTTCTCGCATGGCTCAGTCCAATTTTGCCATTCAAGTTGAAGAAAATAATGTGGATGATTTATCTAAGGTAGAATGGAAAATCATTCAGCAGGTTGGTTTTGGTCTATCAAATAAGGAAATTGCAGCCAAGCTTTTTTTGTCTGAAGGGACAGTTAGAAATTACTTGTCAACTATTCTATCCAAACTTAGCTTGCGTGATCGTACTCAACTGGCTATATGGGCGGTTCAAACGGGTGTGACGACTAGAAATTTTGGTGATGACAGTGATGATGAATAAAAAATGGACTTGGCAAAAAATAGGAGGCTTGTCAGCTCTGCTTTTGCTAGCTATTAGCCTGGTTGGCTGGTTTACCTATGATCGTTATTTTCGGCAAGTCACGCTCAAGCTGGGACTTTACACAGGTAGCAGTTGGGGTGTTCCCAATGGCAATGAGTACAAGCTTATTGATCAGGTCATTGAGGTCTTTGAAAAAAAGCATCCGCGTGTCAAGGTGGTTTACGAAAGCGGTATTGGCAAGGAGGATTATTCCTCTTGGTTATCGGATGCTCTGATCAATGGACAAGAGCCTGATATTTTTGTTTTGCCAGAAAATGATTTTAATCTCTTAGCCTCAACAGGTTCTCTAAAAAAATTAGATGGCTTTGTTGCCTCTGATTTAAAAATATCGGATTTTTACCATTCAGCCTATCAAGCAGGCTCTTATGCAGGACATCAATATGCCCTGCCTTACGAAAGTAATCCAACTATGATGTGTATTAATAAGGATTTGTTGGAAAAAGAAGGAATCAGTATTCCCAAGTCAGGCTGGACCTTGTCGGATTTTTATCGTATTTGCAAGCAAGTAACGCGTGATACAGATGGTGATGGTGTGCTTGATCAGTATGGCTTAGTTGGTTATTCTTGGCAGCAAGCTCTGGCAGCTTATGATGCTCCGCTATTTGACACCTATGGCAGTAAGGCTTACTTTAATACGGAAAACACCAAAGCTGCCTTGTCTTTTCTAATCAAGTTAAATGAGCTTAACCCTCATTACAGTGTCACCACAGAAGATTTTGACCAAGGCAAGGTTGCTTTTCTTCCCATGACTCTAGCTCAGTACAGAACTTACAAACCTTATCCTTATCATGTGTCTAAGTATTCTTCCTTTTCATGGACTTGTGTGCAGATGCCCTCTGCCAGTCCATCTATCAACGCGACGCAGGTTGATACTTCCCTATATGGCTTGTCTTCCAGAACGCATCACAGCAAGCTGGCTTGGGAATTTTTAAAAACTTTAACGGATAATCAAGAGACCCAGCAGGCGCTCTTTGAGACCTCGCAGGGCTCATCTGTTTTGAAAAAGGTCATGAAGAGTTCTGAGAGCAAGGAATTGCTGAAAAATGATGACTTTGGCTCAACGGCCTTGACAGTTGATACTTTAGATTCGATGATGTCTGGAGCGACTGTTCAGCCTAAGTTTAAGCGTTACAACGCCGTTCTAGAAAAAGCGGATTATCTCATCAGCCGGGCTGTGGCCAACAAAACAGTTGACAGTGATTTGGCTGATATTCAGCGACAAATCGAGGATCAGTTGAAATGAGTAATAGATCTACTTATTCATCAAGAATCAGTAGTGAATACAAGCAGAGGAACCTACAGTTTGATGTGTATTTCTAATGGTCAAAGCCCATTCTGACTAGTTGTTTTCAGAAAATTTTTTATAATCCTCATAAGATTAAAAGGAGAATGTTTATGACAGAAATAAAGAGTGATGTATCCCTTGCTTCTCAACGGGCCAATGCTTTAGCCGCCGCTATTTCCGGCCTATCATCTGGTGCAGTTACACTAGATGATAATACCACTGTTGTTGGTAATGCCACTGCAAAATCATTGATTGCCAATCAATCAACCGTCTGCCAAACCCTCGAAAGTCAGCTGACCAACATGGTGGCAAATATCCATTCGCTGGCGTCCGAATTTGAGGTGACAGATACTGGCCTAAGCCAGAGCATTCAAGGAATAAGTAAATGGTAAGAAGCACTACTGAAAAAGAAAAACGTTGGGATGAGTTGAACCGTTTGGAGCAAGAATTATCCGAAAAAGAATATGATTTAAGGCATGAGCGCCGACTTTTAAAGGAATTTGAAGCTGATTATGGTTATGCAGGTTCATTGACTTGCCGTTACGTAGAAGAAACCGCAACCTATTTTCAGGGAAGTCAATATGCCAATCAGATAGCTTGCGAAGAAGAAACTGTTCATAGGGAGTTCTATACCTTAATGGAAACCTTAGCGGAGCAAGACCAACAGTTGCAAAAAGACATTGGGAGACTAGAGGATGAGATTACCCAAGTCATCTTAGACAAGCGTCGACTAAGTTTGGAGGACTAGTGATGGGAATTGATATGTACTTGGGAGATGCCCAGACACAGGCCGCTGGTGTTTCTACCCGTAGCAGCACTCACACAGCCTCTTATACTGCCATGATTGCTGCGGTGGAGGCTTTTTGTGCTGAAGACAGTCTGAGTGGTCGGGCTTATACTTCTGCCAAAGGCTATTGCACAAACTATGTTCTTCCTCTGCTTCAAGGTGCCATTTTATTTGATGAAGCACTGGCGCAGGACTGTCAGTCATATGTAACAGCTTATGAGAGTAATGTCGATAGTAAGAGTTGGCGAGAGGATGATTTGCGGCAACAAATTGCCAATCAAGACACCTTGCTAAGAGAATTAGCTGACCTGAGCGAGCGGGCTAGCAAGAAATCAACCCGGTACTCTCTTTCCCGCCAAATAGCTTCCGCCCAAAGGGTGAGAAATACCCTGCAAACTATTTTGGACAATCTACTGGCTTTTAATGCCAGCTCTACTGGATATTTTACGAACAGCCAAAGTCTTTACGCTTCTTTAAGTTCAGGGTTAAAGGAAATGTCAGGAAGCTGGCAGTCGTCCACTAAAACCTACGCAAGTCCAACAAGTTGTGACGTTACTTGGCGGACGGTTATCGCTGATGGTTGGCAAAAACGTCAGGCAATCCTCGAAAAGCCAACAAGCACGATGGTGAAGAATGTCTCCGCTTCTACCGTAGAGACGGAAGTGGCGCAAATGCCGTGGTCTGAGTTGAGACAGAACTACCTCGCTATTGTAAAAACAAGAGAGCAAAGTCGTCAAACAGGCTCTGGCTATGCGGTGTCAAGCGCAGATGACCTCAAGCGCGATCGGCTGATTGTTGCTCGCTATGAAGCAGAGGCTAAACAGCATACCGATGATAGCCATGTATCAAAAGCCTTTCAAGCAAAAATCAAAGCTATGAGCCTTGATGAGCTTAAGGAAAAGTACCCCTATGTCAGTAGCTACAATCCTTATTATGCTCATCAGGTCTTGTTCAATTTTGACAAAAGCTCCAAGGCGAAGCAACTCTATATTATCAAGTGTTATTATGATCTAGAGTCCAAAGAAACTGTTAGTGTCCGCAGTCAAGACTTCATGGGGGATTATGTTAAGGGCATCAATGAGACAGGTATTAATCCCTTTACAGGAAAAGCAGTTGACAAAGGCACGCAGACGATG
>NZ_KB904070.1 GCF_000379985.1 Streptococcus caballi DSM 19004 | reverse complement strand
TCTTCGTTGCTCGTCAGACCATGCTTTTCACGCTCTGTTTTGAGGCTATAGTATGCGGACATGCCTGACACAACGAGATTCAGACTCGCTGTCGCTGGATTGGTATTGACAATTTTGATTTGTCCATTTTTATCCAGCTGATAGCCATAGGTCATGTGTTGNTTAACCAANCCAACTTTGTTACTTTTTACTTGATAAACAGTACCAATAGCAGGCAACGGTTTCCCTTGGACATCCGTATAGGCTAAACCAACGATATCCTTAGGGTCGTAATAAATCTGTAGTTTTCCTTTTAGGCTAGTAGCCATCAGCTTTTTCTGCTTTTCAGACAACTCCGTATAGATGTTTGGTCCGTTATAGGCCCAGCCTCCCATAATGCGGTGAGTATCTTTTTCAGGCATATTTGCCAGAGCATACTGGGTATTCATTGCCCCCAACGAGTGACCATAAACTTTTACTTTAGCATTAGGATACTGCTTCAAAATAGCATTAAAATCAGCTGAGGCATCCTCTAATTGAGCGGTGACATCTGTTTTAGAAGGGTTAAGGATGTTATAAGCCATCCCCGCATCAGCCTTTAGCCAATCATTAAGAACATCGGTATTAGTTATTTGTTCAGATTGGGAGAGGGAAGACTGTGTTTGGTCTGGCAGCCCAATTGGAGTGGTACCAGAGGTTAAGATACGAGTCCANTCTATCTTATAATTGCCAAACCCAGTTGACCCACGAAAGAGAACAGTAACCTCTGAAACTTCTTTGGGATCTTTGCCATATTCCTGTTCAGGGACAACCGCATAAACTTGCTCACCATTGCCATGTTCGTTATCGTAAATCTGAGACGTGTATCCGATACTTCTATCATATTGATCAAATAGTTCACGACCGAGAGAGACCTTTCTATACTCCGCCATAGCTATTTGAAGATTTTGTTCATTTAAATACTTTTTAGTGGACAAATTATTTACTCCTTTAATTGTTTCGATAGCTTAGCTGAGATAGTATAGCCGGATGTGGTTAGTATTTCATCATCTTCTCTGATAAGTCCAAATTGAAAATCTAAATCTTTATCACCATTTACGTAGATTGTAACCTCTATTCCCCCCATTGGATTGTAATAAAGACTCTTGGTATCAATCTGATAGGATTTAATGACACCATCTGGAGTTAATGCTTTTGGATCGTGAGCTTTCATATGCTCTTCATAAACTTTCTTTGCTTCCTTACTTGTCGCAATCTTGACCATCTTCTGATATTCTTGTTCTTTTTTGACTTGGTGTTGATGTACCATATAAAATATTCCTCCACTAATGAGACAAACTAAAGTGATTGGCAATAGCGTCTTCCAGATGTTCTTTTTCATTTGTTCTCCCTTATAGTTGGTTTTGTTATTAAATTAGAAATAAGTTACTAACATTATAGCATAATGTCGCGTAGAAGAACCGTATTCGCATCAGCCTTTAGCCAATCATTAAGAACATCGGTATTAGTTATTTGTTCAGATTGAGAGAGGGAGGACCTTGTTTGGTCTGGCAGCCCAATTGGAGTGGTCCCAGAGGTCAAGATACGAGTCCAGTCTATCTTATAATTGCCAAACCCAGTTGACCCACGAAAGAGAACAGTAACCTCTGAGACTTCTTTGGGATCTTTGCCATATTCCTGTTCAGGGACAACCGCGAATATCTGTTCCCCACTGCCGTATTCATTGTCGTAGACTTTGGAGACAATACCTACTGTGTCATCATACTGGGTTTTAACAATTTTATCTTCATGTAAATCTTTATATTCCGTCATTGCAATTTGAAGATTATCTTCGTCAATATATTTTTTACTCATCGCTTTTACTTTCTTCTTTTATCATTCTATAAAGTTTTCCTGATAATGTGTAGGTGCCTGACTTAAGTTTTCCATCATCATCTTCAATGATGGAGAATTGAAAGTCCAAGTCTTTGTTGCCATTTACATAGACTGTAACCTCCATTCCTCCCATAGGATTGTAGTAAAGGCTTTTTGTATCAACATGATAGGATTTGATGACACCTCTTGGAGTCAATGCTCGGGGATCATTTGCTTTCATATGCTCTTCATAAATCCTCTTCGCTTCCTTACTTGTCGCAATCTTGACCATCTTCTGGTGTTCTTGTTCTTTTTTGACTTGATGTTGGTGTACCATATAAAATATTCCTCCACTGATGAGGCAAATCAAAACTATTGACAGTAAAACGAATAGTCGTCTTTTCTTCATTTTCATACCCCCTATTACGTTATATTATAAATAAATTAGATTCTATAATTAACTTATAATATAACATAAAATTGACTCTTCCTCAGTATTTGGATAATCTTTTAAGACCTGATTAAGTGTCTTAGCAGCTGACTTCAACTGTGGCGTCGCTTCCTTACGCCCTGTCACAATATTTTTGGCCATGGGGAGATCGTTAGCAAGCCAGTCAGCTTTTGACCCCTTCTTTCCTGGCCCCTCCGAACCTCGATAGAGTACAGAAACAGTCTTTTTATCTGGACTCTCCACAATGTAAGCTTTTAAGCCGGTCTTATCCGTAACAACTTGGCGGACAGTACCAACTTCTATATATTTTCCTGCATCAGACTTCACTACTACCTTTTTATTAGGCTTGTAGGTCTTGTATTCTGTCTCAGCAATTTTCTGTCTTTCATGTTCTGAATAGTTAACCATCACTTATTCTTATGCTCCTTTACATAGTTTGATAATTCCTCTGAATAATCTAGACTTGAGCTTTGAATGACACCATTATTTTTTTCCAGTATAAAACCAATTTGTAATTTATGATCATTATTTACGTATACGTCAAACATTATCCCTCCCATCGGGTTATGTTCAATAGTAGTAGCGTCAATTTTATATGATTTAATAAAAGCTTTATCTGATAATGCATTCTCATCGAAATATTTTAAATCATCCTCGATAATTTTCTTTACTTCTTTGCTATACACAATGTCAACCATCTTATCATGCTCTACCTTTTGCATCAATTTATAACCTCCAATTGCTATACCTATGACTACTAAAATCGCCGCAAGGATTATCATTAGTTTTTTCATAACGCCTCCTTTATATTATTTTATAAATAAGTTAGAAACTCTAATTAACTTATAGTGTAACATAAATTACTAAAAAGGTTATATATGGATTGGATGGCAAAAAGACCAGCTCTCAAGATAACTTGAAGGCTGGTCTAGGAGATTTATGAAAAAGAAAAGTTTTAGGATGGTTATAGTATACGAAGATTGCCTTAAAGAAAACTGAAAGATATCCTAAAAAACTGTTCTTAAATCAATAAAGATGAGCCTGATATCAGAAGTTTTTTTACCTATTGCTTTCCTTCAACCAACTCACGTATTCCCACTACCATTGCTTCTACAATAGCTGTACTCTGTTCATCAAAGAGATGGGCAAAAAGTGCCGTTAGATTGCTTTCAAAATCTTCAGGTAAATGTGGGCAGGTCTTCTTGGCATAGGTCAACATGCGCTTTTCGCCTGGGTGTGTCTGCTCATTAAATGCAAAAATCAGATCAAAGTAGGAAGCCAGAAATTCAGCCACGCGATGATTAACCGTCACCAAATCGCCACGTTCCAAGGCCTTCTTGATTTGACGAGGATAGGCTGGCAGGTGGGTTGCCAGCAGTTGCATTTGGCGATTGATGATATTGTTTTTAAGCTCTTTTGGAAATGGCAGAGCTAGGTCCTTTTGTAGTTTAGCATAGCGACCAGTGCGGTCAAAGATAATCTTGCTCTTGAGCAGATTATGCCACATGGCTGTCGTGTAACTATTATGAGCCTGATGCTCCAAGACCACTGCCTCCACTTCTCTACGAAAATCATCCAGATTACGGTAGATGAATTCAATCTCAATGCCGTTATTAAGTACACCATCATCTTCCAACTCCCAAAATTGATTGCCATACTCCATATAGGAACAATACTTATCTAGCACATTTCGGCGCTTTTCAACAGCCAAAGGCTCTGTTAGATAAACATAGACATCGTAGTCCGACTGCTCATCAAACATCTCACCTGCCCGAGATCCACCTAGGACGATAGCTTCCACTTCGTCATACAAAAACAATTCTTCAACTAACTGATTAAACATCCTTTTCTCCTTTATTTCTCACTCAATCGTTTCATCCATTTGGAAATATCAGCACTGATGGTTGTTGGCAAGACGACATAGTGATCCTTGGATAAGTCCTCAGCGATGGCTGAGTGTAGGTAGATTGCCGCAGCCGTCGTTTCAAATAAATCATTTTTAAACTGGGCGACAAAGCCTGCTATCATGCCAGCCAAGGTGTCTCCCATACCGCCTGTGGCCTGATATGGACCGCCCACCTGCAACTCACCGATACGAGTTCCTTGATAGACCTTGGTCTGGTGGGACTTGGCTACCAGCACCGTTTCTTTTGGAAAATGAGCTAGCGCTTGTCGCGTGGTTTCTTCTGTTTGATCTGAAATGGACAGACCAGACAGACGTTCCCATTCTTTCTGATGAGGGGTGAGGATGAGTTTTGCTGTTTTCCAGTTGACAGATTGCTTCTTAGCTAGCAAGTTGAGAGCAGAGCCATCAATAATCAAGGTCTGGCTGGGGCTTATTTCGCCCAGGACCAGATCAAAAGTCTCCTTGGCGAGGTCATCTTCGGCCAGGCCAGGACCTATCAAAATCACATCTGCTGCTGACAGTTGTTTGGCCAATCGCGCTTCATCTGCCATGTCAAAGGCCATGGCTTCAGGCAGATGACTGTGAAGAGCAGTAATATTCTCCTTGTGTGTGGCAACCGTCACCAGACCTGCTCCGCTATTTACACAAGCAAGAGCAGCCATGATAATCGCGCCACCATAGGGGTAGTTACCGCCAATAAGGAGGGTACGACCAAAGGTTCCCTTGTGACTGTTAGCAGGGCGTGGCTGGATAACTTTGGCAGCTAGAACTTCATCAATAATCATATTTGGTCACACTTCTAAGAGCGGCTTGGTAAGTTTGCTCCATAAGCATGGTGATGGTCATCGGACCGACACCGCCAGGTACCGGGGTAATGAGGCTAGCGATAGGCTCGACCTCGTCAAACTTGACGTCGCCAATGAGCTTGCCATCCTCGTCACGGTTCATGCCTACATCAATCACTACAGCACCTTCTTTGACAAATTCCTTGGTCACAAAGTGGCCTTGACCGATAGCTACAATGAGAACATCTCCCTGCTTGGCTACCTCGGGTAGACTGCGCGTTCGTGAATGGGTCAGAGTTACTGTAGCATTTTTATCCAAAAGAAGCTGAGCCATGGGTTTACCAACAATATTTGAACGACCAATAATGACCGCGTGTTTGCCCTCTAGATCAACCTCATATTCATGCAACATTTCCATAATACCTGCGGGCGTACAAGGGACCATCTGCGGACGTCCGTTCCAGAGATGGCCTGTGTTCATCGGATGGAAACCATCCACATCTTTTTTAGGGTCAATGGCAAGCAGAATTCTCTTATCATTGATATGAGCTGGCAAGGGCAACTGCACCAAAATCCCATGAAAGGCTGAGTCTTGGTTGTAATGCTCGATGATATTCAGCAGTTCTTCTTCGCTGGTACTGTCTGACAGGCGTACTGTTTCACTCTTAAAACCTGCGGCAAGGGCAGAGCGTTCCTTATTGCGGACATAGACTTGACTGGCTGAATTGTCCCCAACCAAAATCACCACCAAACCAGGTACAATACCGTGTTCAGCCTTCAACTCTGCAACTTTATGAGCCAACTGTCCTTGTATCTTCTCTGCTAACGCTTTTCCATCTATTAACTTTGCCATAAACGACCATCTCCTGAATATTATTAAAACCATTATACCAAAAAAGGAAGCGATGTCACTTCCTTTATTTCATTTGCCTTTTCAGATGCCTTCTTTGCAAAAAGACAGATACAAGCACAATCAGAGCTGAATAGATGACAAAGCGCAGCCACATAGACATAGGCAAGACAATATGAGCGGTATCTGTCTGATTCATAAGAGAAGCCAGTTTTAATGAAGCAAAAACATAGCCAAGCTCTGGAATGAGATTTTGCACTGTGAGAATAAAGCCTCCAAGTCCTACCAGCATTGACAAAGCAACAGGCGGTGCAAAGCTTTTAATCACCAGCGAGAGATAAGACTGGATGGCCACCAAAGCTATAGAGAAGAGCGTGGCGACCAAATTCCAACCTAGCAGCTCCAGCGGATAGGCCATCTGAAAGTGGAAAAAGAAACCACTCAAAGAATACAGACCCAAAAAGTAAACTTGTGACAGCATAACCAAGGCAAGGGCTAGCAGCATTTTTGCCCAGATAATCTGCCTAAGTGAATAAGCCGACGTCAGCAAAAGTTTGATGTTATTATGTTTGTGTTCACCATACCAAATATAGGCGCAGACAATACCAATCATACATGGAAAGAAGAAAGCACCGTAAAAGAGATAAACTTGTGTCCAAAGGCTCAGCCACTCTTTATGTAGTATGCCTTGATTACCAGCATAATTCACGCTGCCATAAAAAACTGACATGAGGGGTAAGATTAAGAGCGGCAGCCATAATCTTGCCCGACGTAATTTTAAGCATTCAATTTTTAATAAAGTCATCTTAATCTCCAATCTTAACGCGCTTGCCGACTTGATAAAGGACAAGTCCTAGAATAATCGAGGCTATCAAAGGATAATAATCAAATGCAGCGATACGGTAAATAAACTTGTCTCCAACTTTCTCAGGCTGACTGGCTATGAGAAAAGCATACCAAGTATAAGGAATGACATACATAGTAGCTTTTGAAATGAAAATCATAATCACACTCATCAAACTAGCTAAAACAGCTACTGACAAGCTGATGAGCTGATTAGCCCATTTGAGAGACAAGATATAGTGAATGAGCATGATGACCGCAGAGATTCCTAAAATGGACAAGCCATACAGAACCAGACGCCCTATTGGTAGACTGACAGTGTAACCTCGCCATTTGATTAAAGCAAGCGTAAGCAACCACTCCAATACCTGCATAATGAGATAAGCACCATAAGTATAGATAAATTTAACCGCGTAGATAGACTTATAATCCACACCGCTGCTAGTCAAAATTTTCCACATCTTATGACGATTTTCCAGCTGAACAGCTATACTAACCAGACTAGCCAATATCACCGGCTGAACAATAATTTTGACCATAGCAACTGCATCCCAAACCCCATAGAGTTTGGCCAGACTCGCCAAATCTGCCGCGGTTTTATGATCAAAAATCTGTATGCAAGAAAATAAGATAGATATGACAAGAGAAATAAACAAAAGTCTAAAGATGGGTAACCCCCGATACTTTTTAGTTTCAATCTTAAAAAGTTTCAACATATCTACCTCCTACAAGACATCACTAGCTGTGAAGTCGATAAAGAGCTCTTCTAGCGACTTGCTAACTTCAAACACACGATAGACAGCTACATCAGCAAGCACCAAGCGTTTCACGACTTGTGCCAGTTGGGCATCAGCATAATGCGGCAATAAAATGCCCTGCTCCGTTAGTTGGATTTGACTGGCATCAAGCCCCAAAAGCGCAGCCACCTTATCATTGGCTGACGTTCTCAGACAGATATTACTGCTATGTTTGCTCTTGAACTGTTCAATGGTTCCTTGGTAGAGCAGTTTACCTTTTCCTATGATACCAATCTGAGTCACCATCTTTTCGATTTCATCTAGCGCGTGAGAAGAAATCATGACCGTAGTGTGAAACTTCTCAGGCAGGCTGCGAATAAGCTTACGAATCTCTTCACGCGCCTGCGGGTCAAGGCCGTTAGTTGGTTCATCCAAGATAATCAATTTAGGACGTCCCATGATGGCCATGGCAATACCCAAACGCTGCTTCATTCCTAGGGAATAATGCTTGACTCGCTTATCCTGATGATCCGTCAAACGAACAATAGCTAGCGCTTCTGCCACATCATGATTCGTCAGCCCCTTCAATTCTTTCAGAATCTGCATATTCTCAAAGCCTGTTAGATTATCGTAGTAAGCGGGCTCCTCAATCAGAGAACCAATCTGATTTAGAATACCCACGCGATTAGCCTCCGTCATGGGAACTCCTGCCACTGTAACCTGACCAGAGCTTGGCTCCAGAAGACCACAAATCATTTTCATGATAGTTGACTTACCAACACCATTTGGTCCGATAAGTCCGTAAATCTCTCCTTGTTCAATATGCAAATCGCTTAAATCAACAGCAATCTGCTTTCCAAAAACTTTCTTGACTTCTTTTAAACGAATCATTGTTGTCATGTGTGTGCCTCCTTTTTCTTGACACCTCTAGTATAGCGTCTGCTCCTTACCTCTTCTTACTCTCTACCTTAATTCTTCCTTAATTTTTAGGAAAATGGCAGAGCGGGCTTTTTGATTATGCTATACTAAGATTGAGGTGAACTGATATGAAAGAAAAAGAGAGAAAACTACTCTTCTTAGATGACAATCCTGAGATTTTAGACATAATCACAGAAAGTCTATCTATTGCTGGTTTCAGTCATTTGACACGGGCTGCCAGCAAAAAAGAAGCTTTGAAACTTCTGGAAAGGGAAGCCTTTGACTTAGCCATTTTGGACATCATGCTGCCAGATGGTTCAGGTTTCGAAGTTTTGCGGGAAATTCGTAAAAATTCCAACATGCCTGTGCTCTTTCTGTCTGCGGTGTCTGACATTGAAAAGCAATACCAAGGTTTCGAGCTGGGAGCGGATGACTACATCGTCAAACCTTTTCGTCCTAAAGAGTTGGAGTTACGACTACTATCCATTCTCAAGCGCAGCTATCCGCCGCAAGATGACGTGGTGCAACTAGATAGTTGTCAGATCGATTTTGAGCGCGCAGCCATTCTCAAAGAGGGTCAAGAAATTCCGCTAACCGCTAAGGAATACAGCCTGCTCAAGGTGCTATACAATCACAAAAATAAAATCGTCACCTTCGACCAGCTCTTGAGTAAGGTCTGGGGTGACAATTATCAGGGCTATGAGAATACGCTAATGGCACATATCCGTAAGGTGCGGCAGAAGATTGAGGCTAATCCGTCTAAACCTGTCCACCTCATTACCATTAAGGGGCTGGGCTACCAGCTGCGGGTGGATTAGATGACAACCTTTAAGTATTTTTCTAAGGTACTACTGACCTATTTTACTACGGTGGTTCTTCTAGGGCTGACTGCCATTTTTATCTTTTTATTTGGCAGCTATCACATCATTGATAGCATGCAAAACAGTCATGAAGAGCCGACAGCTATCGTCAAAACAATGGTCAGTCATAGCCAGTTACAGCTAACCACTCAGAATAAGAAAGTTCTAGACAAGCAAAAAATCTGGCTTATGCTATTGTCAGAGCAAGGGAACATTGAACAATCCTACCGCTTACCAGACAAGCTTAAGCGCCACTACAGCATGGCAGATGTGGCTCGTTCGTCACGCTGGTATCTAGATGATTACCCTGTTTTTACCTTTGTCGTTGGTGAAAAAGTTCTCATCTTAGGCTATCCCAAGGGGTCTTTTGAAAAATATCCTGCCAACTACTACAACGTCCAAAATTTCTTTAGCATCGCAAAGCTGGTTGCAGGTATTTTTGTGGGACTAATCATAGCCTTATTGGCTATTTACCTGCGGTCGCAAATGAGGCTGCGTAAGGAATTCAAACCGATCACTCAAGCCCTTGCTGACTTGTCTGATAACCGACCTGTCCTTCTTGATGAAAAAGGCAACCTGTCTGAAATCAAGTCTGCTCTTAATCAGACCTTGCAGCTCTTGATTGAAACCAAGGAAATGCGTAGCCATTGGATACGCGGTATCAGTCACGATCTGCGCAACCCTCTGACCCTTATCCTTGGGTACACTAACCAACTTGAAAGTCTGCAAGGTCGCAGTCATCAAACTCAGCAAATCGAAGCTAATATTCATAAAATGGAGGGCATCATCTCCAACCTTAATATGAGCTATCTGCTGGAAAATCAAGATATTGAACAGGAAATGACCATTTTTGACCTTAATGGTCTCCTCAGACAAATCATAGCTGATCTCTACAATAACTATGAAGGGATTGATTTGAGCTTTAAACTGCCAGAAGAAGCAACTCCTGTTCTGGGTAATAAAACGCTGCTAACACGCGCCATCAACAATATTCTTCTCAACAGCCTAATGCACAACACCTCGCCACAACTGAAACTCAACTTACAGCAGGTTGAAGACCACGCACAACTGATAATCACAGACAATGGTTCTATTAGTGATGAAAAAATCCAAGAGCTCAATCAAAAATCCCGCAATTATGACACTCATGGAATGGGGACAGTCATCACTAAGCAAATCATTGCCCTACACCGCGGAGAGATTCAGTTTGGTAGTAACCATCCAGGCTTACTTGTTAGTATTCAACTGCCTATCTTAAAGTGATTGCCGAAAAAAGATCGACGAGATTACTTTACTTGAAAGTTATCAAACCTAAACTGTTACAAAGACACTTCTTGTTTAAGTAATCCAAAATAGTGTTATTGACTTCGCTTTTCGCTGAAGTCAGTGAGTGGAAATGACAGCAAATTATACGACTTGACTCCTATTTCATTGGTGCATTGACATCAAACTAAACAGTTTAACGCCATCTCTCTTGTGCAACATCTCCTTTCATAGTTTTGAGATGGTAATATTTTCTGTCAGAGGCATCAAGTTCTTTCCTTTCTCCCGCAGATTTATGGGAGAATGCTCTAGACAAAGCTAAATCTAGCAGATTTTGCTATAATAGCAGTATGAATGAAAAAGTATTTCGTGACCCTGTTCACAATTATATTCACGTTAATAATCAGGTGATCTATGATCTCATCAATAGTAAGGAATTTCAGCGGCTGCGTCGTATTAAGCAGGTACCGACAACGGTCTTTACCTTTCATGGGGCAGAGCACAGCCGTTTTTCTCATTGCCTAGGTGTCTATGAGATTGCCAGACGGGTAACTGAAATTTTTGACGCCAAGTATAGTGACATTTGGAATCCTGACGAATCCCTTCTCACCATGGTTGCTGCTTTGCTGCACGATATTGGACATGGAGCCTATTCGCACACCTTTGAGCGCCTCTTTGAGACAGATCATGAGGCTTACACGCGCGACATCATTACTAGTCCCGAAACGGAGATCAATGCCATCCTAGTTAAGGTAGCACCTGACTTTCCAGAAAAAGTGGCCAGCGTTATCAATCATACTTATCCCAATAAACAGGTCGTGCAACTGATTTCTAGTCAGATTGATTGCGACCGCATGGACTATCTGCTGCGCGATTCGTATTACACAGCTGCTCATTATGGGCAATTTGATCTGACGCGAATTTTACGGGTTATTCGTCCTGTGGAAAATGGCATCGCCTTCTCACGTAATGGCATGCACGCCGTCGAAGACTATATTGTCAGTCGTTTTCAAATGTACATGCAGGTTTATTTTCATCCTGCCAGCCGTGCTATGGAGGTATTGCTGCAAAACCTGCTCAAGCGAGCCAAGCTGCTCTTTAAGACCCAACCAGAGTTTTTCGAGAAATACTCGCCACACCTTCTTCCCTTTTTTAAGAATGACTTTGCTTTAGCCGATTATCTAGCGCTTGATGACGGTGTCATGAACACCTACTTCCAGTCTTGGATGACTTCTGAAGATGATATTTTGGCGGATTTGGCTAGTCGCTTCATTAATCGCAAGGTTTTCAAGTCGGTCACTTTTGACCAAGCATCTGAAAAGGAATTGCACCATCTGATTGACCGAGTTGCTGCTGTCGGTTTTGACCCTGATTACTACACAGGTATCCATATCAATTTTGACTTGCCTTATGATGTCTACCGACCTGATGTCCACAACCCTCGCACACAAATTGAAATCATTCAAAAAGACGGTAGCCTAGCAGAGTTATCCACTTTATCCCCCATCGTGACAGCCTTGACAGGCTCTAATTATGGTGATCGTAGGCTCTATTTTCCAAAAGAAATGTTGCAGGTTGACGACCTCTTCACAGCAGACAAAGAAATCTTCCTCAGTTACATTTCTAATGAACATTTTGAGTATAACAAGTAAAACCTGAGAATCACCTCAGGTTTTTATGGGTAGAAAAAGCATGTCCTCAACAATACCCTATGCTTATACTGCTGCTAATTCATAGGTGTAAGTCACACAGATCTCGCCCCGACTGTTAGTTGTTTGCTGATTTTCATCAGTCTTTTGAAAACCGCACTTTTCAAGCAGAGCAATTGAGGCTTGATTATCGGACACAACGGTTGCTCGAACAGCCTGCGCAGCCAATTCTTCAAAAGCCAAGTGACAAAGAGACTGGAGTACTTCGGTCCCCATACCTTGTCGCCAATAAGTTTTGTTAAGCGTGTAGCCAACCTCTAAAATCCCTTCTTGACTTGGTCTTAGGCTGGCGTTGCCAATCAATTTTTTCTCAGCCAGCAACTCAATCCCATAGCGACCAAGAGGCTGTGACAAATTCCATTTGACAAGTGACAACTCACTTTCAGCCATATCCTTATGCGGAAAATAATCATATCTCAGCACTTCATCATCGGAAGTGTACTCATGATAGTCTGATAAGTCTTTGATTGACATCGGTCTCAACAGCAAACGTTCTGTTTTGACCTGTCTATGTTTTGCAAATCCAATTAAGACCTTATCTTGCCAATCCATCGCTGACCTCCTTTATTTTCCTCAGTATAACATAGTTCTTGACTATTTAGCAAAACAGCTGCTTTGCCGTCCAATAAACTCAAAAAATCTAATCCAAGCAGTTTTTCTCTGTAGGAAAGGTTGTTTAACTTTTTTACCAATTCCCCTTAAAATAAAGGATAACCAAGTCTAGTATAAGGACAAATTTTCCATATCAGCCATGACAAATAGGGCATTTTTTAGTAAGATAGTAGGGAGAGAATTTTTAATAGGGAGAAGACTATGTCAATAAAACTAGTGGCTGTCGATATCGACGGCACATTGATTACCAAGGATCGCAAGATTACTCCCGAAGTTTACGATGCGATTCAGGAAGCTAAAAAACAAGGCGTCAAAGTTATCATCGCAACAGGTCGTCCTATCGCTGGTGTCCAAGATTTACTTGAGGAACTTAATCTCAAAGACCACGGCGACTATGTAATCACTTTTAACGGGGGGCTGGTGCAGGATACCTCTACTGGCGAAGATATTGTCAAAGAAACCATGAAATACGATGATTACCTCGACATTGAATTTCTCAGCCGTAAACTAGGTGTTCACATGCATGCCATCACTAAGGAAGGTATTTATACAGCCAACCGCAACATTGGCAAATACACAGTTCACGAGTCAACTCTGGTCAATATGCCTATCTTCTACCGTACACCCGAGGAAATGACAGGTAAAGAAATCGTCAAAATGATGATGATTGACGAGCCAGAAGTTCTGGACGCAGCTATTGCCAAGATTCCACAAGAATTCTATGACAAGTACAATATCGTCAAATCAAGGCCTTTCTACCTTGAATTTATGAACAAAGAAGCCAGTAAAGGTAATGCCATCATTCACTTGGCTGCAAAGATGGGGCTTGATATGAGTCAGACCATGGCTATTGGTGACGAAGAGAATGACCGTGCCATGTTAGAAGTTGTTGGTAATCCTGTTGTCATGGAAAATGGTATTCCTGAACTCAAAAAAATCGCCAAATACATCACCAAATCAAATGAAGAAAGCGGTGTTGCACATGCCATTAGAGAGTGGGTCTTAAAATAATGTATACCTATAAAATTGGAATTTCAGCTCAAGAACACGACGAATTTGTCAAAAATAGTTCGCAAACTAATCTTCTGCAAAGTTCAAGCTGGGCCAAGGTTAAAGATAACTGGGGCAATGAACGCCTTGGCTTCTATGACGGGGAAAAACTAGTCGCAGCTTGTAGCATTCTCATTCAACCCTTACCTCTGGGATTTACCATGCTTTATATTCCACGTGGTCCTATCATGGATTACGAGAATAAAGAACTAGTTTCCTTTGTCATGGCTAGCTTGAAAAAATTCGGCAAAAGCAAGCGAGCACTCTTCATCAAATGTGACCCTTTCATCTTACTTAGTCATCATCAAATTGACCAAAATCCTATTGACAATCCGCAGGCACAGACTGTTATTGCTAATTTGCAAGCGGCTGGTTGTGAGTGGGTTGGACGCACAACTGACATGGCTGAAAATATTCAACCACGCTTTCAAGCTAATATCTACGCAAACAATTTTTCCGAAGGTAACCTATCCAAGAAAATCCGTCAAGAGATTCGCACAACTCGCAATAAAGGCGTTGAAGTAACCTTTGGTGCCCATGAATTGTTGGAAGATTTTGCCTACCTGATGAAAAAGACTGAGGATCGCAAAAGTATTCACCTACGTGGTCTTGATTACTACAAAAAACTACTGGATACCTACCCAGACAGTTCTTATATCACTCTAGCCACACTTAATCTAAAAAAACGTTATGACGACTTAGAAGCACAGAAGGCCAAGGCTGAACAGACGCTGGCTAATTTTGGAGAAAATACCAAACCTGGTAAGATTGACAATACTAAGAATGAGATTAAGCGTTTAGCAGATGAAATGACTTTTCTCCAAGAACACTTGGCTCAAGGCAAGGAAATTGTTCCCCTTTCAGGAACCTTATCTCTAGAATTTGGCAAAACCTCCGAAAATGTTTATGCTGGTATGGACGAGGAATACCGTCGTTATCAGGCTCCTGTCTTCACTTGGTTTGAAACTGCCAACCATGCCTTTGAACGTGGCAATCTCTGGCAAAACATGGGAGGCATCGAAAATGATCTCTCAGGTGGACTTTATAACTTCAAATCTAAATTCAAACCTGAAATTGAAGAATTCATCGGTGAATTTAACTTACCAGCCAGCTCACTCTATAAAGTTGCCAACCTAGCCTATACTTTACGTAAGAAACTAAGGAGCAGACACTGATGCCATTAGAAAAAATTTCAAAAGCAGATTTCAAAATGCACATCCAATTGGCTGAACAAAAATCTTTCATGCAGAGTTTGGAAATGGCTGAGCTTCTTACAAAAAGAGGCTATGATATTGACTATGTTGCTTGGAAAGAACAAGAAACAATTGAAATTTCAGCTATTTTATACAGCATGCCAATGATCGGCGGCCGTTATTTTGAAATTAACTGCGGACCTGTTATTACTGACATGTCCCATCTAGCTGATTTTTACGCAGCTTTGAAAAACTATGCTAAAAGACAAGGTGCTCTGGAACTGGTCATCAAACCTTATAATACCTATCAAACCTTTGACAGCGATGGACAGCCAAGCAGTCAAGAAGAGACAGCTTTGATTAGCATGCTGACAGAGCTAGGATATCAATATGACGGCCTTCAAACAGGCTATCCTGGTGGTGAACCTGATTGGCATTATGTTAAGGATTTGACGGGCTTAACTGACGATAATCTCCTTAAATCTTTCAGCAAAAAAGGTCGTCCCTTGGTCAAAAAAGCCAAAACATTTGGCACTAAACTGCGTAAGTTAAACAAAGACGAATTAAGCATTTTCAAAGAAATCACTTCTTCTACGTCTGATCGCAGGGATTACAGTGATAAGAGCCTTGATTATTATCAAGACTTCTATGATAGTTTCGATGATACTGCTGAGTTTATGGTGGCAAGCCTCAATTTTCAAGACTATCTTGACCATCTTATCAAAGATCAAAATAAGCTTGGTAAACGTATGGCCAAGCTGGAAAAGGATTTGGAAAATAGCCCACATTCTGAGAAAAAGCAGAATCAGCTTCGCGAATTGACTAGCCAGTTTGATACCTTCACAACTCGTCAAAAAGAAGCCAAGACTTTAATTGCAAAATACGGTCAAGACGATGTTATACTAGCAGGTAGCCTCTTCATCTATACACCACAAGAAGCCGTTTACCTCTTCTCTGGTTCTTATACTGAATTTAACAAGTTTTACGCGCCAGCTCTTCTCCAAGAGCATGTTATGCTAGAAGCTATCAAACGAGGAATCACCTTTTATAACTTCCTTGGTATTACTGGGGAATTTGACGGATCAGATGGGGTTCTTCGTTTCAAACAGAACTTCAATGGTTACATTGTCCGCAAAATGGGGACCTTTCGCTACTATCCAAGTCCTATTAAATACAAATTTATTCAAGGAATTAAAAAACTCCTTGGACGTCATTAACCATATCTCTCCTTTATCCAAGGAGAGATTTTTTATAAAGCAAGAATACAAAAAAGCCCTAGCCTAGCTAGGACTCTCCTATTTAATTAAAACTTATTTGACAAAATCAAGCAATGCAAGGAAACTTTCTGGGTCAAGTGATGCACCACCAACGAGGGCACCATCCACATCAGGACAAGCCATGTATGAAGCAACGTTTTCAGGTTTAACTGAACCGCCATATTGCACACGAACTTTGTCAGCTACAGCTTGACCAAAGTCTTTCGCAACTACATCACGAACAACTTTACACATTTTTTGTGCATCGTCTTGGCTAGCTGATTTACCAGTACCGATAGCCCAGATTGGTTCGTATGCGATAACAAGTGATGAAACTTGCTCTTCAGACAATCCTGCAAGTGCTGCTGATACTTGAGCACCTACAAATTCTGCTGCTTTACCAGCTTCGTAAGTTTCAAGCGTTTCACCACAACAAATGATAGGAAGCATACCATTTGCAAAGATTGCTTTTGCTTTTTTATTAATATCTTCATCAGTTTCGTGGAAGTATTCACGACGTTCTGAGTGACCAATAACAACATAGTTAACGCCCATTTCAGACAACACTTTTGGAGAAGTTTCTCCAGTGAAGGCTCCAGCGTCTTCAAAGTAACAGTTTTGTGCAGCAACCTTAAGTTCTGAGTCTTTAGCGAACCAAAGCAAAGCATTCAAATCAACTGCAGGCGCTGCGATAGCTGCTTCTACTAAGTCAGCAGAAGGCAATTTTCCTGCAATGGCCTCAACAAAAGCTTGTGCTTCTTGAGGGTTTTTGTTCATTTTCCAGTTACCAGCGATAAATGGTTTACGTGACATTTCACATACCTCTTCTTTTTTTATTTACCCTTTTATTTTACCACAATTCTATAACGATTTAAAGGATTAGTAATAGTTTCACAAAGATTTATAAAAAGAAAAGAGCCTCATTCGAGACTCTTTCACAATTTAAGTTGTCTGACTTAAAATTGTTATCTGGGAAAACTTAATTTCTTAAGCTTCGATTTCTGAAACGATACCTGAACCAACAGTACGTCCACCTTCACGGATTGAGAAAGTAGTACCTTGTTCTACGGCGATTGGGTGAATCAACTCAACATCGATAGTCACGTTATCACCAGGCATAACCATTTCTGTACCTGCAGGAAGTTCGATAGAACCTGTTACGTCAGTTGTACGGAAGTAGAATTGTGGACGGTAGTTGTTGAAGAATGGAGTATGACGTCCACCTTCTTCTTTAGTAAGAATGTAAACTTCACCTTTGAATTTAGTGTGTGGGTGGATTGAACCTGGCTTAGCAAGAACTTGACCACGTTCAATTTCATCACGTTGGATACCACGAAGAAGAACACCAACGTTATCCCCTGCAAGACCTTCATCCAATTGTTTACGGAACATTTCAACACCAGTAACAACAGCTTTTTGGATGTCGTCACGGATACCAACGATTTCAACTTCATCGTTGACACGAACAGTACCACGGTCGATACGTCCTGATGCTACAGTACCACGACCAGTGATTGAGAATACGTCTTCGACTGGAAGAAGCAATGGTTTGTCAGTATCACGTTCTGGTTCTGGAATGTATTCATCAACAGTATCCATCAATTCCATGATGATATCTTCATAGTGAGTGTCACCTTCAAGGGCTTTAAGAGCTGAACCTTGGATAACTGGAAGATCGTCACCTGGGAAATCGTATTCTGAAAGAAGGTCACGGATTTCCATTTCAACCAATTCAAGCAATTCTTCATCATCAACAAGGTCGATTTTGTTCATGAAGACGATAAGGTGTTTAACACCAACTTGACGTGAAAGAAGGATGTGTTCACGAGTTTGTGGCATTGGTCCATCTGTAGAAGCTACTACAAGGATAGCTCCGTCCATTTGGGCAGCACCAGTGATCATGTTTTTAACGTAGTCCGCGTGTCCTGGAGCGTCGATGTGGGCATAGTGACGTTTAGCAGTTTCGTACTCAACGTGTGCAGTGTTGATTGTGATACCGCGTTCGCGTTCTTCAGGAGCAGCATCAATTGAAGCGTAGTCTTTTGGTTGGTTAACTGCGCTTGGAAGACGACGAGCAAGAACTGTAGTGATTGCAGCTGTCAAAGTAGTTTTACCATGGTCAACGTGTCCGATTGTACCAATGTTAACGTGTGGTTTACTACGATCGTATTTTTCTTTTGCCATTTAGGAAAAGCCTCCAATAAAATATATTTTATAGATAGACGGTAGGCAATACAGTCTAACTTTACCTTACTATTTTAACAAATTATAATGGAAATGCAAGTGTTTTGCTGCTTTTTTGCTTTTTTCTTTACTTATCTAGCTTGTGATAAGGCTGTATTTGAACGGATTGACCAAGGTTGGATGCATAAATCCAACTAGCATTTTCCAGTTGTTTGAAGTTTTCAGCACGACCGGTTAGAATAACACCGGCGAATGTGGCAGTTTTAGGATCAGGATTGGCTTTAAGGTAGGCCCCGATATCTTTCTTCGAATCTAATTCGTTTCCGTCTGCACCACCATATGTGCTACCTATATAATCTTTTTCCAATGCTTCCTTGGCAGATTCTTGGAAAAACGTATAACTGTTTTGTACTCCAGTTAAAGCATCTACAGAATCTGGAGCATCTGTATCAATTTTTGACAAATCAGCTTTCTTGTCTTTCTTTACTGCCTCATCTGCTGCTGTCTCCCATTTCTTTGCTTGCTGATAGGTCATGGTGGCTTTTTCATTATAAGCCATACCAAAAACATCACTCAATTGTATCGTACTAGTATCATACTTGCTTGTCGTACCAATCCAATACCAATTCGTCTTGAGGTTGTCTGGAACCATTTTCATGATTTCTTCTAACGTATAACTTTTATCAAAAGTAATAGCCATCTCCACTGCTTGACCAGACATTTCTGAAGTGAGTTCAATATCCTGTGTCACTTTTACGTAACTATCTTTACTATTATAATTATATTTTATATTGTAGAACATAGGAACTTTGTTACCACTTCCTCGTGTATAATTTGAGCGATTATCATCACCTAACATCGTCCCTGCACCATTATTACTACCACCCAATATGCGAAGGGAGTAGCTAGCTTCAAAAGGTTCAAATGGAACAATGATTCCATCAATATCTTTGAAGCGGTCAGAATAAAATGTCCCTGTAAATTGCGAGGTTGGATTAAACCCCCAAGTACTATAAGAAATATTTGGATAAGCAATCTGGCTTTGAAGTACATAGCGATCTCGAATGCCTTCACCATTTCGGCTAGTTAGAAAATTCAAACCCATGTAAGTTGCAACCAGAATTCCCAGAGCTAAAACAGTGCTTAATACAATATTTCGGAGGGTGGTTCTCCGTTTGCTTTTCTTAGCAATTTTTTCAAAATCATTTGAAATCTTCATAAGTATAACCTTCCTTCTCTAAAATCTTAACTAATTGCCTTCTTCCGCGCATGAGATCAATTTTGACCTTGCTGATGGAGATGTGGAGAACTTGACTGATTTCTTTGACAGACAAGTCTTGAAAATAGTATAAATCAATGACCAAACGATAGGCTTCTTTCAGCTGCATAACAGCGTGATAGAGTGGTTCATAGTCGGGACTATCAAACTTGACAAAGTTTTCTTTATGGAAAAATTCTCTCTGCAAAATATCCAAATATTTTTTATCTCTGCGATAACTATCAATGTAGGTTCGAACGGCAACACGATACATCCAAGCCCTCATTTTCTCATAAGGTAAAACAATGTCGCTCTCCAACATTTTCAACAAAACATCCTGACTAATATCAACAGCTATTTCGGCAGCCACACCTGATTTTTGAAGGTAGAATGCAATTTCCCTTGCAAAGTCAACCAATTCTTTTTCATAATCATCTAGTTTGATAAGCCTTTCTCCTTTCAACTAATTTGACAATCGTTTCTCCTCCTTCACCAATAAAACGAACGTACTCTATTTTGGTTACAAAAAAACCTCCCCAAAAGGAGATTCTTAATAGAAGCTACTGATGTCAATGACATTACTTGCTTTATTTTCTTTTTTTAATTTATCTTGATAAGTTTGTTGAGCCTCTTGGTAAATGGCTCGCCGCTTCTCATTAGCATCAATATTTAAGACGAAGCCAATAGCAACAGATAAGACTAATAAACTATTTCCTCCTTGCGATAGGAAAGGAAAGGTTACGCCCGTTGATGGAATTAAGCCTGAGATACCACCAATATTGACAAAAACTTGCATAAGAATCATACTGCCTAGACCTAAGGCAATCATGGAATTGAAGGGATCCTTTGCTTTGATGCCAACATTCATGATACGAAGAATAAGGAAAAATAGCAGAGCTAAAATCAGGGCTGCACCAATTAAACCTAACTCTTCAATAACGATTGAAAAAACAAAATCTGTTGTTGCCTCAGGTAAATAGCCCTTCTTCTCAATAGAATTACCAAGCCCACGTCCAAACCAACCACCATTACTCATAGCATAGTATGAATTCGCTAACTGGTGACCAGAATCGCCCAAATCCTTGAAAGGATTGAAGAAAGCGCTAAATCGCTTAGCAACATAACCAAATACGGGCACCTTTTCCATCGTCTCGACACCAACGGCTGCTATAATTCCTAAAAAGAGTGCTGAGAGGCTGACAGTTGTTGCCAAGATGGCCGAAAACCAACGATAACCAATCCCACTGAGAGAATACATGATTAAAGCTGTCAAAACGATAATAGCCGCATTCCCTAAGTCGGGTTGAGCAGCTACTAAAAGAATCATAACTAAGGCATAAACCCGCCAATCCTTCAAATCACTCCACTTTCTGGGGTACCATTTACGCTTGGTCAAGGCCTGATAATCATAAGTTTGGATTAGTTCCTGTCTTCTGGCAAATGTAAATGCCAAAAACCAGACGATAATAACTTTTAAATATTCCGCTGGCTGAAAGCTAATCGGTCCTAGCACAATCCAACCGTGGGCACCGTTGACCTCCTTGGTAAAGAAGCGTGCGATTAGCAAAAGAATGATTTCTATCAGCATGACCATGGTTAGAACTCTGGAATTCTTCAAGAAATTCAATTTCAGCTTATAGATAAACAAGATTGCAATCAGACTGACTATCCAAAAAGCGCCTTGATTGATAACTGAACGAAATGGATTCAAACCATACTGGATCAAAGTCGTGCTGGTTGTAGAATAAACAACTATCAAACCAAGAACCGATAAGATTAAATAAGGCAATAGGATAGAATAATTTAATAGATGCCTTTTATCAATTTTCATAATTACCCCTAAACATTCGAGATTAACATTAGCATTATACCATCTTTCCTAACTAAAAAAAAGAAAAAGCGGCTCTTTCGAGTCGCCTCTTCACTTTATCAGCCTGAGTTGCGCAAACCTGTAGCAATACCATTGATGGTAATATGAATCAATTTTTCGTAGTCTTCATCGAGCTGGTCATTTCTTAACCGTTTAATCAATTCAATTTGAACATAGTTCAAAACGTTGAAGTATGGCAAACGATAATCTAGACTTGCTCGTAGGGATGGGCTTTCTTCAATCAAATTATCGTGCTGTTCAATAGCCAAAATGGTATTTTTAGTCAATTGCCATTCATCCAAGATAGTGTTGAAAACATCTCTCACTGCTTCATCTTGCGCTAATTGGGCATATTGGAAGGCAATATTCATATTAGATTTAGACAGAACCATATCAACATTTGACAGTAAAGAATTAAAGAATGGCCATGTTTGATACATGTGCTGCAATTTAGCAAGGTTATCTGGGGCTGCATCGATAAAATGCTTGAAAGCAGAACCGACACCATACCAACCTGGGAACATGATCCGGTTTTGCGACCATGAGAAGACCCAAGGAATAGCACGGAGACCTGAAATTTCAGTGATAGTCTTGCGGGCTGCCGGACGAGATCCAATGTTAAGGCTGGATACTTCCTTAATTGGACTGGCCTCGAAGAAATAATCATAGAAATGAGGATTGCCAAAGACAAGATCTCGGTAAATGACATTAGAATCTGCCACAATACTATCCATGGTTGCTCTGAAATCATCAATTTCATTTGGATCCGTAATCATGCGGGTCACCATACGATCAATAGAGGCAGAAATCAGCATTTCCAGATTATAATAAGCTGCATCCTTATTACCATATTTATTTTCGATGATTTCGCCTTGCTCTGTCAAACGAATGCGGTCCTTAATGGAGCCGAAGGGTTGGGATGTTATGGCTTCATAAGATGGGCCGCCACCACGACCGACTGTTCCTCCACGACCATGGAAGAAAGTGATTTTAACGCCGTGCTCTTCGCCAATTTTAGTTAGTTCATTTTGAGCTTTATAGAGAGTCCAACCAGATGACAGGTAACCACCGTCTTTATTAGAGTCTGAATAGCCTAACATAATTTCTTGATAGTTATTTTTTGAAGCAATCCATTTTTGAACAATATCGTACTCAAGGTATTGTGTCATGATCTCACGTGAATTGTCCAAGTCCTCAATGGTTTCAAAAAGTGGAACAATCTGAACACGAGCTTTTTCTGTGTCAACCAAGCCAACCTCTTTGAGCAGGATAGCCAACTCAAACATGTCAGACACACTTTCCGTGTGAGAGATGATATGTTGCTTGATCACTTCCTCACCAAGCTTATCTTTAAGTTCACGCGCTGTTCTAAAAATGGCCAATTCTTTTTGAAGTTGCTCAGATTTTTCAACATGAGTTGATGACAAGGTACGTGGATCTTCAAGCAATTCTTTCAAGAGCACCTGACATTTTTCCTCTTCAGACAAGGCACTGTAATCATCAACAATATTAGCTGATTTGAGCAATTCTGCCACACAGGCTTCATGCACGCTGGAATCTTGACGCATGTCAATGCTTGCCAAGAAGAAGCCAAAGACATCAACAGCCTGCAAAAGCTCAGCAAAATCACCAGTAATCAAGGCATCATCTCCGTTTTCCAGAAGAGAATTCTTGATTAAAAGAAGGTCTGCTTTAAACTCAGCAGCTGTTTGATAAGATGCAGCCGCCTCTTCATCAAACTCAGAGGCCACCTCTGCCACCTTATTTTGAACATATTTGGCGACTACACTAGCATTAGTAGAACTTGTGTAAATATCAGCTGTCATATTTAATTGATCAAAGCGACGTTTTGGAGATTCATCTCCACGCTTCAAATCAATCATGGTTTGAATCAATTTTGACTGGATATAATGGAATGCCTTACGATAAGGTTCATTTTCACGATAAATTGATTTATCAAAAGAACGAGCAGCTAATGCTTCAACTTCTGGGCTAATATGCGTCAGACTAGTTGATAGCGAGAAGGAACGATAAAGCCCTGTTAGTTTTTCAATGTAATAATTGAAAATAACTTCACTTTGGACAGTGGCCGAAAGGCGAAGCGTTTCAGCTGTAACGTAAGGATTTCCATCACGGTCACCACCAATCCACATCCCCATTGTGATTGGCTTAGGATTGTCCAGTTCAATACCACGTTGTTGAGCCAATTTTTTATATTCAAGCGTTAATTTTGTAATGGCCTTAATCAAGGAAGTGTTGTAGTACTCCATGACATTGGTGATTTCATTTTTAACCTTGAGTTTCTTTTCACGGATAATATCAGTTTGCATGATGATTTCGACATAACGACGAAGATCTGCATACCATTTTTCCTTGTTAACCACACCAGTTTGTACGTCGCGATATTTACGAAGTAGATTATGGATTTTGTTGGTTAATTCCAAGACTGTCTTACGTTGAACTTGTGTCGGATGGGCTGTTAATACCGGAACAACATTGACATGTTCAAGAATGTCTTTTGCATTATCATTTTCAGAGACAAGATCAATAGTCGTTGACATTTTTCCTAAGTAGTCAGCGTTGGTATTGTTTTTGTAGTTAATCTCATAAGCCAAATCCACGTCTTCTGAAATATTAATCAAAAGTGGGAGAGTTGAGAAATAGCGTGAAACAATAACCATCTCATCATTGCTCAGCTGAGCAATGAGTTTTTCGAGATTGGAGTAGTCTTCCTTTGTAGATAGTTCAACGATCTTTTGAACCTTAGCAAATGCTTCTTCCCCAACCATGTGCTGTGTTGTTTCATCAAGTATTTCTTTTAAAATTTCAACTTCTTCAGTAATGATACTCTGGTTGTCATTACTTTCCAGTTTTTTAATTGCCACACGATCACTCCTTCACTTGGTGTACTGTTCTATCATACCATTTTTATATAAAATGTAAACTAAATTGTCAAAAATAGTCAGATTTTTTAGGAATTTTCAGACTTTTTGCCATGACTTTCATTTGATACCCTTTTCATCTTTTTGTTATACTAGTAATACTAACTAAAGGAGATCACCATGGAACTAAAAAAACGCTCAGAATTTCCTGAAAATGAATTGTGGGATTTAACAGCCCTCTACAAAGACAGGCAGGATTTTCTTTTAACATTGGAAAAGACACTAGAAGATATCAATGTCTTTAAACGCAATTATCAAGGCCAATTAAAAACAGTGGATGACTTTACTTCAGCCCTGATGGAAATCGAACAGATTTATATTGAGATGAGTCACATCAGCAGCTATGCTTTCATGCCTCAGACCACTGATTTTAGCAGTGAAGAATTTGCACAAATAGCCAAGGCTGGTGACGATTTCTGGACCAAGGCCTCTGTCGAGCTCAGCTTTTTTGACACAGCACTCATTTCAGCAGATTTGTCCATTCTGGATAAACTGGAAAGCAACCCTCACTTCAGCTCTGCTATTCGCCAGGCAAAAATTCAGAAAAAACATTTTTTGAACCCAGAGGTAGAGAAGGCACTGACTAATCTGCAAGGCATTTTTAACAGTCCGCAGGATATCTACACCAAAATGCGTGCTGGTGACTTTACCATGGATGATTTTGAGGTAGACGGTAAACGTTATAAAAACTCTTTTGTGACTTACGAAAACTTCTATCAAAATCATGGCAATGCAGACATTCGCGAGAAAGCCTTTCGCTCCTTCTCCGCTGGCTTGCGCAAGCATCAAAACACTGCCGCTGCTAGCTACCTCGCCCAAGTCAAAATGGAAAAAACTTTAGCAGACATGCGTGGTTATGACACCGTTTTTGACTACTTGCTAGCTGAGCAGGAGATGGACCGCGCCATGTTTGACCGTCAGATTGATCTCATCATGACCGAGTTTGCCCCTGTTGCTCAACGCTATCTCAAACACGTTGCCAAGGTCAATGGCCTTGACAAGATGACTTTTGCCGATTGGAAACTAGATTTAGATGGTGAGCTCAATCCTGATGTCACCATTGATGACGCTTATGATTTGGTCATGAAATCGGTAGAGCCTCTGGGACAAGAATACAGCCAAGAGGTTGCCCGCTACCAAAGCGATCGCTGGGTGGACTTTGCTGCGAACGCCAACAAGGACTCTGGTGGTTACGCTGCTGATCCTTATAAGGTTCACCCCTACGTCCTCATGAGCTGGACTGGTCGCATGTCTGATGTTTATACCCTTATTCACGAAATTGGTCACTCAGGCCAATTCATCTTCTCGGACAATAACCAATCCTACTTTAACACTCACATGTCTACCTACTATGTGGAAGCACCTTCAACCTTCAATGAATTGCTGCTCAGCGATTACTTGGAAAATCAATTTGATGACCCTCGTCAAAAGCGCTTCGCTCTTGCTCACCGCCTGACTGATACCTACTTCCACAACTTCATCACTCACCTGTTAGAAGCTGCTTTTCAACGCCGAGTTTATTCCTTGATTGAGGAGGGTAAAACCTTCGGTGCTGAGCAATTGAACAATATCATGAAAGAAGTTCTAAGCCAATTCTGGGGCGATGCTGTGGAAATCAACGACGATGCTGCTTTGACTTGGATGCGTCAATCCCACTACTACATGGGACTCTACAGCTACACCTACTCTGCTGGTCTGGTCATCTCAACGGCTGGCTATCTCAACCTCAAAAATAATCCTAATGGTGCTAGCGACTGGCTCAATTTCCTTAAATCTGGTGGCAGCCGCACACCACTAGACACCGCCCTTCTCATCGGTGCTGATATTTCTACGGACAAACCGCTGCGCGACACTATCCAATTCCTAAGCGACACCGTTGACCAGATTATTGCTTACACAAAGGAGCTTGAAAATGCCTAATCTTTATGATTTTACTGTCAAGGCTCAAGATGGCAGTGATAGCCCGCTTAGCCAATACGCTGGCAAGGTTGTGCTCGTTGTTAATACGGCAACGGGTTGTGGGCTTACACCGCAGTATGAGGGGCTTCAAAAACTTTACGATACCTACAAAGACCAAGGATTTGTCATCTTAGACTTTCCTTGTAACCAGTTTGCTGGTCAAGCACCTGGTAGCGCAGAGGAAATCAATACCTTTTGCAGCCTCAATTACCAGACAACTTTCCCACGTTTTGCCAAAATCAAGGTCAATGGCAAGGAAGCCGACCCTCTCTATGACTGGCTCAAGTCAGAAAAAAGCGGTCTGCTGGGCAAACGTATCGAATGGAACTTTGCCAAATTTCTCATCAACCGCGAGGGCAAGGTCGTTGAGCGTTTTGCGTCAAAATCAGCACCAGCTCAAATGATTGAGGCCATTGAGGCTCTGCTCTGAGGACAACAAATAGGAGATTCTTTTAACCAAAAATAAAAAATCCTCCCGCTATATCCCATCCCTCAATGCCTCTGAAAATCATATCAAACTATTGATTGATTGATTTGATTAAATAAGACTATAAAAGTTAAAACTTATCAGTAAATGGAGCTTACTAATAAGTTTTTTAATAAGGATACGCATACAAGTCTGCATAAAAAAGACTTTCTAAAGAAAAGAGATGGACAGAAAAAGTTTCCTGTTTCCACCAGCGGGTTAGAGACTCAGTTTTCTAGCTTATTTTTGTCGGTGTATAGTATAAAAGGAAGCTTGTCACTATTCTGGACAAACTTCCTTTTTTGACTATGATTTAGTTCTTGTAGACTTCTTGATAGAATTCAATCTTATCGTTCTTCTTCACTTTAATCTGGTCAGCAGCTTTAGGGGCCACTTTGTCATTAACCTTAAACATCCAATAAAGACCTTTTTCCTTATCTTGACTGATACCATCAATAGCTGTGATAAAACCATCTTTTTCCTTGACTTTGTAATTAGCTTTGAGAACTGCCATCACAGTGTCGCCTTTTTTGAAGCTGACCTTCTCATCAATGGTGTTGGTGTCTTCTTTAACAATCAAGCGTACCCTACCAGCACTGGATGAAGCTGTCGTCTTGCTCTTATCAGCTCTGCTATTGCCACAGGCCACCAAAAGCACCAAAGAAAGGGCTAAAAACAATAGTTTAAGAAACTTTTTCATAGGTAAATCTCCTTCATAATGGGTAAAATGAGCGGGTAAAAGAGGAATGTTGAGAGGGCATGGGCTAGGTTGAAGCTAGCGCCTGCTAAGACATAAGTCCACCAAGGCATACCGTAGAGAAAAGCATAGCAAGAATCAATGACTACACCATAGATAATCCCAAGTAAACCCGCAAAAAGCGACTGTAGTACAATCTCATTTATTCTAGCAAATTTTAGAGCCTTTGTCAGCGGATAAAGAAGAGATTTCCATACTACAAGGATGACCGCAAAGGAAAAGATTTGCCAAAACACCCATGGACCAAAGCCTAACAAAAAAGAAGAGACCATCATAGTCACTGCCATGATTAAGATGCTTTCAGAAAGAGAGAAAACAAGGGCAGAAATCAGGAAAATAGCAGTGATGGGCTGCACATTGGGCAGAGCCGCAAAGGCATAGCGCAAAACCACACAAAGAGCGGATAAAATAGCGATACGACTGATTTGCTTTAAAGGAAGAACCGTCTTTTTCATAATCTCAGTCTAACCAAAAGCCGACAGGCTGTCAAGATAAGAAAAAGCAGGCAACCACCTGCTTTTTAATGCTTATTTCCAAACTTCATCAATAATTTCCTTAACAAGGGCCAATTTTTTCCATTGGTCTTCTTTAGTCAGGATGTTACCTTCTTCAGTTGAAGCAAAGCCGCACTGGGTTGATACCCACAGTTGGTCAAGCGGTAGGAACTTTTCAGCTTCGTGGATACGAGCGATGACAGTGTCCTTATCTTCCAAGGTTGCTTCTTTTGAGGTAATCAAGCCAAGTACTGCAACCTTGCCATCTGTCACTTCTGCCAATGGCTCAAAACCTCCCGAGCGGTCGTTGTCAAATTCTAAGAAATACTCGGTAACGTTTTCTTTGCCAAAGAGTTCTTTAGCTACTGGGTCGTAGCCACCTGATGATGCCCATGTTGAATGGTAGTTACCTCGGCAAACATGAGTGTTGACTAAAAGTCCTTCTGGAACATTATCATAGACATCATTGTTAAGAGTCAAGAAAGCTTCACCAAGCTCCGAACGAACCTGCTCAGCTGTTCTACCAGTCAGAGATCCCCAAGCATTCAAAAAATTATCATCAACCAAGGTTCCCCAAGTACAGTCGTCCACTTGAAGAGTCTTCAGACCAGCTGCCACTAGATCAGCAATAACTTGAAGGTAAGCAGCCTTGATGTCAGCACGAAGATCTTCAAAGTCTGGATAGACAGCGTTAGTAGCTGCGACGTGATCTGCATCACGAATGAGTTCAAAATAGAATTGTGCCGGCGCTGGAATGGTGTATTTAGCTTCAACAGCCGCTCCTGTTTGGTCAACATAGGCCTTCAAAAACTTGTAGGCTTCAACAAATGGATGATTTTCCCCAGTGATTTTTCCAACAAGAGAAGCTGAATCAGGCTTGGTTGTTTCATCATGGAAATGGTAGCCTTCTGCTGCCTGCACATGATCCACACCATTGAATCCCCAGAAGAAATCCAAATGCCAGTAAGCACGACGAAATTCACCATCAGTCACTTTTTCAAGACCTGCTGCGATTTGTTTATCAACCAAATCTTTGATAGCTTGATCTTCAACAGATTTCAGTTCTTGAGCTGTTACTGTACCAGCTTCAAAACCTGCACGCGCCTCTTGCAATTCTTGCGGGCGTAAAAATGAGCCAACGTGTTCAAAATATTTCTTAGTCATATATCTTTACCTCTTAAAACTTGATAGACCCATTGTAACAGACTTTCTTATAGTTGGAAAATATATATTTCCTATACTTAGCTATAGGAAATAACTAAGAAACCAGTTAAGTACCTACAAAAAACTCGGAAATAGTTCATTCCAAGCTTTTTACTTTTATCCCCAAACCTTGTCGGTAATGGATTTGATGAGTTGTAACTTGTTCCATTCATCTTGTTCGGTCAAGATATTACCTTCTTCGGTTGATGCAAAGCCACATTGAGTAGAAATACCAAGATTTTCAAGTGGCACTGACTGGGCCGCTTCTTGAATACGAGCAATGACTGCATCAACATCTTCTAATTCAGGCTTCTTAGAGGTGATAACACCTAAAATCAATTCAACATTTGGGCGATTATTCCAAATGTCCGCAAGTGGAGCAAAATCTCCCGAACGCTCATCGTCGTATTCTAGGAAGAAAATATCATAGTTTAGCTGTCCCAGATATTTAGCAACGGTATGATAGCCGCCTTCAAAGAGATAAGTAGATTGGAAATTACCGCGGCAGATGTGCGTTGCCACAGTCAAATCCTCTGGTAGGCCTTCCAAAATTTTATTAATCACATAGACATCATCTTGAGCAATTTGTTCAAATTCTGAACGAAGCTCAGGATTGTTTTTGTTGTCTTCTAGCTGTTGGATTAAATAAGCCCAAGTAGTGTCATCTAATTGTACGTAACGTGCTCCCAAGTCATAGAAATGCTTGATTGTGTCTTGATAAGCCTGTGCCAAGCCATCCAAGAAATCTGTCCAACTGTCATAATAATCAGCATAAAGATCACTGCGATGGTCACGTTTGATAACCAAAGATGGACTAGGAATGGTCACCTTAGGCGTCACTCCTTCTGGTGTAATGGATTTCAAATAAGTGAAATCACGATAGAAAGAATGATTAGGATTTTCAGCCAATTTGCCAACAATGCGAACATTAGTTGTTCGTGTTTTGGCGCCATGGAACTTGTAAGAATCTTCTTGCAAGTAGCTTTCAAGCCCAATCAACTGCCATAGAAAGTCCAAATGCCACCAAGAACGGCCAAATTCACCGTCAGAAACAACTTGAAGACCGTTCTCAACTTCATGGTCAACTAATTCCTTGACTAGCTTGTCTTGTACAGCTTGCAATTCTTCCCGTGAAATCTTGCCGGCAGCGAAGTTTTCGCGCGCTGTCTTTAATTCTTGCGGACGGAGGTAGGAACCTACGTGGTCAAAATGAAAATGTGGTTTTGTCATGAGTTTTCCCCTTATCTCTTATTTGGCCTTATTCTAGCACTGGATTTCCATCTTGTAAATTAGCTATTTTTTATAAGCTAATATAGTTTTAAACTATATTAGGCGGGAGAATTCACAAACTTTTAACAGATGACAGCCTCTGCTCTCTTCTAAAAATAAGATAAATAGAAAAATGTTGAGCGTTTCCAATCCTATTTCTACTCAAATTTCCGAAATCAACTTCATTTATCAAAATAATAGTTTATTTTTCCAAAATGTCAATTAAAAAAGTTGTGAAATTTTGATTTTTTAGGAATTTTAGGTTACAATATGACTAATGAGAAGAAGAATTAAGCCAGTTATTGTCTTTGTTTTCTTCAGTTTACTTGCTATACTATTTTTAATTGGTAAAACTCACTCTGACAATGTTCTCAAAGAACAGCTCAGTCAAGCTGAAAAATCCATTCCTTCTGTGAGTAGCTCAAGTACAACAAAGGCATCAACTAAAGAAAAAGAAGAGTTTGTTCTTAATCCAATTATCGATGTGTCTGGCTGGCAACTTCCTAGTGAGATTGACTATGATACTCTCTCAAAAAATATATCTGGTGCTATCGTGCGTGTTTATGGAGGCTCACAAATCAGCAAAGATAGCAATGCAGCCTATACGACCGGTATCGATAAATCATTTAAGACACACATTCAAGAATTCCAAAAGCGCGATGTTCCTGTGGCCGTATACAGCTACGCTCTCGGTCGAACCGAAAAGGAAATGCGCTCAGAAGCTAGGACTTTCTACAAAAATGCAGCACCTTACAAGCCTACTTATTACTGGATTGATGTGGAAGAAAAAACCATGTCCAACATGAACAAGGGAGTTAAGGCCTTTCGGGAGGAGCTTAAAAAACTAGGCGCTAAGAATGTCGGAATTTATATTGGTACTTATTTCATGACCGAACAAAATATTTCTGTTAAGGGATTTGATGCAGTATGGATTCCAACCTACGGCTCTGATTCAGGATATTATGATGCTGCTCCTCAGACAGAGTTGGATTATGACCTGCACCAATACACCTCACAAGGCTACCTAAGTGGATTTGATAATCCTTTGGACCTCAACCAAATTGCAGTAACCAAGGATAAGAAGAAAACCTACCAAAAATTATTCGGTAAAATAAAAGAATAAGAAGGCTAAGTCGTGTATTACTGGTCTTCTTTTTCTTGTCAAGCTCTGCATTTTTTTATAAAATGTAGTAGGTAAATGAAAGGCATTTAGAGAAGGAAAATGGCAAAGAAAAACAAACTAAAAAAGACCCTGGTGGATCAAATTTTAGATAAGGCAAAGATTGAGCACGACAGTTTAGCCCTCAACGCCCTGGAAGGCAAGCTTCCCCAAGACATTCAAAGAGAAGATATTTTTAAAACGTTAGCATTGACTGGTGACAAGACAGGTCCCCTCATTGGTATTGTTCAAATCACTGAGCATCTTTCAGAGAAAAAACTAGCCAAAGTATCAGGAAATAAAAAAGTAAGCATGATTCCTCAAAAAGACCTCCAAAAAACAACAGGCTATATTCATGGCGCTAACAATCCTGTGGGTATTCGTCAGAAGCACCATTTCCCTATTTTCATTGACGATCGTGCTTTGGAAAAGGGTGAGATGATTGTTTCAGCTGGTGAAGTCGGTCGCTCAATAAGAATCAACAGTCAAGTGTTAGCCGATTTCGTTCAAGCTAGCTTTGCAGACTTAATTGACAACAATTAATAAATCACGGGAGAAAAAATGAAATTATATTTTATCAGACATGGAAAAACCGAATGGAACTTGGAAGGTCGTTTTCAAGGTGCCAAGGGTGACTCGCCCCTTCTAGATGAATCCATTGAAGAGCTGAAAAAACTGGGGCATTATTTGAAGGATGTTACATTTGATGCTGTTTTTTCCAGTGATTTGAAGAGAGCTCGTAAGACAGCTCAGATTATCGTAGCCGAAAATGAGCATCCTCACGAAATCATTCTGACCCCCGCTCTTCGTGAATGGCAGTTAGGCAAGTTAGAAGGCAACAAAATTGACATCATGAAGTCCATCTATCCTAAACAGATGACAGCCTTTCGTCACAATCTGGCAAATTTTAACGCGGCAATGTTTGAGGCGGAGTCAGTTTATCAGACAACCAAACGCGTGCGTGACTTTGTACGTTCTCTCGAAAAGTATTCTTATGAGAATGTCCTTCTTATCGGACATGGTGCGAATTTTACAGCTTCAATTCATAGCTTATTAGGTTTTGAACCTGGCTTCCTACGTCACAAAGGTGGGCTGGACAATGCCAGTCTGACTATTTTAGAAACCAAGGATTTCAAACACTTTTCTTGCCTGACTTGGAATGACAAATCCTATTTAGAAGAAAGCACTCATACTCATATTCAAACAAAAAAAGGGTAAAACTCCAAAGTTTTACCTTTTTCTTTATCTTATCTAGCATATTTCAAACGAAGTATCTTCTCCTGCTGCTTATCTAACCTTAAGAGGATGACTACTTTATCAATACTCATATTGCTTTCCAATAAACGCTCTGCTGCCATCATGAGACCATTGTTAATCCCCATTTGTAGAACAGGATTTTCCTTATCATTGACATCAAAGATGAACTTATTATCAGGCAGGTCAAAGAGCACCTTGACTGCGCCGAAGAGCTGCTCAAAGTTGTCAATCGCCACATCATAAACTGGCTTAATTCCAGCTCGCAAACTACGGCCTCGGTGATTAAACCACATGGAATGCCAGCCACCATTGAAAGCACCCATGATGTCGTTATCATAAGAATCACCAACATAAAGTGTTGTCGCTGGGTTCATGTCAAATTGCTCCGCTGCCAAGTTGAAGATTTCCTTCTCAGGCTTTTGAAAACCCGTTGCCTGACTGACAAGAATACGCTTGGGCTCAATATAATCGTACAAGCCAAGCTTTTTAACTTTTTTAAGCTGGTGCTCGGTCGGTCCATTGGTGATAATTCCCATAGGCACATTTTTTTCTTTGAGGAAATCTAAGGTCATGCGCATTTCTTCTAGCATGGTAATATTTTCAAGCTCATGCTCATAAACTTCTTGAAAGTAAACACCAGTTGCTTCGTCTATTTCACGGTAACCAAACTCTAACAAGGTTTCCTTACAACGCCAAAAACGGAAATATTCTGTTGTCCATTCTCCAGCCATGACACGTGGAAAACCAGTGTCAGAATAATGACGGAAGCGAATATAAGCTTGATTGATCTTGGTCATATCAAAATCAGGGAAACATTTCTCAACTGCAATACGATAGGGCGCCTGCTGATCATAAATCGTATCGTCAACGTCAAAAACAATAGAAGTAATCATGATTAACCTTTCAATTTATCCATTTAACCATGCTATTATACTATCTTTTCCCTTTTTTATCAATTGAACATCAGTGTTCCAAAGTTTTCCTTTATAACATTTTCTTCTATTTCTTTGATACAAAGGCCATTTGTTATTAGCGAGTAAAGACTGACTTCTCGTAAAAAAATAATGATGAATGCTGTGTATATGGTTATTCACAATAATTCAACACTTGATAGACTGCTTATCAACAGATGATTACTCATCTAATCGATTCTACTACTACCAGTCAGTCACATTATTTCTCCTTCACCTTATCTTCTTAAATTATATTATACTATTTTACTGTATCTTTTGATTTAGCATAAAATAAGCTGAGCGAAAACACCCAGCCTTGTTATATTTTTATAAAAATTGACTGACTTCGTCAACAAAATAACGTTCAGACTTGACTTCATTTGTCACATGATTCAAATCGGGTTTACCGATTGCGATAGCCATATTAGGCACAAATCGTTTTGGATCAAGACCCAAGGTTTCTGCAGCAACTTTTGCATTATAACCTTGGATAGCATTAGTTTCATAACCATGGCCACGAGCTACCAACATAAATTGCATAGCGGCAAGAGAGCTATTTGTCTTGGCATCATGCACCAGACCGTCATAAGAAGCCGCTTCATAAAGCGGCAAGAAGGTGCGCAGGACCTCATCTCTTTTTTCTGGAGTAATACGGCCATCTTCACAAGCCTTATTCCATAAATCGCGGTATGATTTATACGCCTGAGTATCTCCAAAGACAAAAACAATAGCTGACGCGGTCTCCAACTGAGGCGTATTAAATTTCATGAAAAAAGAACGCAATTTTTCCTTTCCTTCAGGCGTATCAATAATCACAAAACGCCACGGTTGCAAATTGCAGGCAGATGGAGAAGTTATAGCCTCTGAGATCATTTCTTTCATTTCTTCTCGACTAATTTTGACATCTGTATCAAACCAGCGAACCGAGTGACGATTAAGTAAAACATCTTCAAAATTATTATTGTTAAAATGTGACATGATTTGCTCCTCTTTTCTAAAATAAATTTTTCTTTTTGACAACGTTTACACAAATTATTTTAGCACTCAAGTCCTCAATTATCAATGTTAAACATTTTATCTCTAAAATTATTCATCAAATATTGTAAGAATAGTAATTTGTTTGAATAAAAATATGAAAATTCCTAGGTCGTTTTCGCCCTAAACACTTGATTTTATGATAAAATAGGAAGGAAAACTTATTGGAGGAAACTATGTCTAACGAACACATCGAAGAATTAAACGACCAACAGATTGTCCGTCGTGAAAAAATGACGGCTTTGGCTGAGCAAGGAATCGATCCTTTCGGAAAACGTTTTGAGCGTACTGCCACTTCTGGTCAACTAAAAGAAAAATACGCAGACAAGACAAAAGAAGAACTGCATGAGATTAACAAGACAGCTACTATCGCTGGACGCCTTATGACTAAACGTGGTAAAGGGAAAGTTGGATTTGCTCACATTCAAGACCGCGACGGTCAGATCCAAATTTATGTCCGTAAGGACGCCGTTGGCGATGAAAACTACCAAATTTTCAAAAAAGCCGACCTTGGTGACTTCCTTGGTATTGAGGGCGAAGTGATGCGCACAGATATGGGTGAACTTTCTATCAAGGCCACTCATATTACTCACTTGTCAAAAGCGCTTCGTCCACTGCCTGAAAAATTTCACGGATTGACAGACGTTGAAACGATCTACCGTAAACGCTACTTGGACTTGATTTCAAATCGTGAAAGCTTCGAACGTTTCGTCACACGTTCACAAATCATTTCTGAAATTCGTCGTTATCTTGATGGCCTTGGTTTCTTAGAGGTGGAAACACCTGTTCTTCACAATGAAGCTGGTGGCGCTGCTGCTCGCCCATTTGTTACTCATCACAATGCTCAAGATATGGATATGGTGCTTCGTATCGCAACGGAACTTCACCTTAAACGCCTCATCATTGGTGGTATGGAACGTGTTTACGAAATTGGCCGTATTTTCCGTAATGAAGGTATGGATGCAACTCATAACCCTGAATTCACTTCCATCGAAGTGTATCAAGCCTATGCTGACTTCCAAGATATCATGGATTTAACCGAAGGCATTATCCAACATGCAGCTCGCGCTGTCAAAGGTGATGCACCTGTTGTTTACCAAGGTACTGAAATTAAAATCAACGAGCCATTCAAACGTGTTCACATGGTAGATGCCATCAAGGAAGTAACAGGAATTGATTTCTGGCAAGAGATGACTGTTGAAGACGCGCAAGCTATTGCCAAAGAAAAAAATGTTCCGCTTGAAAAACACTTCAACACTGTTGGCCACATCATCAATGCCTTTTTTGAAGAGTTTGTTGAAGAAACCCTCATTCAACCGACCTTTGTTTACGGACATCCAGTTGAAGTTTCCCCGCTGGCTAAGAAAAATGCTGATGATCCACGTTTCACAGACCGTTTCGAGCTCTTCATTATGACGAAAGAGTACGGCAATGCCTTCACTGAATTGAACGATCCAATCGATCAATTATCACGATTTGAAGCCCAAGCCGCTGCCAAGGAACTCGGTGATGATGAGGCAACAGGCATTGACTACGACTATGTTGAAGCCCTTGAGTATGGTATGCCACCGACAGGTGGACTTGGAATCGGTATTGACCGCCTTGTTATGCTCTTGACAGATACAACAACAATCCGCGATGTACTTTTGTTCCCTACAATGAAATAAATTAGATTAAAAACGTTGATAAATCAACGTTTTTAGTTTATAAAGAACAAAACTTACGACCAATTTACGACAAAAATAAAAAAAGCCGAACTATCTTATAACTAGAATAATTTTCTAGATAAGATGTTCGGTTTTATCTATATTATACTTTTTGAAATTGATATAATTTAGGAAATTCTTTAAACTTTTATTCTGCTATGTATTTAAGAACCTTTTCTAAACATTCAATACTCTTTTCCGTATCAATATCATCTCCACTACCAGGAGCTTTTAAAGATTCAAAATCTAATCTCCACCAAAGAGCTTTTTTATTAAAATGTTCTAATAGATTTTTCTCATAAGTCCCTTCATTACTAGAACCCTTGCTTGTTGAAGCAAATCTCCAATTACCTATCACTTCATAAACAAAGCTATCAATAACTATATCAGACAGATGATAGCTTTTAAAATTATTATCTCTAATATCCCTAAGGTGCTGACAAGTTGCAACAAGTAAACCATTTGATGATTTATTTTTTTTTGCGCATTTCATCTTGCTCTGCCTTAGGATTTGTTGACAACCAATTACCACCTAAATTAGAATCTGGATAAATATAAGTTCCATCAATATTTTGAAAAGCTGGTAAAATTTCAAACAAAATTCCATCACAAAAGTTAATTTTTACAATTTGTCCATCTGCTCTAATATCACTTGTAGGATAAGATTGCTTGATTGCACTACGAACTGCCTGTAACAATCTAGATTGTACATTTCCAGAAAGATTATTATAACTATCAAATAAATGTGAAGGAAGACTAACTAAGATATCAATATCACTAGTATTTATTGCAGTTCCGCGCCCATAAGACCTCACATAAGAGCTATATCTTGTTTAGCTATTCTAGCAATTTTAAAATAATTTCCATTCAAAATTAACATCTCCAATTCTATCACAGACTAGCTTTCAATTATTTAAATTGTATAAAAATTAGAAAACGTTGTCTATTTTTAGAATGGCTCTTAACAACTTTGTAATGAGTTCGTATTGTAAAAATAATTTTGGTAATTATTCATAAAAAGTAATCTAAAAAGCAACCTTCACAAATAGGTTGCTTCGTATTATACTAAATAATCAATGCTTTTAATTAAAAATAATAGCAAATAATGTAAAAACTACTTCGTTTACAATTAATTAAAAAATAATTGGTGGAACAACGACAAGTAGAGTCATCATAATACTTAACACTTTCATATCTTCTTCTCCTCTATATCTATTAATAACTTTTGTGCCATATTTTTGAGTAATTCTTTATTTTCTAATTCAAAAATTGTGATTGCATTACGACAGTATTTTTTAGACTCGTCATACAATTTAGCTTCATTTAAAATATATGCCTTCATTAACAAAGAGTCACCCAATAAATAAATAGATTTTTCTTCCAAAATCTCGTCTATAGCTTTTGAAATATACATTAAAGACTTGTTTAAATCTTCTTTTATGAAATAAGCACGAGAAATACTGTACAAAAAAGTAACTTGATCTTGAAAATCTTCACTCGCTTGATAATCATCAATAATTGACTCAAAATATTGCAAAGCTAAATCATCATCATGATTATCACTGTAAATACTTGCAATGGCCGATACAACCTTTAAATACAGTTGAAAATAATTATCCTTAGACTCAGACAAAATTTCCTTCAATTCTTGAATAGTTTCTAAGAAAGTAGATTGTCTTGTCATATAATTAGTAACTGAAATCAACCACTCATAATACAAAATCTCTTCCGGTGTCATATCTAGTTTATTTAATGTTTTTAAAACATAAGCTAAATTTTCATAATCTCTCATATAAAGTAGCTGCTTCACTTTATCAGAATATACTAAATTTTGATGAGGTGTATTATTCAATTTAAAAATCTTAGAAACAATCGACATATCAATTTCTAACTTTTTGACTATTTTAAAGAAAATATCTACCGAAGGAGTCGTTTCTCCCTTTTCGATTTTACTAATAACCGCTTGAACGCAAATGCCATCAGCTAATTCTTTTTGAGTTATTCCTTTTTCTTTACGCTTTGTTTTTATTAATGTCGCAATATCAGTTATCATTTCCCCTCCATTATCACTATTATAACAAGAAATACAAGTTTAGGAAACGTCATACTGCCTTAATTTTTTATTTGAAAAATAAAGGAAACTTACTAAAAGGAAGAAAATTGTAAATACTATAAGAAATAAACGCCATGATAAAAACTTAGCAATGTAACCAAAAACTAATGAACCAATCGCAAGAGTTGGAATTGTCACCGTATAAAAAGCACTGAAAACTTCTCCAAGTTTTTCATTTGGAATTTCAGTTTGTAAAATAGGCTTTTGAGCAACGTGTGTGATACCCAAAAACATACAAGAGACAAACCAGATCAATAATAGCACAAAACAACTATGTACCATTGCCGAGAAACCAATCCCAATACCAAAAATAGCAGTAGCAAGCCAAAAAGCTTTACCTAAATTAAGCTTTTTTAATGCAAAATTAGCAGCAACTGTTGTCCCTAATAAGGTTCCAACAGCACAAGCAGAAACCAAAAGACCATAAAATGTTGAATTTCCAACATCTTTTGCAACTAATAATTGATAAACGTTAAAACCTCCAAAAAGAAAATTGGAAATAGCACCACCTAATGTAATAGAGAATACGACTTTATTTTGCCAGATAAAACGTAAACCACTTAAAAAGTCTGTCTGTTCATTTTCATTTTCGATTTTTTCTTTAAAGCTTATTTTTCGAAATAGCAAAATCGAACTTAAAAACGTGAAGACATCAACCAATAGCAGCGGAATATAACTTAAAACAGAAAGTAAAAAACCACTGATAGCAGTAAATACATATTCTGTACCATTGTAAGCTACAGACATATACATTTCTGCTTTTGCTAAATCTTTAGTGGAAATAATTTTAGGAACTAAAGCATCTTGGACAGTATAAGTATTAAGCCCAGCTATCGAAGCTAAAAAAACAGCGATAAAGATAACGGCTAAACCAACATTAGCATTAATACTTCTTAAAGTAATTCCCAAAATAATCCCTAGAACAGCTAACAATTGAGCCCATTCTAGAAAAATCAGTAAATTTTTTTTAGGTAGAGAATCAATCTTCTTACCAAAAATAAAAGAGAAGGTATTTGGAATAAAGATTAAAAAGTTTAATAGCCCGACATACCAAGCACTATTAGTTGTTTCTAACACATACCATGATAATACAATCGTGTAAATTGAATCTCCACAATTGCTGATAAGACGACCCAAAAATAATCGACAAAAATCTCTATACTTCTTTAATATCATAAATTACCCTCTCATAAAGAGATTGAATATCATTAACAGTTATAGTATCAATAAGTGACAAAAAATCATCAAATAAAATCTGTGTTTCATTTGAACAACATTTTAAAATATCTTTACAAAAATCATATTTAGAAACATACAATCCAACATAAGTTTTAAATCCATTCAATTGTCTTTGAAATTCTTTGCCAGTTATTTTCTTAAATGTATTTTCTTTAAAAATGTCACCAATCTCCACATTATTAACATTTTTTACATCTAATAGTCCTAAAATATGTGCATCATTATTATACATTAAATACTGTGTGTAGCCTAAATATTTACTATTCTTCAATAAATACTCTTTATGTATAATACTATCTTCCGTCATACCTAACATAAATGCTAAAAAGTAACCAATTAAGTATTCACGCAGATTAGTTATTTTTAACTTGAGATCAAATGTTAAAAAAATAGAACTTTGAGATAGTGCAAAATTAGGATACTTCTTACTAATCAAAACAATATTTGATTCAGTTGTAAGTGTTAATCTATTATCTGAGAAGTCAGCTATTTTTACGTCTTCTACCAATTGTGAAAATTTTGGAATCACTTCTTCAACAGATAAATTAATATTTTTATAAAGATTTAAAATATTATCATTTTCAGTAATTTTTAAACCATCATAAACAGCTTTCTCTTCATCATTGATATCTACATAACTTATCTCATCAGAAATAATCGAAATTTCGTGTTCAATTATTTCTCTCGGAATATCTTTTATAACCATTTGAACAATTGATAAGATAACTTCCCTTAAACTACTTATAGAATAAAAAATCTCTATACTGGTAGAATCCAAAAAAGTAGCACCATTAATTATAATACCCTGACCATCTAAATCATGTTGAATTAATTTTTTTTCAAAATTACGTACTACACAATGCTCCCAAAGATGCAGTAACCATATATGATTATTTTTTTTAGGTAACTGAATGAGTATCTCATTTATCACTATCATTTTCTCCTCGTAAAATAAGTTTATGGGGATTTTTCAATCCAAAATTTTTAATAATTGTTCTTACGTTAACTTGACTATTGCAAGGTTTTCCAGAACAATAGAGTCATGGAATGGACTCATGGTTGTTTCTTTTTCTCCTTGTTGCTTAGACTTCATTAAATAGTCTGTTACCCAAGCGTTGTCCCTACTTCCAACACACTAGCTGTTTCCATAAAACGACTTCTGCACTTAGTGGCGTGCAGGCGGCAAGTCAGTTCTATGATAATAATTCTATTAAGCGAGGCTGTTGGTCCAACGTGTTTCTGGGGAACCTTACAGTAGTCAAGAAAACTTCCAAATCCAATTGAAAGGAGACCTTCCAAATGAAATGTTTTGTCGGTTTAGACGTTAGCTCTACCAAACTAGATGGCTGTATCATGCTTAGTGATTCAACAACTCCCTTTACAGCTTCTCTTCCCAATGACCTAACAGGTGCTCAAGAAATCAAAAATCAGATTCTTGAATTAAATGACACCTATTCATTTGAACGCATCGTCATTGGAATGGAAGCCACCAGTCTTTATAGCTTTCACCCTGCCATGTTCTTTCATGAAGACAGCGACTTGAAAGCTCTAAAGGTTGAGGTCATGGTCGAACAACCCAACAAAATCAAGAAATACCGGGAAGCCTTTGAAGAAAGCAAGAATGATACCCTTGATGCCTTCTATATTGCCGATTATTTCCGTATTGAGCGATTCTCACCTGCTTTTCTCAAGGAAGAGAAATACATGGCTCTCCAACACTTGACCAGAACCAGGCTTCAACTCATTGAGCAGTTGACCAAGACCAAGCAGCACTTTATTGAGAACATCTACTACAAGTGCAATACCTTATCTACTGAAATCAAGAATGAGAGCCTCACAACTTCTCTCTGGTCTAGCACCATTATTTCCTTAATGACAGAAGACTATACCCTCGACGAGTTAGCGACCGTTCCTCTCAATGACCTAGCGGACTTTATCCAAAAATTGGGGAGAGGACGATTCAAAGCGCCTGAAAAATTAGCTAAAGCTATTCAATCAGCTGTCAATGGCTCTTATCGTCTGCCTAAGCTCCAACAAGATTCCGTCAATGTTGTTCTCGGGCTATTAGCTCGAGAAATCCGAAATCTGGAACAAATGATTAAGGATATTGATAAAGCTATTGAANANATGGTNGAAGTCATNCCTGAATACCAGTGTTTAACTTCTGTGCCTGGTGTTGGTAAAGTTTACGCTGCAGGAATTATCGCTGAAATTGGACAGATTGAGCGCTTTAAAGACCATCCTCAAGTCGCTAAATAGGCAGGATTGAATTGGAAACAGAATCAATCTGGGAACACTAACTCTCAAAATACGGAACTTGTCA
>NZ_KB904069.1 GCF_000379985.1 Streptococcus caballi DSM 19004 | reverse complement strand
ACTGACTTTGGCGTGTTTAAATCTCAAAAAATTGGTAAAAATAAGGGCAGGCAAGCTTTTTTATTTTGGACAAATACCCTCTATTTTAGTAAACAGAGGCGATTTAAATTCTATAAACAGAAAAAGACAAACATCAATCGAGATGTTTGTCTTCATTCTGAAAGAGAACCTCACGGTTCTCTTTTACTTTTCGTCAATAACGAGTCTAACTTTTTTACCTTGGGTTGGAACCGAATAGACAATCGATCTTATCGCTGTGATGGTACGACCTTTTTTGCCGATAACACGACCGATGTCTTGAGCATCCAAGTCAAGATGATATTCTAAAAACTCAGGTGTGTCTTCAATTTTGATGGTAATCTTATCTGGTTGTGAAATCAAGGGTTTCACAATAGCGATAATCAGATTTTCAATGGTGTCCATAGGCTTCTTCTACTCTATTATTTTGAGAATTTTGATTCGTGGAATTTTTTCATAACACCTTCTTTTGAAAGGATGTTACGAACTGTGTCTGAAGGTTGTGCACCCTTAGACAACCAATCAAGAACGCGGTCTTCTTTAAGTGTCACTTGGTTTTCAGCAACAAGTGGGTTGTATGTTCCAACAGTTTCGATGAAACGTCCATCACGTGGTGCACGTGAATCTGCTACGTTAATACGATAAAAAGGTTTTTTCTTAGAACCCATACGAGTTAAACGGATTTTTACTGCCATTTTTAAAATATCTCATTTCTATTTTAATATTCTTTGTGTTCAATAGCAGAGCTACCAAACTACTCTAACTATTATAACATACTTTTTTATGCTGTCAAGAAAAAAACTTGACATAAGTTCAATTAGTTTTCTAAATCTATGACACCGTAATGAAATTTTTGATTGGGTCTGATGATGCGTCTAAAACCAAAATCTTCAAAGACAGTGTCTCGAAAATGCGCTTTAATAATGATTTTCTTTCTGGCCACGCGCTTAGCTTCCCTCAACCATTGATTAGAAACAGGGCTATAATTTGCCACTGGTCTTAATCCAGAGAGATTATTAGATTCATTTATTTGCTCAGAAAACATAGGATCACAATAAATAATATCATAAGCTTGATCGCTCTGGTTTTTTAGATAAGTCAAACTATCTATACAAAGTGTCCTAATCCTTTTCATGGCCGCATCCAGCGCAGCATTGCCAGACTCAAAAGTCTGCAAGCCCTGTGACACGATCAAATGAATCAACTGTTGACTCTCCAGACCAGTCACTTGGTGTTCAGCGTAGCTCATAACAAGACTATCACTAGCTAGACCAAGCGTTGTATCCAAAATGGTCAGAGATTCCCTTCCAATCAGTTCTACAAGTGGATCATGCTTACTCTTGATACGTAACATAGCCGTGTCGGGATGAAAAGCTAACTGACTGCCATCACGATGATGAAATATCAAGTTCTTATCGTAGACCAAGAGCACCCCGTCATAAATTTTCAAAAAATAGCCGAGCGAACGCTTCTGCCGTTCTCTGTAAGGAACATTTAGCTTTTCTGCAAAGTCTTTTGCTCGCTGAACTAGCTGCGCAGATTGTCCCAAACTCGTCGTAATCATGTAAGTCATAAGTCTATTATAACAAAAAACCGCACCAAGGGCGGTCTCAACTTATTTAAATAATAATTTACCACCATAAATCCAGAAATAACTGTAAACAATGATGGAAAGCGGCTTGCAAAGCAAAATGATAATAAAAAATTTTCGAAAACTCATCCGACCTAGCCCTGTAATCATAACCAGAACATCAGCTGGTGAAACGGGAGAAATCATATTTAGGATAAAAAATTTTTCATAGGTAGGCGTCAGTAATTTTCTTTCGTAGCGATCAAAGGCCTGTTCATTGATGAAAAGAAGGATGAACATTTTACCAAAATGCCTGCTCAGCAAAAATAAAATAACACTTCCTAGCAAAATCCCCAGATAATTTAGAACAAATCCCCAGAAAGGTCCGAAAGCCATAAAACCAACAATCGTCGTTACTCCACCAGGAATGATGGGGATAACAACTTGAATAACCTGAAGGGCAAAGAAAAGCAGACTTCCTAGTAGCATTTGCTTTTCCAAAGCCTGAGCCAGGGCATCTGGATTTTGTAGAATCCCAAGACCTTTGACTAGGTAAATGAGAAGAGATAATGTGATGAGGACAGAAAAAATGCTCAAGTATTTAAAAAACTGTTGCCAAGCACGATACATGCTCATCACCACCCCTTCTTTTATTCATAACGTAGAGCTTCAATTGGATCTAGCTTGCTAGCCTTATTAGCTGGTAAAAGTCCAAAAACAATACCGACAAAGGCTGAGAAGACCAGACTGATTAATACAACTTGGACTGATACTTCCGGAATAATTTGTTGTTCTTTAAGAATCGGTGTCAGTGCACTGACAGCCAAATAAGCCAAACCTAAACCAATTAATCCACCCAGAATAGTCAACACAACCGATTCTATCAAAAATTGACTGAGAATTTTTCCGCGAGTTGCCCCAAGTGCTTTGCGAAGGCCAATTTCTCTCGTTCGTTCTGTTACCGAAACCAGCATGATATTCATAACACCGATACCACCAACCAGCAAAGAAATAGCTGCAATGACACCAAATGCTAACGTATACATGGAGGCTATTTGGTTAGCCTGTTCAATAATCGCATCCATGTTGTAATTTTCATAGAAACCGTCTTTGGTACCAGACAGGCGAGTTAGTTCTTGCCCAACAGCCTTACCAATTTTATTAGCTTGACTAACATCGTTAATGTGGAAATAGATTTGGTCAACTTCCTTAGCACCAAATTCACTAGCCACTTGAGAATTAGTCATGATGGCATTGCCACCAGAAACCATGCCGTAGGCAGAGCTCCCAGCATTGGGATCTTTATATACACCCACAACCAAATAACTTTTACCAGATAGCGCAACTACCTTATTTAAAGCTGCTTGACTCCTGCCAAAAAGTTTCTTAGCTAGATCACTTTCCAACATGATAATTCGTGAAAACTGACTGTAATCAGATGCCTCAAACGAACGCCCAGCTATAATTTTGAATTTTTTGATAGCAAGATAAGTTCTATTAATTCCTGTTATATTAACACCTTTAACTTTTTTCTTACCATAAGAAACTTCTGATGTTGTGCTATTAGTAATGTAGTAACCTGAGACACCCTCAGTATCCTTGGCCGCCTTTTCAACCCAGGCTTCTTGAAGTATTGGGGCTTTGCTACTACTATCTTCCTCATAATAATAGTTGGGATTCTCCTCAGCTTTCTTGTCAGCTGCCGTTTTAAAATAGACGTTTAAATTTTTCTGCTCTTTATTGATCTGATCCGAAATTCCATTTTTCAACCCTTGACCAAGAGCCATGATGAGAACCACCGATGCTACACCGATAATGATTCCTAGCATTGTCAAGAAGGAACGCATTTTATGTCCCATAATGGAATTAAGGGCAAATTTCCAATTTTCCATCGCTTTTCTCCTTAATCAATTCGGACACTGTCAGTTGTATCAGCCGTGACTTCACCATCACGAATAACAATTTTCCGTGTAGCATAGTTAGCGATCTCTGGCTCGTGTGTAACCATAATAATGGTCTTACCTTCCTTGTTGAGTTCTGTTAGCAAAGTCATGATCTGCTGACCAGTTTTGGTGTCAAGGGCACCGGTTGGCTCATCTGCTAAAATGATAGAAGGATTATTAACCAAGGCTCGCGCGATTGCCACACGCTGCTTTTGTCCACCAGACAATTCAGATGGTAAATGTTTGATGCGCTCGCCAAGTTCAACTTTTTCCAAGTACTGCTTAGCAAGCTGACGACGTTTGGAAACACCAACTCCCGCATAAATCAATGGTAGTTCAACATTTTGTAAAGCATTAAGTTTAGATAGCAGAAAAAACTGCTGAAAGACAAAACCAATCTCTTCATTACGCACCTGAGCTAGCTTTTTACCACTTAATTCTTCAACTTGAGTACCGTTGAGACGATAATCTCCTGATGTTGGCCTATCTAGCAGGCCAATGATATTCATGAGAGTTGATTTACCCGAACCAGACGGTCCCATAATAGCTAGAAATTCCCCTTCACGTACTGTCAAATCAATTCCCTTGAGAACTCGTAATTCCTGATCCCCATTTTGGTAAGTTTTGACAATATCATTTAATTGAATTAAAACTTTTTCTTCATGAGCCACTACTTATTCTCCTTAGTCTTCTTCGTTGAAGTCGTATCTGCTGATTGGATATCTTCAAGTTTTTGACCATTTTTGAAATTTTTATCTGGATTCTTGATGACAATTTGCCCTACGGTCAATCCTGTTAAGATTTCTTGTGATTTAGCATCAGCACTACCAACAGTCACTTCGTTTTTCTTGATTTTACCTGTGCTATCATCATAAAGCCAAACATAATATTTCTTATCTTCTTTAACAACCGCAGAGGTTGGCACTAAAGCATGCTTAACATCATTAACTACCTCAACTGAAACTGAAAATCCTTGTTTCAAATTATCAATCGGACTAGTAATGTCAACCTTATAATCATAGTTGGCTGAAGACGAGGATGAACTAGATGAACTTTGCTCAGCTGCTGACTGGGCATCCTTAGGATAATTAGAAATATAAGAAATTGTCCCTGTCCATTCCCTGTCAGGATAAACTTTTGATTTAATTTTGACAGCTTGACCAACCTTAACATTAGCTAAATCGTATTCTGTTAAACTGCCATGAACTTGAAGTTGTCCTTCACTCGCCACATGAACCAAAGTTTGACTTGTTTTTGAAGAGGGGTCAACATTATTATTGGTTTCAACCACCGTTCCAGACACATCACTGACAACAACGGTTTGATTGAGAGCTGCTTGAGCCTTGTCAACCTCTGCTTGAGCATCGGAATAAGAATCATTTAAATCCTGCAACTGTTGGTTATAACTAGCATTTTGCTGAGCCGATGGTGCAACCGTCGTTGTACTAGTTTCACCTGTCTCCTCATCTGTCGAAGAAGTGGTTGTCGGAAGGTTACCATAAGTTTTGAGATAGGTGATTTGACGTCCAACCTTATTAAGATTTCTGACAGCTGTATCATAAGCTGCTTGCGCAGTCGTTGTATCATACTGTACTAATTGTTGACCAGCAGTCACCTGATCTCCAACTGAAACCGTTACCCTAGCACTCGTCCCCTTGCTGCTATCAAAATAAACATATTGTTCAGACAAGGCCTTGACTGAGCCTGATAAAAGTGTTGAAGAAGCTATGGTTCCTTCGCTAACATTAACAGACTGATAAGGCTCCTCACTAACCTTGACTTGACTGCTATTTTTTTGTTGCAACCATAAAACTGCAGCAATTAAAACAACTCCAGCAGTAGCTACACCAACTACGATTCCTTTGCTTTTCTTTGACCACTTTGCTTTTTTTCCTCTAGCCATAGAATATCTCCTATTTTGTATTATTTATATAAGACAAGTATAAAATATTTTTAATAGCTTGTCAAAAGTTTTATGTACTTTTCAATTTCATTATACTGAATAAATAGTCTCACAACCTTACAGTTTTGTAAGATAAAAAATGACAAGACTTTAAGACTCGTCTTACACTGGTTAAATAGCAACTCTATAATTCTATAGTGGGTAAAATTCCTATCAGCAGTTAAATGATTAAGTATAACTGCCAGAAGGCATCACCTATTCCATTCCTTAGCATCCTAGACTTCCCTAGTTTTCTAAGGATCAATAAGCAGCGCTTTCAGTCCAAAGCATGTAAGAAAATGATTGTTTATGAGACGGATCTTGGCAATAAAAACTGCCAGATTTCCGACTTCGTCCGCCAAAAGGTTGCTGACCTCTTGACTGACAAGATCGCTCTGACAGAGATTACTCAGAAACTACGCATTTCCACATCCACTGTCTACCGAAAACTTGACCTATTCAGCTTCAAAGAAAGCTATGAAAAGCTCCTGAAGTCATGACTTGGGATGAGTCCAGCTTTCAAAAAGGGCAGCCTGCCTTCATTGGAAACAGTTTCTTCAAGGTAGCCGAACACTCAGTGATACCCTGCTTTACAACCCAACCTTGCGTACTTATCTCTATAAAGAAGGTTGTCAAACTAATCAAGATTTTATCACCAGAATTAGCCGACTTTTACGATTTTTATCAGCCCCTGCTCTACCACTTTCAAGAGGAAAGTAACCAGCTTTTCCTCAAACTGATTCATGACCTCAAAAATACTGTCAACATATTATTTTCAATGTTTTTAAGACCCTTGACAAATATAAATGATACATTACAGATGCCTTAGCATTAGACTCTTCAAATACCAAGCTTGAGGCTACAACAAGCTCATCAAATATATCAAAAGTCAAGCTTTGGCTACCGCAATTTTTCTAACTTCAAGAAACGAATTTTCTTCATCTTGAACGTCAATCAAACCCATAACAAAAAGAGAACCAAATGGTTCTCTCCATAAGACATCTTTTCATCACCGACTACAGTTGACAAAGAGGCAATTAATCAAGATCAGCTTGAATCTGTCTGTATTTTTTAATGATCAGCCAGCTTTTTTCTAGCCGTTTTACTTATTACCTACACTGATACGGTTGAGGGCACGTCGGAGCGCAACTTGTGCTCGACGGACTTCATCGATATCGTGCGTTGTTTGACCATGTTCAAGTTCGCGTTCAGCACGCAACTTGGCACGTTCAGCACGACTGACATCAATATCGCGTTCGCGCTCAGCTGAATCAGCAACGATAGTGATAAAATTGTCTTTCATTTCAAGAATACCACCATTAATAGCAACCCAATCCACATGACTATCATCATCAATACGACGAATCTTCATCTCGTGAACAGTTAAAGGGGCAATGATGTTGATGTGATCTGGTAAAATTCCCATTTCACCATCTGGAGTCTTGACTGAAATGAAATTAGCATGGTGATCATAACGAACACCATCTGGTGTGACTACCTGAACGGTCATATATGTCATAGTACCACCTCATTAGTAGTTCATTGATTTTGCTTTTTCAATAACGTCATCAATACCGCCGACCATACGGAAGGCATCTTCTGGAAGATCATCGTGTTTACCTTCCAAGATTTCCTTGAAGCCACGGACTGTTTCTTCAACTGAAACGTATGAACCAGGTTGACCTGTAAAGGTTTCAGCAACGTTGAAGTTTTGTGACAAGAAGAATTGGATACGACGCGCACGTCCAACCAAGGTCTTTTCTTCATCTGACAATTCATCCATACCCAGAATAGCAATGATATCCTGCAATTCACGGTAACGTTGAAGCACATGTTGAACTTCTGTAGCAACGGCATAATGCTCTTCCCCGACAATTTCAGGAGCAAGGGCACGTGAGCTTGAAGCAAGAGGATCAACAGCTGGATAGATACCCATTTGTGTCAATTTACGTTCCAAGTTAGTTGTTGAATCCAAGTGAGCAAAGGCTGTAGCTGGCGCTGGGTCAGTATAGTCATCGGCTGGCACATAGATAGCTTGAATAGATGTAACAGAACCTTTCTTGGTTGACGTGATACGTTCTTGCAATTGTCCCATTTCAGTGGCAAGGGTTGGTTGGTAACCAACAGCAGATGGCATACGACCAAGTAGCGCCGATACTTCAGAACCTGCTTGTGTGAAACGGAAGATGTTATCGATGAAGAGAAGCACGTCTTGCCCTTCAACATCACGGAAGTATTCGGCAATGGTCAAACCAGTAAGGGCAACACGCATACGTGCTCCAGGTGGTTCATTCATTTGACCAAAGACCATAGCTGTTTTTTCAATAACGCCAGATTCTTTCATTTCCCAGTAAAGGTCATTACCTTCACGTGTACGTTCCCCAACACCGGTAAATACTGAGATACCACCGTGTTCTTGGGCAATATTGTGAATCAATTCTTGGATAAGAACGGTTTTTCCAACACCGGCACCACCGAAAAGTCCAACTTTACCACCTTTGAGGTAAGGGGCAAGAAGGTCAATAACTTTGATACCTGTTTCAAGGATTTCTGATGATGTTGATAATTCATCAAAAGCTGGTGCTTTTTTGTGAATGGGCTGACGCTCTGCATCTTCTGCAAAAGGTTGGTCAAGGTCGATAGTGTCACCAAGAACGTTGAAAACACGACCTAGAGTTTCCTTACCAACTGGCACACTAATAGCTCTACCAGTATCGAAAACTTCCAATCCACGTGTAAGCCCATCTGTTGATTCCATAGCGATGGTACGCACAAGTCCGTCACCGAGTTCAAGAGCAACTTCGAGAACGATCTTTTGCGCTTTATCGCCGTTTTTATAAACAATCAATGCATTATTAATCTCAGGAAGTTTGTCGCCTGCTGCAAAAGCAACGTCAACGACTGGTCCGACTACCTGAGCAATTTTGCCTGAGCTCATGTATTTCTCCTTTTTAAGATATAAGACCTTGAGGAAGGCAGCATTATTAGATTGAACACTTCTTCCAGGTCAAATTCATTTTTTCTTTATCTAGTTTTTACTAGAATTATTCAAGCGCATTTGCACCTGCAACGATTTCCGTAATTTCTTGTGTGATAGCTGCCTGACGCGCACGGTTATACTGGATAGTTAAATCACTGATAACATTTTTAGCATTGTCAGTAGCTGTCTGCATTGCTGTCATACCGGCAGCATGTTCAGCTGTCTTAGCGTCAATAATAGCGCCGTAAATCAAGCTTTCAGTGTATTGAGGCAATAATTGATCCAAAATCAAATCACGATTTGGTTCTAATTCAAAGTCCTTAACACCTTCTTTTGCTGCCTCACCTGCATCCAAATCAGAGATAGGAAGCATTTGCTGCATACGTACTTGACTAGTCAAGCTATTGACATGATGATTGTAACACACATAAAGTTCATCAAAAAGTTCGTTTTTGTACATTTCAACCGATTGTGAAATGATACGACCAACTTGCTCAAATGATGGCTGATCTTCCAAACCACGCAATTCAAAAGCAACGTTCATTCCACGCGCCTTGAAAAAATCAGATCCCACACTACCAATAGAAATGATTGCATAGCCTGTTTGTCCTTCTACATGATAATCATGGATGGTGTCCATCATGGCTTTCAAAATCTTTGAATTGTAACCGCCAACTAATCCTTTATCTGACGTAATCACGATGTAACCAGTCTTCTTAACTGGACGTGCTGCCAACATTGGATTGCTTGAACCTGTAGTCAACTCTGATTTCAAAAGATCTGTTGTGATTTGACGAATCTTAGACGCATAAACTTGGAAATCCCTTGCGGCTTGCTCAGACTTTGTCAACTTTGACGCTGACACCATTTGCATGGCACCAGTGATGTGACTTGTTTTCTGAGTTGAAACAATTTTACTTTTAATTTCACTAAGTGAGCCTGCCATAAGTCAATCCTCCTTTATTCAAATTGTGATTGATCTTTGAAGGCTTGAATGGCTGCGTCTAAAACAGATGCTTCTGGAAGATCTTTAGTCGTACGAATTGTTTCAAAAATATCTTCGTAATGAGCATCGAAGTAATCATAAAGTGCTTCTTCAAATGCCAAGATATCATTAACAGGAACACTGTCCAAGAAACCATGCGTCAAAGCGTAAAGAATGACAACTTGTTTTTCAACTGGCAATGGTTTATGAAGTGGTTGTTTCAACACTTCGACCGTACGACGTCCACGATTAAGTTTAGCTTGTGTTGCGGCATCCAAATCAGAACCGAATTGGGTAAAGGCTTCAAGTTCACGGTAAGAAGCCAAGTCAAGACGAAGGGTACCAGCAACTTTCTTCATTGCTTTAATTTGTGCAGAACCACCAACCCGTGATACTGAAGAACCAGCATCAATCGCAGGGCGAATACCTGAGTTGAAAAGATTTTCTTGCAAGAAGATTTGTCCGTCAGTGATAGAAATCACGTTTGTTGCGATGTAAGCTGAAATATCACCAGCTTGTGTTTCAATAAATGGAAGGGCTGTGATAGAACCACCACCAAGCGCATCAGAAACTTTAGCTGAACGTTCAAGCAAACGTGAGTGAAGGTAGAAAACGTCACCTGGGTAGGCTTCACGACCTGGTGGACGACGAAGAAGCAATGACAATTCACGGTAAGCTACCGCTTGTTTTGATAAATCATCATAAACAATCAAAACGTGTTTGCCATTATACATAAATTCTTCGGCCATAGCCACACCAGCATAAGGTGCAATATAGAGCAATGGAGAAGGTTGTGAAGCTGAGGCTGTCACAACGATTGTGTAATCAAGAGCTCCGTACTTACGAAGAGTTTCAACTTGTGTACGAACAGTTGATTCTTTTTGACCAATTGCTACGTAGATACAAATCATATCTTGGCCTTTTTGGTTAAGGATTGCATCGATAGCAACCGATGTTTTACCAGTTTGACGGTCACCGATAATCAATTCACGTTGACCACGTCCAATTGGAACCAAGGCATCAATAGCCTTAATTCCAGTTTGAAGTGGTTCAGAAACTGACTTACGTTGCATGACACCTGGTGCAGGAGTCTCAACAGGACGAGTCGCTGTTGTAACAATGTCACCAAGACCATCAACAGGTTGTCCAAGCGGATTTACAACACGTCCGATAAGAGCTTCACCGACTGGCACTTCCATGATTTTACCAGTACGCTTAACTTCATCACCCTCACGAATTTCGGAGAAATCTCCAAGAATAATGATACCAACATCATTTGATTCCAAGTTTTGCGCCATACCGTAGGCACCATTTGAAAATTCAAGAAGTTCACCACTCATGGCATTATCAAGTCCACGGGCACGCGCGATACCATCACCGATATAAGTGACAACACCAGTTTCTGTGACGTCAAAATTTGGCTGGAAGTTTTCAATTTGCTTTTTAATTAAAGCGCTAATTTCTTGTGCATTAATTGCCAAAAGTCACACCACTTTCTATTTAAAATTCATTTTTAATTGACGTAATTGACTGCTAATACTTGTGTCAATTACTTTATTATTAACGCTGATAACAAATCCTCCAATAAGAGAATCATCAATCGTTTCAACGAGATGGCCTGCCTTAACAGCAAACTTTTCAGCTACAAGGGTCAAAATACGATTCTTTTGCGCGTCAGATAAAGCAACAGCTGTTCTGACATAAATATCGTGTTGATTGGTTGCCGCTACAAAACCAGACTGTACTGATTTCAAAATAGCCAACAAGTAAGCTTCTCGTTCGTTTTGTAAAATTACCTCAAGAAAATTGTTCAGATAGGCTGAACTAGACTCTTGAAGTAACCTAACAAGCTTCACTTTTTCTTCATGTGAAATGGCAAGACTTGATAAGCTATTATCAAGCTCGGTTGTTTCAAAAATACTAAGTAAGGAAGCTACTTCAGATTGAATTTGAGTAACCTTGTCATTTTCGACAGCAACTTCTACCAAACTTTTTGAATATTGCTCAACAAGAGCCTGTGTCTTTTTATCCATTAAGCATCTCCTAATTCATCAAGATAACGATCAATGAGAGTGCTTTGAGCCTCTTTATCAAGATTAGCTGTCATGATTTTTTCAGCCAAAAGAACTGTTAAATCAGCGACTTCACCTTTCACACTTGATAGTGCCTCAGCCTTATTTTGGGCAATATCTTGGTTAGCTTTAGCTTTGAGACGGCTTACTTCGTTTTTAGCATCAGCAAGAATTTGCTCACGTTTAGCTGTTCCGATTTCTTTGGCATCGTCAATGATTTGGCCAGCTTCATCTTTAGCCTGTGATAATTCGACTTCACGTTTTTGAGCTAAACTTTCAGCTTTTTGACGTGCAGCTTCTGCACCGTCAATGTCATTGGCAATCTTTTCTTCACGTGCCTTAAAAATTCCTGTAATTTGCTCCCAAGCAAAAATTTTCACAAGAACAAGCAAGAGAAGAAATGAGCCTGTCACGATAATAATATTACCAAGACTTGTACTATTAATTAAAGTTTCCATCAGTTCTCCTTTCTTATTCTTCTTCGTTGTTTACTTTTTTACCGATGTATGTTGATGACAACATAACAAAGACATAGGCTTGAATGGCTGAAATGAATGCTGAGAAAGCCGTCCATAACATATTCAATGCGAAGGCAATCGGTGCAGTAAAAACACTGTAATGCGCAAACTGTACTAGTAGACCTAGTACGATTTCACCGGCATAAATATTCCCGTACAAACGCAAAGTTAAAGAAATAACGTTTGTAAATTCTTCCAAAATATTCATAGGTAACATAACTGACGTTGGTGAAACGTATTCTTTCAAATACTCTTTAAGACCACTCTTACGAATACCTTCAAAATGAACGATGACAGCAATAATCATCGCTAAACCAAAATTATATGCGGCATTAGATGTCGGTGAAGTCCAAAAATTATAGCCACCAAACTCAAGCTTGGTTACCAAACCGATATTGTTTGCAATTAGCAAGAAGAAGAATAGACTGAATGATAGAAGACTGTAATTACTTGTGTATTTGCCAAGATTTGGTCTGATAATCCCTTGAACAAATTCAAAAATCCACTCCAAAACATTTTGCTTACCCTTTGGTTTCAATGTCATATTACGACTAGCCCAAAAGATAATCAAAAAGGTCAACAGTACAGTCAAGAGAGACATGGCAAGAATAGTCAAATCAAATTCGATTCCTAAGAAATGCGTTGTTGGATTTACAGATGTTTCCAACTTTATCCCTCCTTCTTAAACTAGATAAAACTAGAACTCTTCCTTATTTAACAAAGAATGTTGAAGCAAGAAGAACGAAGAAAGTACCTTCAATAAAGGCAACACCCATAATCATAAGTGTTTGAAGTTTGCTGTACATTTCAGGCTGACGTGCAGCTGATTTGGCAATGTTTGAAACAAGATAACCTTCTGCAAGGCTTACACCTAAAACAGCAATACCGAGTGCTAAAATAGCTAAATTCATGATAGAATTCTCCTTTTAAAAAAATTTACTTTGTTATTTTAGTCCTATTTTCAAAGATTGTCAATAAATTTCATGACTTTGGCAACCTTTTCTTAAACCATTCTTAACCTTTGTTTAGTTTTGATTTAATAAGCTTTCTAGCTTACTTGTAACGTTCGCTTTTTGCTAAAAGAAAAAGCCTCGAAACACGAATTACTCTTCGTTTTCAAGACTTTTTCAGAAAATTAATTAAACTAATTTAGTCTTATTTTTTCAAGTTCCAGATTTCTTCGGCATATTGTGTGATGGTATCATCAGACGTAAATTTATCTGAATTAGCAATATTCATCAAGCTCATGCGCGACCATTTAGCTTTACCACGGTAGAGGGCATCAATACGTTCTTGAGCTTCAACGTAAGATGTGAAATCTTCAAGCAAGAAGTATTCATCATTATGAGTGATAAGAGCTTCATAGATTTCCATCCCTTCACCTTGACAATTTGGAATAGTCCCATTAACAAAGGTATCAATAACACGATGAATAACTGGATTGTTTTCGTAAACACCGCGTGAATAGTAATCATGGCGTGCATAATGATCGTAAACTTCGTCTTTATTCATACCAAAGATAACCACATTGTCGTCACCAACCTCATCCTTGATTTCGATATTAGCTCCATCAAGAGTTGCCAATGTGATGGCACCCGTCATCATGAATTTCATGTTTGATGTTCCTGATGCCTCTTTTGAAGCCAATGAAATTTGTTCAGAAACGTTGGCAGCTGGGATAATTAATTCAGCAAGACTGACATTGTAGTTTTCAAGGAAGATTACTTTGAGTTTACCTTGAAGACTGTCATCATTGTTAATTAGACTAGCCAATTCATTGATAACCTTGATAACCGACTTAGCAAAGCGATAACCTGGCGCAGCTTTTGCCCCAAAGATAAAGACGCGTGGCACCATGTCTTTGTCTGGATCATCTTTAAGATCCCAGTATAGTTTGATGATGTGGAGAACATTAAGCAATTGGCGTTTGTAAGCATGGAGACGTTTGACTTGTACATCAAAGATAGCTTCAGTTGACACTTCAACACCAGTTGTGTCTTTGATATAGGCTGCCAACTTGGCTTTGGCATCTTGCTTGACTTGATAGAAAGTATCTTGCACGGCTGCATCGTCCACAAAATCATTGAGTTTTCTCAATTCATGGATATCTTTGCGCCAGCCATTACCAATAGTCCTATCCAAGGCAGCTGATAATTCCGGTGCAGCAATTTGTGTCCAGCGACGTTGCACAATACCATTTGTCTTGTTATTGAATTTTTCAGGGTACAGTGTATAGAAGTCATGCAGAGTATCTTCCTTAAGAAGTTCTGTATGAAGTTTGGCAACACCATTGACAGAGTGTCCACCGATAATAGACAAATTAGCCATGTGAATCTGCCCATTTTTAACGATACGTGTATTTTCAATGACTTGTGTATCTACCCCTTTTTGTGCCATTTCTACGACAAAACGGTTGTCAATTTCAAGTACGATTTGGTAAACACGTGGAAGCACTTGTTTGAAGAGGTTAGCATCCCATTTTTCAAGGGCCTCAGACAAGATGGTGTGATTGGTATAAGACATAGTCTTGACAGTAGCTTGCCAAGCAATATCCCATTCAAGACCGTATTCATCAACCAGGAGACGCATAAATTCTGCTGGTGCAACCGCAGGGTGAGTATCATTGATGTGAACAGATACTTTTTCATGGATATTTTCAAGTGGTAAACCTTGTTTGAGGTATGACTTGATAATGGTTTGAAGACCTGCACTTGTCATGAAGTATTCTTGAACAAGACGTAATTGCTTACCTTCATAGCTAGTATCATCTGGGTAAAGAATAGCGGTAATGTCTTGAACGCGACGACGATCTTCGAGTGCTGGATAGTTCAATTCATACTCTTCTGGAATTTCAACATCCCAAAGACGTAAGTTGTTAATGATGTCATTTTCAAAACCAATTTGCGGAACGTCGTAAGGCACAGCGCGAAGAACTTGTGCACCATCATAAACAGGTACAAGTTTACCTTCTTCATTAGCTTGCAGGTAAACATTACCAAATAATTTGACATCAACGACATCATGGTCCTTACGTACTTCCCAGACATTCCCCATTGACCCAAACCATGAATCTGGTAATTCAACTTGATATCCATCAACGATGCGTTGTTTGAAGAGACCGTATTTGTAGCGAAGCCCATTACCAAAACCTGGGTAACCAGTAGTCGCAAGTGAGTCCATAAAGGCAGCTGCTAAACGGCCCAGACCGCCATTACCTAGAGCCATGTCATGCTCAGCAACCTTAACGTCATTGAAATCAATACCAAGTTCTGCAAAACCTTCTTTTACTGTTTCAAGAATACCTAAGTTAAGGAGGTTGGTTTCAAGCATCCGACCTGGCAAAAATTCAATTGAGAAATAATAGGCGATTTTTTCTTGATTCTCAGAAAGTCTATTATTACGATCAATCCATGTACTGGTGTAGTATTTACGAACCAGCTTAGCCAAAGTAGTAAAAAGTTCAGAAGCTGTTGCTTTTGGAACTTTGATCAATTGTTCTTCATGAAGTGTGTCTTTGAAATCGCGGATAAATTGTTCTTTTGTGAGTTGCATGATTTTCCTTTCAACTGAAACTACTTAAATAGCCATTATTCGAAAAAGGGGAAACTCAGTAAAGCACCCATAGGACACTTTCAAAGTTTCCCACCCTAAAGGAAAGGCTAATTAAATCAATTCCTTACCGAGTCAATAAGCATCATTGAGTTTAGTAAGTTTTAAAGTTCTTTGTAGAGGCGCTCGTAAGCTAGACTGGCTGTATCCCAAGAGAAGTCAGTCGTCATGGCATTGTGTTGTAACGCACGCCAGTCTTCTTTGTGATTATAGTACACATCAAGTGCGAAGCCAAGGGTGTTATTCAACCAATAACCAGAAAAATTATTGAAAGTAAAGCCTGTACCTGTTTTGTCATAGCGATTGTAAGGAATTACCGTGTCACGAAGGCCACCGACTTCATGAACCAATGGAAGCGTTCCATAACGCATCGCCATCATTTGTGAAAGCCCGCATGGTTCAAAGGCTGATGGCATGAGGAAGAGGTCACAAGCAGCATAAATTTGTTGAGCCAGTTCCAAATCAAAAGTGATATTAGCAGATAATTTTTCAGGATAATTACGTCCAAACCAAGCAAAGGCATTTTCATAGTCAGCATACCCTGTTCCCAGAACAACGATTTGCAAGTCGTTTTGCAAAATATTGTTCAATTCATTGACAACCAAGTCAAATCCCTTCTGGTCTGTCAAGCGTGATACGATACCAATCAATGGCACATCATCACGGACTGGTAAACCAACACGTTCTTGAAGCGCAGCCTTATCTTTAGCCTTACCTGTCAAATCGTCAGCTGAGAAATGCGCAACTAAGTGCGGATCTGTCTCTGGATTGAGCAAATCAGTATCAATACCATTGACGATACCTGATAACTTGCCTGATTCCATGCGCATAATTTGATCAAGTCCCTTACCAAATTCGGGAGTTTTGATTTCTTCTGCATAAGATGGCGAAACAGTCGTTACGCGGTCGGCATAAAGTACCGCAGCTTTCATCCAGTTGAGGCAATCATTCCAACGCAAAGTTCCATCAGCATAGCGTTCAAATCCTACACCAAATAAATCCCAAAGCATTCCTGGATCGAATTGACCCTGAAATTCAATATTATGAATAGTAAAGACGGTTTTAATGTTCTTGTAGGCATTAATCCAATGATATTTTTCTTTGAGCAAGAAAGGAATCATTCCGGTATGATAGTCATGCACATGAAGCACATCTGGAACAAAATCAACTTTTTCCATCAACTCAAGCGCAGCCAGTTGGAAGAAGGCAAAGCGTTCACCATCATCCCAGTCCCCGTAAACATGACCACGGAAGAAATAATCGTGATTGTCAATGAAGTAGAAAATCACACCATCACGAACAATACGTTTAACACCAACGTAAGCATGACGCCAACCGAGATCAGTGTAGAAATACATAACGTCTTCAACTTGATCACTGAATTTCGCATCAACGACATCATAATATGGAAGCACAACAGCGACTTCGTTACCGTTCTTAACAAGGGATTTAGGCAATGCCCCTATGACATCGCCTAAACCGCCTGTTTTGGCAAAAGGTGCACCTTCTGCCGCAACAAACATAATTTTCATCGAATCACATCCTCAACAACTTCGGTATCTTTAGCAATAACGATTGGATTTTCTTGGGTCCCACGAATGGTAACGCCAGGAGCAATTTTTACCAATTTATCAACAATAGCATTTTCAACGACAGCACCTTCACCAACAACTACTTTAGGGAAAATGACACTGTTAACAACTTTTGAATTTTCTTTAACGCGACAGTTACGTGAAACGATTGAGTGCTCAACAGTTCCTTTGATAATGCTACCGGATGCGAATTGCGCATTCTTAACAGTTGATTCATTAGCGAAATAAGTTGATTCTTCATTCTTAACTTTAGTGTAAACTTTTTGGTTTGAATAAAGTAATGAATAGAATTTTTGTGGGTCAAGCATATCCATGTTGGCATCATAGTATGATTTGATAGATGAAATATTTGCAAGATAACCAGTATATTCAAAGGCAAGAGCTTGCGCAGACACTGTCAAATCTTGAAGAAGATAGCGAAGTTTACGTGGCGCCTCTTTTTCAGCTTCTGCTTCCATTTGTTCAATCAACCAAGGGGTATTGACAATATAGATACCAGCTGACATTTTTTCAGTCTCTTCAGCATTGGCTTCTACCTTATGACCAACAACTGTATCAGAATCATCAATTTCAAGAATATCATTGACAGAAGATACAGCTTCTTTAGGCATCTTCTTATAAACCACTGTCAGATTACGCTTATTAGCATTATGTAGATGAATAACTTGTGCCAAATCGATATTGCAAAGGATATCACAAGACATATAAATAGTCTGGTCAGACCCTGAGCGTTTAAGATAAGTCAAAATTTGATCGTAGTAATCTTTATCCGCCGTTGAGCTGTCAATACTTGCATTATAAAATCCGAGGAAATAGTGGCTGAGCAAGGTATTTAGTCCCCATTCACGTCCTGATCGAATATGGTCAAAGATAGAACGGACATTTTGTCCACGGAATATACCATAAACACTACGCACGCCAGCATTGGCAAGGTTTGACAATTGGAAGTCAATAAGACGATATTTACCATCAAAAGGTAAGCTCGCCAAAGGACGTGTGTCTGTTAATCCTTCCATTTCATGAAAGCCAATTGTGCTCCCTAGGATTGCAGAATATTTATCAATCTTCATTTGGTACCCCCACTACTTCATTATAACCAACAACTTGCACTTCTTCTGTACCATCGATGACAACACCTTCACCAATTTTTGCACCTTCACCAACAATAGCACGTGTAATCTTGGCACCCTCACCGATGACAGCTCCACTCATGATAAAGGAATCTTTAATTTCTGCTCCTTCTTTAACTTGAACATTAGTAGAAAGGATAGAGTGACTTACTTTACCAGAAACAAAGCATCCGTCAACAACAAGTGAATCCTTAACGTCTGCCTTTTCAGTAATAAAGTTTGGTGGAGCAATCAAGTTTTTAGAGTAGATCTTCCATGAACGATCACGGCTGTGAAGTTCATTGTCTTCGCCAATGTACTCCATGTTTGCTTCCCAGAGTGATTGGATGGTACCAACGTCTTTCCAGTAGCCTTTGAAATTGTAGGTGTAAACACGTTCACCAGATTCAAGATAAGCTGGAATAACATTGTTACCAAAGTCAGACATATCAATATTATTCTTTTCAGCATCAACAAGCATGGTGCGCAGGCGTTGCCAATCAAAGATATAAATCCCCATTGAAGCCTTAGTTGATTTTGGATGTTCTGGTTTTTCTTCAAACTCAACGATACGGTCATTTGAGTCTGTATTCATGATACCGAAACGACTTGCTTCTTTAAGCGGCACATCAATAACAGCAACTGTCAAGCTTGCCATATTATCTTTGTGTGTTTGGAGCATATCATCATAGTCCATCTTATAGATATGGTCTCCTGACAAGATGAGAACATATTCTGGATTGATGCTGTCAATATAATCAATATTTTGGTAGATAGCATGACTGGTACCTTGGAACCAACGGTTCCCTTCAGTCGCTGAATACGGCTGAAGAATTGTAGCTCCAGAATTGATACCATCAAGTCCCCAAGACGAACCATTTCCGATATGGCTGTTGAGTGCTAGTGGTTGGTATTGCGTGATGACGCCGACATTGTTAATACCAGAGTTTGCACAGTTTGATAGCGCAAAGTCAATAATACGATAACGACCACCAAATTGAACAGCTGGTTTTGCAATGCTTTGAGTCAATTTTCCAAGACGAGTCCCTTGTCCTCCTGCGAGGATAAGAGCTAACATTTCATTCTTCATGTAGTTTTCCTTCCTAAAGGGTCATTTTTTTAAGCGACGTTTGATTTTCCAAATACTTGCTCCAAGTGCTGGCAATGTAAAAGAGAGAGTATGTTGATAATCTTTCCACAAGCCAGGTTTGGTTCTGGTAACAGGATTATTTTCTTTCCAAACACCTCCATATTCTTCTAGTTCTGTGTTTAGCACCTCTTCATAAACACCTGCGAATGGTACTCCAATTGTGAAGTCTTTTCTTTCAACAGGCGTCATATTGAAGACACAAATTAACATGTCACCTTTTCCACTCTTACGAATAAAGGACAGAACACTCTGAGCAGTGTTGTCAGCGTCAATAATCTCTAATCCACTGTAAGAATCATCAATTTGCCAGAGAGCCTTATGGTCTTTATAGAAAGCATTGAGATGACTAGTGAAACCTTGCATTTGCAAATTCATCCTATCATCAAGATTGCCCCACTCTAGCTCATGGTCAAACTTCCATTCTAGGAATTGACCAAATTCAGAACCCATGAACAGAAGCTTCTTACCCGGATGACAAATCTGATAAGTATAGAGATTACGAAGGCCGGCAAACTGATTATAGCGATCGCCCCACATCTTATGCATCATACTCTTCTTTCCATGAACGACTTCATCATGTGAAAACGGCAGGATAAAGTTTTCATTAAAAAGATACATAAAACTAAAAGTGACTAAGTTAAAATCATACTTACGATAAATCGGGTCTTCTTCATAAAACTTGAGAATATCATTCATCCAACCCATATTCCACTTATAATCAAAGCCCAAACCGTCTTCTGAGATTGGTTTTGTGATTGGTGTAGAGGCTGTTGATTCTTCTGCAATCATCATAACATCTGGATGATAATGTTTAATAATGCCATTCAAGCGACGAAGGAAGTTATAGCCCTCAATGTTACGGTTTCCACCAAATTGATTTGGGGACCATGGACCTTCATCATAATCCAAATATAGCATATTACTTACGGCATCAACACGAATACCATCAATATGATAGTATTCAATCCAGAACAAAGCACTTGATAACATAAAGGATTGAACTTGGTTCTTACCTAGGTCAAAGTTGAGCGCTCCCCAACGATAATTGTGAGCCCGGTGATGGTCTTGATACTCATAAGTCGGTGTCCCATCAAAATAAGCAAGGGCATCATCATTTTGTGTAAAGTGACCAGGCACCCAGTCAACAATAACACCGATATTATTTTGATGACAAGATTCGACAAAATCTTGAAATTCTTCAGGTGTTCCGTAAGAATGTTCAAAAGCAAAGTAACCCATCAACTGATAACCCCAACTCATGCCTAAGGGGTGTGCCATTAGCGGCATAAACTCAACATGGGTGTAATTCATTTTAATCAAATAAGGAATCAATTCTTCCTTTAATTGGGCAAAGCTGTACGGTTTACCATTTTCATCTGTTTTCCAAGAACCAGCATGGACTTCATAGATATTAACTGGGCGTCTTTTGAAACCAAAACGCTTACGGCGCCCCATCCAAAGGCTATCTTTCCATTTTTTAGCTCGGAGGACTTTAACAACTGCTCCAGTCCCTGGACGTTTTTCTAGATAAACAGCCACAGGATCCATCTTTTCAACAACTTGCCCCCCCTTGCGTTTAACCAAGTACTTGTACAGTTGTCCTTCTTGAGGAAGTGTTGTAAAGACTTCCCACACGCCAGCTTCATTTTTTGTCATCTGAATTGGTTTCTCAGACCAATTACTGAAATCACCGATAAGATGAAGATCTTCCGCGTTTGGCGCCCACACACGAAAGACAAATCCCTCTTCGTTCCCGTTTTGTTCGCGATGAACACCAAAATAGTTCTGAATGTGAAAATTTTCCCCTATACCAAATGTATAGAGTTCACCCTTTTTATCCATAGCACCACCCTTTCTATCCATAAAACGATTTTATACTCTTTGAGTATAAAATTAATCTATCTAACAAATTAATTTTTTTGAATAAAGAAAAATAACCTGAGAAAACTTCTCAGATTATTTACTGATGTCAAAGACCGTTACAGTCAGATTATCAATATAAGACTCAGTGGAGTCCTTATTTTCGACCTGACTTCCATTTGTCACTATTATATCATTTGAAAAGAGATTTTGCAACCGTTTTCCTGATGCATTGAAAAATACTTTGTATTTTCTTTCGTCATCAACAATAAAGCTGACATAACCCGTACCGTTGATAGCAGTTTCCACAAAGACATGCTCTCTAACCTCCTCAAAGCTTGGATATGAAAAATAATCCGTTTTTGTTTTTAAAGCGATGATTTTTTTAACAAAATCAATAGTTGAACGATAGTAAGTGACATTTCGCCAATTGACTTGATTGACATTATCTGGCGCATTATAAGAATTCATAGCTCGCTCTTTATCTGCATAGGTCAACTCGCCACTATCGCCAGTCGGATAGAGTTTGGAACGCAAGAATTCTTGACCAATTTGCATGAAAGACATTCCTTGCATGAGTAGACTCATGGCTGTGGCTAGCTCTACGCGTTTGATGTGAGTTTCCTTATCATCCTTAGGATGCAATTCCAAGAGTAAATCATTCAAATTATAGTTATCATGGGCTTCAACATAATTAAGTACCTGGCAAGGTTTTAAGTAACCAACAATTTCATCACTACCTAAAATAGATTTGGCAACAATATCTTCGGTGGCTGCGCCAGACACAAAGCCTTTTTCAAAAGAACCATAAACTTCTGCTCCTTTGATGGCATTACGCTGATCATCATTGAAGAAACCAATACGTGGCATCTGATAGGCATTTTCTTTCTTGGCCTTTTGATCAGGTGACAAGCCGGTTCCCATATCCCAACCTTCGCCGTACATGAGAATATTTTTGTCAATCTTGTCCAACTCCGCTCGAATGAGATTCATGGTATCTATATCGTGTAATCCCATCAAATCAAAACGGAAACCATCAATATTGTATTCCTTAGTCCAATAGAGAATAGAATCTAACATGTACTTGCGGTACATTTCCTTCTCGCTGGCTGTTTCGTTACCACAACCTGAACCATCCTGAAAAGAACCATCTGCATTCATACGATAATAGTAATCTGGCACTGTCAATTGGAAGGCTGAATTCTGCGATGAGAAGGTGTGATTATAAACTACATCCATGATAACAGCGATACCTGCATCGTGATAAGCCTGAATGAGTGATTTTAATTCTAAAATGCGTGTCGCTGGCTCATCTGGATTGCTGGTGAAACTAGCTTCAGGAACATTAAAATTTTCTGGATCGTAACCCCAGTTGTACTTATACTCGCCATTAGCTTCAATAATTTGATGGTGGTCAAAAACAGGCTGTAACTGGATGTGGGTGATTCCTAACTCCTTAACATAGTCAAAGCCCGTCTTATCTCCAAACTGGTTGGTAGTTCCTTCTTCAAAAACTCCTTTAAAGCGACCTCGATTGGCTTCGCTTACACCGGACGTCGCGGACTTAGAAAAGTCACGCACATGCATTTCATAGATAACAGCTTGATTTGGATTATCCAAACGCCAAGAAGCATCTCTGCCATGCTTAACCTCAAAACCCACAGGTTTAAGATGTTCTGGTGCAATAACAATAGAACGCTTGCCATTAGCTGTTGTGGCAATAGAGTAGGGATCCCTTGTATCTCTAAAAGTCCTCTTACGATAATAAATACGATAGCGATAAGCTTGATAATTCAGATTTCCTTGAATTGTTTCAAACCAAACACCATGCGTATTTTGACTATGGTCATTCTCGTTTTTCTCATTACCACGTGCCATGGGAAAAACACGCGACACACTAGCTCTCTCTCCCGTCGAATCATAGAGGACAAGTTCCACTTTTTCAGCCGTTGGTGCCCAAAGTCGGAACTCGGTAAAGTCTTCTGTATACCGAAAACCTAGCCAGCCATCAAAGCCCCATTTTCTATCAAATGATTTACTATTAATCGCCATTTCAAAGGCGTGCGGCTGACGATGACCATAAGCGTGGCTACTGACCGCTGCTTGTCTAGAATAATAAAGTGTGTCATCCCCATCAACAATCCAAACCTCTGTTTTAGGAATGCCACTATTGCGATTAATGCGAAAATCAACAGTCTTGTGGGACCAATTGTGATTTTTGACAATGACAAAGACATGGCTTAAAAAGTAAGGTTCAGGATAGGTCAAGGTTGCTACAGCACCAAAGCTATCATAGCGAGAAAAGTAAGCGTCCTTCCCTAACTGTCCGTCACGCCACTGCCATAAGCTCAAATCAAAATATTTACCGTGTTTACTGTGATAATGGATAACAACAGTATTGTCCATCGGGTCTTATTCCTCCGCTTCCTGATCTAAATCTTCAACTTCATGAGTAAATTTATGGGCGATAGCTTCTAAAGCCAATTCTTCTGGATCCAAAACAAGGGCATCATCAGAAATTTCATCAGTATTAGCAAAGAAGGTAATATGATTCTTCAGATTTTTCAATTCAATCGGGGCATCGCCGCCATATTCTCCATCAAGGTTGATCATCATGCGTTTATCTGACAAAGGTTCAATTTTCATGTAGCTGGTTTTGATATACTCGACACGCCTGTCATTGATGTGCTTGCCACCGTTCAAAACCAGACGAATTAAATGTAAGATTTCAATCAAATTAGCTGTCTTGACAATAATCAAAGTGAACTTACCGTCATCTAATTTAGCATCGGGAGCAATCTGCTCAAAACCGCCCACTGAATTAGTGATAGCTGCAAATATCATAGAAGCATCACCTTCAAAGACACCATCATCATGTGTAATTCGCACTGGAACCTTACTAACTTGTGGCAATAGTTCTACACCTTTAGCTAAATAAGCCAGATAGCCAAATGTCGTTTTCAGTTGACTTGGCACACTGTAAGTCAATTCTGTAAAACTGCCTGCTGCCGCAATATTGATAAAATAGGTATCATCACGTGCCTGACCAATATCCATTTTTATCATTTGATTCTTACCAATAATCTTAGCAGCTTCCACAGGATTACCTCTAGGAATCTTAAGCGCACGGGCAAAATCATTAGTCGTTCCTGTTGGAATAATGGCCATCTTAGGACGTTTTGCTAGAGGCGCAATACCATTAACCACTTCATTAATAGTGCCGTCTCCACCTGCAGCAATGACGAGGTCAAAGCCTGCCTTTGCTGCCCGTTTGGCCTCATCTCTAGCAGAATTCGGCCAAGGTGTCGTCTGGAAAGCTGACGTTTCATAGCCATAGCTTTCCAAAATGTCCAAGACTTCTGCTACATTTTTTTTCATGATTTCTTGCCCAGAAGTTGGGTTGTAAATTAATCGAGCTTTTTTTTGTTTTGTCATTTGGTTCACCTCGCTTATAGTCCTAACAACCAATCCTCATTTTCAACACGAATTCCTAGCGCTTGTGCTTTATCCAGTTTACTTCCTGCGTCACTACCTGCTACAACAATATCAGTTTTCTTAGAAACACTACCTGTCACCTTGGCACCTAAATTTTGTAGTTTTTCTTTGGCCTCGTTACGAGTCAACCGTTCTAATTTTCCAGTCAATACGATAGTTAAGCCGGACAACTCTGCATCTGCCTCTATCTTTTGACCATGATAGACTAGGTTAACGCCATAGCCCTTTAATTCATCTAAAAGTTTTCTAGCTTCTTCTTTGGCAAAATAGCTGCGCAACGATTGAGCAATCACCTCACCCAAACCATCGATAGCTGAAATGGCTTCAAAATCTGCCTGCTCAAGGCTTTCCAGATCACCAAACTTTTCAAGTAACAGACGGCTGGCTTTACTACCAACATGACGAATTCCTAGGCCAAACAGTAATTTTTCAGCTGAATTAGCTTTAGAAACCTGAATAGCTTGATAAAGTTTGTCGGCTGATTTTTCCTTAACGCCCTCTAGCGTCATCAAATCAGCTACCGTCAGCTGGTAAATATCTGCCACATCGTGAACCAAATTAGCCGCAAATAATTTTTCAACGATTGCTGGACCAAATCCACTGATATTCATGGCATCTCGGCTAGCAAAATGAGCTAAGCGTTCCTTGATTTGAGCTGGACAGACAGGGTTAATGCAGCGCAAAGCTACTTCATCTTCAAAATGTAAGAGATCACTACCGCAAGATGGACAATGACTCGGGATTGGCATGACTTTCTGTTGTTGGCGCTTTTCTTCTACTACTTTCAAAACAGCCGGAATGATATCACCAGCTTTATAAACGATAACAGTGTCACCAATACGAATATCTTTCTCCGCAATATAATCTACATTGTGCAGCGTAGCACGACTAACCGTAGTTCCTGCCAATTGAACTGGTGTTAAATTAGCTGTCGGTGTCACAACGCCTGTTCGCCCCACTGTCCAATCAACAGACAAGATTTCTGCCTCTTTTTCTTCTGCTGGGAACTTGTAAGCAATAGCCCAACGGGGGGCTTTGATAGTAAAGCCCAACTCTTCCTGCATAGCCAGCGAATTGACCTTAATAACAACTCCGTCAATATCGTAGGCAAGGCTGTCACGCTCCTGACCAATTATTTGGATAAAGTCCCAGATTTCATTCATAGATGGGGTCGTGATACGGCGATTGTTAACTGAAAAACCATAGTTCTGTAACTCTCTTAGAACCTCATCTTGTGTGGCTCTTCCTGTAGGACTGGCTTCTTGATAGAGGAAAGTAGCCAGATTACGCTTGGCAACAACAGCTGTATCCAATTGTCTAAGAGTTCCTGCTGCTGCATTTCTTGGATTAGCAAATTCCTGCTCGCCATTCTCACGGCGTTCCTCATTGATTCTATCAAAAGAAGCACGAGGCAGGTAGCACTCCCCTCTCACTGTAATGGTCAAGGGCTGTTCCAACTGCAGGGGAATATCACGCACACGTTTAACATTTTCGGTGATATTTTCACCAACCAATCCATCACCACGCGTCGCTCCAACCTGCAGTTGACCATTTTCATATATTAATGAAATAGACAGACCATCAATCTTTAGTTCTGCCATATAGGTTGCATCAGGAAAGACTGACTTAACACGATGATCAAACTCGTCCAATTCTGCACGTGAAAAAGCATCCTGCAAAGAATAGAGTGGATACTCATGCTGATATTTTTCAAAACCATCAAGAACAAGCCCCCCCACGCGGTGGGTAGGACTGTCAGCTAAAATGTCATCAGGATAAGCTTTCTCCAAATCAACCAATTCACGATACAAGCGATCGTATTCGCTATCAGAGACACTAGGGCTATCTTCGGTATAATATTCTTTTGCGTATCGGTTGAGCAAGCCAACCAACTCTTTCATCCGTTTTTTCATATTACTATTTTATCATAAAGCGAAATAAATGGGGCTATTTGATAATCGTTTTAAAAAGAAAATGAGACCAGTAATAGATTAAAATGAATCGGTTACACTAATCCAGACAGAAGAATAAACTATTTCACAGTAAAAAAGCAGTGTTAAGCACTGCATAAGTAACAGAACCCTACCTTATCTCACTTCTAGTATTGGCAGAACAGTGGAGAGCTAGGACGAGTCACTAAAGCTGTTGGCAGAGTAACTGAGGACTCGAAATCCCTACTTCCAACATTGGCAGGGCAGCCGAGGTGTTGCTGTCTCTCTTATAAGAGGCGCGAAAAATCTTGATGGCCTGCAATAAATTCCAAGAGCAGGTTGACCCGACAAAATCAACAGCAGTCTCAACAAACCACCCTTGAGCACGTGAGATATTACTTAAGAAAAACACCTTATCAAATTGTACAGAAAACTATTGATTTTTTAATATGACTAACTTTCGTTGGAAAATTGTATTATATGACAGCATAGGAGTCCTTCTCATCTAAAAAGCATCCTCTATCCAAACTTGTCTATACCTCCCAATACATTTTGGATAAACAATCACTAAGGAACTATTAAAATCTATAATGATAGTAGCTCAAACTAAGATTTTTGAACAGCAAAAAATCTCTACCTTGACCCTAAATCAGGTGGCCAGTAGGTAGAGATATTTCTTTATTTAGTCAACTCAAGGCGCTTGCCTAGCTTGTCCATGATAAGGGCACCTACCAAAAGTGAGGCTAATTCGCCCATAGCAGTTGTAAACCATGTTAAAAGCAATGGTGCTTTAGCTACTACTGCCAACTCAATAGCAACAGTAATCATAGATGCTGCAAAAAAGAATGAAAAGTAGAAAAAAGCTTTATTATAAAGGCCATTAAAAAGATAATCCTTCTTGTAACGATCAAAAAGAATGACACCAAGCGTGACAAAGACGAGAGTAGAACCACCTCCTACAAGAACGTCAATCATTCCAAAACTGTAAAGATTAGCGATCATGCAGCCAAGCGTCAGCCCAATAATATACTTACGATTGTAAAAAGCTAAAAAGTTAAGCATTTCTGAAACACGAAATTGATACGCCCCGTAAGAAATGGCATTCAATGGTGGCGTGATGGTTAAAACAACATAAAGTGCTGCCACTAGAGCCACTTGAACAAAGTCACGAATAGATAATTTCTGCATAAGATTTCTCCTTTGACGCTTAACAAAATTGCCATCTTGTTAGTGTTTGTAATATGCTTGGTGAAAGGAAAACTAAGCACCAAGGGTTGTCAAAAAACAACTTTTCTAGTATAGCATAAATGAGAATACTTGCCAAGAGGATTGATTTTATAGATTTTATGATATAATAAAGCCATGAAACTCAAAAAATCACTTTTATCAAATGAAATTTTTATGTATCTTGTCTTTGGTGTTTTGGCTACGCTTGTTTACATGCTATCACGGACAATTATCTTTACTTTCTGTCATCAAGCGACCCTCTCTGCAGTCATTGCCAGCTTTATCTCTATCATCTTTGCCTTCTTTACTAATGATCGCTTTGTTTTCAGACAGGTTCCAGAAGGCTGGTGGGGAAGATTGTGTAAGTTCTTCCTTGCTCGACTATCAACTTTATTGTTGGATGCTGCTTTAGCCTTTCTATTTGTTCAAAAATTTCCAAATATTATTGGACAATTTGTTGGAAATAACTTAGACCTTGTCAACGGTATTGAAACCATTATTTCACAGGTTCTTATTATTGTGCTCAACTACGTTTTCAGTAAATTGCTAGTCTTCAAAGATAAAAAATAAAGATCCTTAATTAGGAATCTTTATTTTTTTTCGTCTTCTTTATTATTTAAACGGTGCTGGATGATAGAAATCACATCCCCATATCGCCCTTCTAAATCCCCCTGCATCAATTCTTGATAAGTTGCATTGAAAACAGCCCCTAAAATCAAGATATGAGCTAAGAAAATAAACCAGAGCATTAAGATGAAAATCACTACCGACCCAAACGTTTTCAAGTCAACCATGCGTTCAAAGGTTCGTAAAACATAATTACTGACCAAATTACTGAGAAAGGTCATCACAAAAGTCGTGAAAACTGTCCCTGGTAAAATATATTTAATACGCCTAATACGAACATTAGGCAAGATAAAGTACAAAATCATGATACCAGCTAGAATAGTCACGATGGTCACTGGCTGAGCCAGATTCAAAATCAAACTGGCTATCGTATCCCCCATATCATAACGGCGCACTAAAACCTGTAAGAATGGTTTTGAAAATGTTGAAAAGATTAAAACAAAGGTTAACAGGAAGAAAATGAGAAGACTGGTCAAAGCTCCGACCAGATAAGAAATCACAAAGTCACGATGTTGAGAAACCCCATAAGCTTTATTAATGGCTTTCTGTAAGGACATCAAACTTTTTGACATAGTCCAAAAGGCTGTCAAGGTCGCAATTCCTAAAACACTACCAGATGGCTTTGAAAAGATGTCAATGGTCACCGTTGAAGCCGAGTTGTAAATATTATCTGGCAAATTCTTCTTCATGAAAATCAGCAAATCTGTGATATCAATGTTAAGATAGGGAAAAATATTAGCAGCAATGACAATAAGTGGAAAAGCCGTCAGAAGCAAATAGTAAGCCACCGCAATGGCAGATAGATCCATCTCAGCACAGCGGTAATGCTTGAGATAAATCTGCAAGGGAGGCCAGTCTAACTTTGACCATAGCTTATCTAACAGATGTTTACGATCCATCTTAGTAAGTTCTCTCTTCTCCTTGGCTAGTCAAGATAACTGGACCATCTTTAGTAATGACAAATTGATGTTCATATTGGCATGACAAGCCTCCATCAAGCGTTTTATGAGCCCAACCAGTCTTCACATCCGTATCAATTTCCCATGTACCAGTATTAATCATTGGCTCAATGGTCAAAACCATGCCTTCGCGCAGACGAAGACCGCGACCAGCTGTTCCGTAGTGAGGTACCATGGGTTCTTCATGCATAGTCGGACCAACACCATGACCAACGAGGTCACGGACAACCCCATAACCACGACTTTCAGCATATTCTTGGATAGCTGCACCGATATCGCCGATACGGTTGCCAATAACAGCTTTTTCAATCCCTTTGTAAAGACATTCCTTGGTCACAGCCATCAAGTCTTTAACTTCTTGAGAGACATTCCCAACTGCATAAGCCCAGCACGAATCTGCCAAACCGCCAGTATAGCTTTCAGTGTATTTTTTGACCTGTCCAACATTGTCAAAGTTCAATTTAGACACATCAAGAACAGATTTATCAAGGGGCTCACTCAAAACCATATCAACTTTGAGCAAATCCCCATCTTTTAAAATATAGTGGCGTGGAAAGGCATGAGCTACTTCATCGTTAAGTCCACAGCAAGTAGCATATGGATAATCCATCACTGATCCATCTACACCAATTTGCAGAGGTAAAACATTAGCCTCTTTACAACGACGGCGGACATATTCTTCTATTTCCCACATGTCAAGCCCTGGTTTAATCAAGTCGCGAAGGCCAATATGGATACTGGCTAAGAAATCGCCTGCGCGGTCCATGGCTTCAATTTCACGTGCTGATTTTAACGTTATCATTCTCTATTCCTCTAATCTAATTTATTTTCAATGTCATAATAGCTTTGGCGATGATTTGTTGGTCTAAATAGACTTCAAAGTCCAAAGTGGCGCTTCGTCTTTTTTCCGTAATGATACGAGGACGAATAACCAGACAATCATCAATTTGTACTGCCTGTAAGAAGTATATCATCATTTGATCGATAATAATATTCTTGAGATGTTTTTTTGTCAAAACGCGGACACTAATATCCTTCAAAAGCTCAGCTAACACACCCTGAGCAAAATTCCCAGCATTATCCAGCATGGCTGGTTCAACAATGAATTGATATTGACCATCTTCATACTGTAGATTAGACAATATCTGGTCACTATAAGTATAAAGATTGGTGTGCTGAAGAGTTGGCAGATTTTCCATGGCCTGACGTCTAGTAATGACACCCAGCAAAGCTCCATCATCGGCAACCACAGGCAACATATTTAAATCTTCAAAAATCATTTTTTGACTGATATTAGCTAAACTGGTTTGCGGTTTGGCCAGTATAGGATTTCTAGTCATCACCTTGTCTAATAAAATCTGCGGATCCTTGCCAACAACATCTCGCATGCTGACAACACCAACAACTTTATCCTGACTGTTGATGACAGGAAAGCGAACATTTCTCGTATCCTCAATCAACTTGTTCAAAGTTTCAACTGTATCCTTGCTTTTTAAAAAACCATAGTCCAATCTTGATTGATAAACTTGACCGACCGTTGTCAAATCCGTTTTAATTCTAACATTTGACAGGGCATGGTTAATCATTGTTGCCACAGTAAAGGTATCGTAATGGGTCACCATGACAGGAATACCCAGACTGTCCGCTACCCCAATAACCTTGTCAGAAACAGAAAAACCGCCTGTCACTAAGATAGCATTGTGATTTTCAAGCGCTAGGAGCTGAATATTTTCACGGTCACCAACAATAAGAAGTCCTCCCTTAACCAGATAACGACCTATGTTCTTAATCGTCATGGCACCAATAGAAAACTTGCTAAATTCATGTCCTAATCCAGCCTTACCAGCCAGAACCTCTGAATCACTGATACGAGCAATCTCTGAGTAAGTCAATTTCTCAATTCTGACCGCAGCTTTTTTTTCAATACGAACCGTCCCACTACGAGGTCGTGTTTCAACAATACCACGATTTTCTGCTTCCTTGATAGCGCGATAAGCAGTACCATCACTAACTTTTAAATGATTAGAAATACTGCGCACACTGACCCGCTTGCCAACTGGCAGCTTCTCAAGGTAATCTAAAATATCTTGATGCTTACTCATAGCGGTAGTCCCCTCTTTTTAACTGGTATACAACGTAATCACGTACCTTTCGCGTGTAGCGATCACTCCCTTTGAATTGTCTTTTGAGGACAAATCCTGATTTTTGCGCCACACGCTGGCTGGCTTTATTGTCAAGATGGGCAACAATGGACAAAGTCTTAAGTCCGAAATGTTCAAATGACAAAAAGCTTAGGGTTTTTAAACATTCCGTCATCAAGCCCTGTCCCCAATATTGTTTATTCAAGAAATAGCCTATCTCAACCGAAGCTTCTGCTAAATCAAAATGTTCAAAACGAATGACACCAATCATTTTCCTAGTATACTTATCTTCAATGGCCCAGACACCCAAGGGTTCTTTCATAAAATAATGCACCATTAAAAATTCGCTCTCTGATCGATTGACTTGATTAGGAAAAATAAAGTTCAGATTGTCAGGATTTGAACTGATTTCCCAGAAATCATCGCCATCCGTATATAAAAATGGACGCAGCAAGAGCCTGTCGGTCTCTATGATTGAAAAACGCCCCAATTCTGTCCAAATATCCATGTTCCCATTATAGCATAAGACTGAACTTTTTGATAATTTTGGCAATAAAGAAGAGAGCACATAGGCTCTCATTAGGCTTCAAGTAATTGGATATCTGCTCCTAAGGCCGTCAATTTTTCAATGATGTTTGAATAACCCCGCAAGATGTATTCAATACTAGTGATTTCAGTTTGCCCTTGAGCCATCAAGCCAGCAATGACCAGCGCTGCCCCAGCTCGTAAATCCGTTGCCTTAACAGGAGCACCTACTAGCTTATTGGGGCCTTGATAGACAATTTGTCCGCCAAGCACTGAAATATCAGCACCCATTCGAGCTAGTTCTGGTACATGATTTACACGTTTTTCGTAAATCGTATCAATGATTGAACCGCGACCCTCAGCTTTTAACAAAAGCGGTGTGATAGGTTGTTGCAAATCAGTTGCCAAACCGGGATAAGGTGAGGTTCTAACCGTGACTGCCTTGAGATTGTCTTGCTTTTCAACAAAAATAGCATCTTCTTCAACTGTCATGCGCACGCCCATTTCTTCAAGCTTAGCAATAAAGCTCTCTAAATGTTCATACAAAACATTAGTGACACGAATTCCTTGACCAATAGCTGCCGCCATAGCAATGTAAGTTCCTGCTTCAATACGATCTGGAATAACCTGATGACGAGTGCCGTGAAGCTTTTCTACACCATCAATCGTGATAATATCAGTCCCTGCTCCACGAATATGGGCACCCATGTTATTTAAGAGTGTCGCAACGTCAATGATTTCTGGTTCACGCGCAGCATTTTCAATAATCGTACGCCCTTTAGCCTTTGCTGCTGCAATCATGGTGTTAATAGTAGCTCCGACACTAACCGTATCCATATAAATGTGAGCTCCATGCAAAGGCTGACCGTCAGTCGCCAAGCGCATAGCATCTGTTTCGTAAGAAATACTTGCACCCATGGCTTCAAAAGCTTTCAAATGAAGATCAATAGGACGCGGTCCCAAATCACAACCACCTGGAAGACCAACGATAGCTCGGCCATAACGACCTAGCAGACTGCCATAAAAATAATAGGAAGCACGTAAGCTATTAATCTTACCAAATGGCATTGGCATATCTTTGACGCCACGTGGATCAATTTCTAGAGTTTCGCCATCACGTTTGACCGAACCGCCCATCAATTCAATGATGTCAATTAGACTATCGACATCAGAAATAGCTGGAACACCATCCAAAGTGACCACATCATCAGCCAAAATAATAGCTGGAATAAGAGCAACAACCGAATTTTTCGCTCCAGAAACAGCAACTTCACCCTTCAAAAGCTTGCCACCATTAATAATAATTTTGCGCATACATTCAAATCTTTCCTTAACTAGAATTCAACCCTACTATTTTACCACACTTACCATGAATATACAAACAATACTATGCTATTAAGTCGTTTCCAAGCCTCTCTCCACCACAAAACCTGTGAGGGGGAATTTTTTATGCCCCCAAAAGCAAATTAAACTACTCCCACTGCTCGATAGAACAAAAACGGCTCTCCCACGTTGTGAGAAGATTCAACTAGATAAAAAGATTCACTTCCATCATAGGAGATAGCAGACAAACCTGATTTTCTTTATGGTCCATGGTCGTTGTTTCAGATTTGCTGTTTTTTATGATAAAATAAAGAAAAATCATATTGGAAATCTATGAAAGGGCTGAAAATGACAATCATCAAAAGAATCTTGTGTCTGTTCATTTTGTTCTTTCTGGCTTACGCTGGCTATAAACACGAAATAAAGGTAGCTCAATTTGAGCGAACCTACAACACTGCCCAGCCTCTCTTTAAAGAGGTGGAAAAACAGAATAAGGATTATCACTCCTTAAATATTCTAGATAAGTTGCAAGTGCGAAGACTGCTGCTTAGGCAGATTAAAACCCTGCAAAAAGAAAATTGGACTGATAAAGTTATCAAGGAAGCCTATTTACCAACTTTAACCTTTCTAACTGCAGATGGCAGGCCTGATTTGCGGACTTACAAAGAGCATTTTCAAGACAGTCAGTATATTGCTAGCCCTCTCTTTAAGAAAATGTGGCAAAAGCAAGTCAAATTGAGTTCTGCACAGGAGGCTCAAAACTCGTTGACTTTTTTGACCAACTATCTGCACATGCCTGTCGAACTAAAAGGAACTAATCAGGAAACCAAGCGGCTTCTGGCTAAGTTCGATCCTAATTTATCTCCGACAGATGACTTCTGGAATCAGTTGGCGCTGCTAGTTCAGACGGCCTATCCTGATGACAGCTTTGCCCAGACTGATCCTCTGGCCAATAAAATTCATCAGCTCCGCTATGTGATTTCAGCCCAACAAGCCAATTGGGTGCGCCAGCATTTTCGTGCGCCAAAAGATAGCGATGCTGACGCACTGGCCAAGTATCTGACAAAACTAAGCGAGCAGGACTATAGTCTGACTGAGTCTTCACGCTATCATAACAAGGTGGCGATTGAGGTGGATGCTCAAGGGAAAAAGGTGCCCAAATACAGTGACAATGTGCAGCAAAGTAATTTCAAGGTGCTAGTGCATTTTCATTCTGAATTTATCTTATCTGAATCAGGTCACTTCCTCAACGAAATTGACATTGAAAAGCGCAGCCGCAATAGTATTGTTAACAGTGCCAGCTTTAATTATGCTAATCAGAATGACGGCATGCACCGCAGGCTGGATATCGATCCCATCAGCAGTCATGAACCTGCTTTTGCTCTCTTAGCCATGACTGATGGCAATCATTTTTTTATCGAACCCAGCAAAAAACAACAAAAAGACAAACGCAACAAGATCTTTGCCCGCAAAGGAAAATCTTCTAAACAGCTGACCAAGGAAGCCGCACAAAAATTCCAACAACTCATCCGCTCCTACCAGAGCGCATTGGGGATTGTCCTCAAAGAAAATCAAAAATAATAGTCGAGAAAGCAAAGTGCAAGGAGCTCAAAAGGTCTGAGAGACCTTTCGTATTTCCAAAATAGGGCAAGCTCAATCTGAAGATGACGATCTAAAGTTTTGATTTTTAAAGAGTACAAACAAAACTGCAGTGCTTTGATCACTGCAGTTTTTTAATTCATATTAACACGGTGCCATTCATTAATAACATAGGTCAATTGGGTAAGCTGACTATAACCGTAGCCGTTGATTTCTGAAGAATCTTCGGTTGAACCACCTAGTCCTGCCGTGTAGAGGGCAATTAGGTAAGGCGTATCTTCAAAGACCACGGCATCAACATTGAGCGCTTCTCGGACGTAGCCTGGCTTTTGAACGATGCGTAAATTAGGCCAATAGCGCTTATAATATTCATCTGGGAACGAAACTTCCATGTAATGAATAATGTCAGCGTATTTGTCTTGATGGTTCCACAGGTAATCTAGGACTTGGATATAGTAATCTGTCGTCGTCTTATTACCTTCTTGCTGGATGGTCTTGATATCAGCCTTGGACTTGCCATATTTACCAAACATGGTATAGGCCTTATCCATGCCTCCCAAGCGTTCAGCTAAAGCATAGGCTGGCGTATTTTCCGAATATACCAAGGAATACTCTTGCATGTCTGGGATAGACATAGCACCATCAAACTGAGCGACGTAGGCATTGTGCTCAGATAGAAGCTCATAGTTAGTATTGGTAATGTCGAAACGCTGATCCAGCGTGTATTTCCCTTCTACTACCTTGTCCACCACCAGCATATTAAGTGGCAACTTATAGGTTGAACCCGCTGTCATGGGCTGGGTGTCATTCATAGAGAAGGTCTCCCCCGTCTTGGTATTTTTATAAGAAAAAGCTACCGCATCGGGAGCAATACTAGCTTCGCTCATGTAGGCTTTGACCGTATCAACTAAGCTCATGTGTGCGTAATCATAATAAAGGCTATAAGAAACCATCTCTGCATAATCTGCATCCATAACCGCACGTTTGGCTTCTTCTGACTTGACCGTTACTTGAGGTTCAGAAGATGGGATAGATGATGAAGTTGACTGATGAGAAGTCTCAAGTTGGCTGCTAGAACTAGCTTCTGGCCTGGGCTGACTGCTGACCTGTTCAAACATAATAGCAAAAATTAATACAATCATAATGGCAAGTATCACTACTGCTGCACTGCCACCAATTAAACTCTTTCGTTTTCTGTTCACTTAAAAATCTCCTGACCATTCTATTTTATAAGAATTTTAAAAAATTTCAAGACTATGAGAAAAATTGAAAGAAAAAAGTGTGTCAGTTAGCTGCATTGGTGTAAACATCCTGTACATCATCATCTTCTTCTAATTTATCAACCAAATTATCTAATTTTTCCAGCTGCTCTGGAGTCAGGATGACTTCGGTCTGCGGAATCATGCTTAGCTGGGCCTGAGCGAAGGTCAATAGCTGCGCTGCCAAGGCTTCTTTGACAGCTGGAAAATCCTTGGGTAATGTGATGATTTCAAAAATATCATCAGAGGTCTTCAAGTCTTCTGCTCCAGCCTCCAAAACCAACTCAAACATGGCATCTTCATCCAAATCAAGCCCCTCACGCTCAATCACGATATACCCTTTGCGGTCAAAAAGGTAAGCCACCGAACCAGAAGACCCCATATTGCCACCGTTTCGACTAAAAATAGTATGAATATGAGCATCTGTACGGTTTTTATTATCCGTAAGCGTATGCACCAGAATGGCAACACCACCAGGACCATAGCCCTCATAACTAATCTCATTATAGTTGGTCGTATCTCCAACGTCTGTCGCCTTCTTAATGGCACGATTGATGTTGTCCTTGGGCATATTAGCTGCACGTGCCTTGTCCAAAACCAAACGAAGGGCTGCATTCATGCTAGGATCAGCGCCACCATTCTTAGCTGCCACAAAAATCTCCCGAGACAGCTTATTGAAAATGGCTCCACGCTTAGCATCCGCATCACCCTTCTTATTCTTAATCTTACTCCATTTATTATGTCCAGACATAGTAAAGCTCCTTTGTTTATTGACTGATACTCTTTGTATATTCCACTGCCATTATAGCACAAAAAGGAGCAAGACGTTTAGTAACACCAGTGCCAACTCTACTTTCCTAAGCTTGCCCCCTTCTCTTTATCCAAAGCAAAGCTATCAAGCTCAATATTTTCTGTAAAAGCTCAAAAAAATTTCTGATTTAGGCTCTATTTCACAAACACGAGCCTAAAAAGCTTATGGTTAAAGTTCTACTTTTTGTAATGGCCCAACAAATGATTTATTGAGCTACTGTTCACCAAGTGATACCTAAAATATAAGTTTATAGGCTCTAGTTCGCCAAACAAAAACCCAAAAATCATTTATTGGAGCTTTGCAATTTATCAAAAAAAGCTGAAAAAACTTTCCAACCCCTTTTAATTTTTTACTTATCAACTGGCCCCGTCACAAACATAGTGAAGGTGGCCTTGGCCACATCTTCTTTAGCTTGGTTGGTGATGCTGACGTCCACTACCTTAGTTGTACTCCCATTATGAATGCATTTACCCTCAATCATCAGTTGGTCACTTAACTTCCCAGGCTTGAGATAATTGATACTGGATTGTAAGGTTACCGCCTCAAAACCTGTCGAGATAGCGACCAAGCCAGAAATCTGGTCACAAAGAGTAAAAAGGTAGCCGCCATGTGCAAAGCCATAATAATTGAGTGACTTATGCACAACCTCAGTTGTCACCACCACATGCCCTTCTTCAAAAGATATCATATCAAAATTCTCAAAAACACGTATCTCGTGCAAATATTCGTTTTCCATCATCTTCCTCCAAAAACTATTGCTCAATTATTATAGCACTTTTTTAGCAGCAGAATCTAAGTGAGCTTCTACCTATCAGCCAAGCACTCCTACTTTTCAAAATCCCAGTAAGCTGTCTTAGGATAGAAAAAATTCAATAGCTATTTAGCTACCGAATTTTATTTATAGCACAATCTTACTTAGTAGGTGCCAAACTAGCAGCACGAACTAGGGCTGCATCAATGTTTTCGCAAATATTTTCTGCACCAACTTTATCAATGAAACCTGCTTTTTCCATAACATAGTAAGGCTGGTCGTTGACATGAGACAGAATAAGAGTCATGCCACGTTTCTGAGCAATCTCAAGTGTTTCTTCCAAGGCTTCCATACCTGAAATATCCATAGCAGGTACGTTACGCATGCGGATGATGAGGACATTTTTGCCTGTTTCTTGGTCAACATTGAGGAAATCATTAGCAGCACCGAAGAAAAGAGCACCAAAGACTTCATAGACAACTGCGTTTTTAGGCACGTCTTTGAGATCTGCTTCTTCTGAAAGCATTGGATCATCAAGGCTTTCCTTGTCCACCCATTGACGTACTTCAGCAATATCTGACATTCGTTTCAAGAAAAGGAAGGCTGCCAGAACCATACCAAATTCAATGGCAACAACAAGGTCAAAGAAGACTGTGAGAACAAAGGTAATGACCAAGACAGCAATATCACTCTTAGGTGCTGTACGTAGCATACGCCCAAAAGTCCGCCATCCACTCATATTATAACCGACCATGATGAGGATAGCTGCCAAACAACTCATAGGAATCAATGAGGCGTAAGGCATCAAAAATAGCAGGATCAAAAGAAGGGTGAGAGCGTGAACCATACCCGCTACCGGTGTACGACCGCCATTTTTGACGTTAGCTGCGGTACGCGCAATGGCACCCGTGGCAGGAATCCCACCAAAGAGAGCTGACATCAGATTTCCAACACCTTGACCGACCAACTCCGCGTTAGAGCGGTGATTGCCACCAATCATCCCATCAGAAACAACAGCTGACAAGAGTGACTCAATAGAGGCCAAGATAGCGATAGTGAAGGCCGGAGACATCAATTGACGAACCAAGGAAAATGACAAATGTGGCACAGTGAAAGTTGGCAAACCAGCTTTAATAGTGTAGAGATCACCAATGGTCTTAACAGATGTCTCATGACCTAGACCCACAATAGCTGTTGTGACCAAAATCGCAACCAGTGAGCCAGGAATTTTCTGAGAAACCATTGGCCAGAAAATCTGAATCAGTAGGGCTAAAAGACCAATCAAAAGCGTTGGCCAGTTGAGAGTGTGCATATTCTTAGCGTAAGCAGCAATCTTTTCGACAAATTCAGCGGGGACTGAACCCATACTCAAACCAAAGAAATCCTTGATTTGTCCAGCGACAATTCCAACAGCAATCCCTAGCGTGAAACCAACCGTAATAGTTTTGGGAATGAATTTAATCAAATCACCGAAGCGTAAAAACCCCATGATAATCATCATAATTCCAGCCATAAATGTGGCAACGGTCAGGCCAGACATACCGTATTGGGCAATGATGCCATAGATGATAACAACGAAGGCTGCAGTCGGACCACCAATTTGAACGCGACTACCTCCTAAAAAGGAAATAAAAAAACCAGCTACAACAGCGGTATAAAGTCCTTGTTCTGGATTGACTCCAGAAGCGATAGCCAAAGCTATTGACAATGGTAGAGCGATAATGGCAACGATGATACCCGCTACCAAGTCCTTTATGAACTGTGCCCTCGTGTAACCCTTTAGGGTCGTGAAAAATTTTGGTTTAATATACTTTAAAGCGTCCATCTTTTCCTCCTCATTTTTTGCTCTCAGACACTTGCGAGAACTTATCTACCATTCTAGCACAGACAAGTTCAAAACTCTAGAGGGTTAGAAATGTAAACGTATCAGAAAAGACATCATTTTGATATTTTTAGTAACACAGGTAATTAGTTTGAGCAGCACAACACTTCAGAACGTGAACGACGAACAACAGGGGTTAATCACTGTCAAAACACGCTTGAGAGCGGTTTAATTAAATTCAGAAACGTCCTTATAATCAGGTTACATAAAATATTTGACAGGAGCTTATTGCATCGATGAAATGGAGTCAATAAACTCGATTTGAGATCATTTCACTTGTGCGCTTAGACGATTCTATTTAGTTTGACATTTTTCATCTAGAAAATATCTCCAGCCCCTCTTTGACAAGTGAAAAATGGGCTAGCAAACTCTTTCAACCATTCTTATTAAAAAGGCTGAATTGACAAACCTAGCGACAGTATCTATAATAATAAAGTTAAAGTTAATTTTTCATTGTAACGTCATTTTCAATAGGAGACTTTTATGTATAAAATCTTATCTCAGTTAGATAGTTTCGTCTGGGGACCGCCCCTCCTTGTCTTATTAGTTGGAACGGGAATCTATTTGTCCGTGCGTTTGGGACTGCTGCAAATTTTAAAATTGCCTAAAGCCATCAAACTCATCTTTAAGGCTGATAACAAAGGGCAAGGTGACATTTCTAGCTTTGCGGCCTTGGCAACTGCTCTAGCCGCAACAGTCGGCACAGGTAATATCGTTGGAGTAGCCACTGCTATTAAGCTAGGTGGACCAGGAGCTCTTTTTTGGATGTGGGTGGCAGCCTTCTTTGGAATGGCTACCAAATATGCCGAAGGTGTCTTAGCTATTAAATATCGTACTAAGGATGCCAATGGCGAAATCGCTGGTGGACCCATGTATTATATCCTTAATGGTATGGGCAAACGTTGGAGACCACTAGCTGTTGCCTTCTCAATCTTTGGTGTCATGGTTGCTCTTTTTGGTTCTGGTACCTTCACACAGGTCAATTCTATCACTGAATCGTTGAATAACGCCGTAGGATTATCACCCAAAGTCATCAGCCCTATTTTAGCCATTATTGTTGCCATCATTATTTTTGGTGGGATTCAATCCATTTCGAAAGTGTCTGAAAAGATTGTTCCTTTTATGGCTACTATTTACATTCTAGCTGCCTTGATCATCCTTGCCTTCAATTGGAAGTTTATCATTCCAAGTATTCTTTTGATTATTAAATCAGCCTTCAGTGGGCAAGCTGCTACAGGAGGATTTCTGGGAGCAACTACCATGGTGGCCATTCAGGCTGGTATTGCCCGCGGTGTCTTCTCGAATGAATCTGGACTGGGTTCTGCACCAATTGCTGCTGCCGCTGCTAAAACAGAAGAGCCTGTCGAACAAGGTTTGGTATCTATGACAGGAACCTTTATTGACACCATTATCATCTGTAGCTTAACAGGACTGACCATCATCGTGACAGGTAGTTGGTCAAGCAACCTTAACGGAGCAACACTGACCCAATCTGCATTTGCTACAGTCTTTGGACAGTTTGGCACTTATGCACTCACAGTCAGTCTTATCCTCTTTGCCTTCACAACTATCCTTGGTTGGGGCTATTATGGTGAACGTTGCTTTGAATTTCTCTTTGGAACACCAGCTATCACGATTTACCGCCTTATCTTCGTAGCTATGGTTGCCTTAGGTGGCTTTCTCAAGTTGGAAGTCATTTGGGTCATTGCCGATATCGTAAACGGACTCATGGCCATTCCAAACCTTGTTGCCCTGCTGGCTTTATCCCCAGTTATTATCAAAGAAACACGCCGTTATTTTTCTAAATAAAGGAAAACCCATCAACTTCAAAGTTTGATGGGTTCTTTTGTGGTATAATATAAGAATTGAAATGAAGTTGAAGTATTGGAGGATTCTATGGCTACACCAGCTGACAATCTAAAATTAGCTAAACGAGGACCTATTGTGAGCATTACAGCTTATATTTCCCTTACCTTAGCCAAGCTCGTCACAGGTTACATTTTAAATTCATCCTCACTTGTAGCCGATGGATTTAATAACCTATCTGATATTCTAGGCAACCTCGCCCTTCTCATCGGTCTACATTTGGCCAGCCGCCCCGCCGATGAAGATCATCGTTTTGGTCACTGGAAAATAGAAGATCTATCTAGCTTAATTACTTCCTTTATCATGTTTATCGTTGGTTTCCAAGTGCTGATTCAAACTATCAAGAAAATCTTATCCCCTCACATGGCTGAAATTGATCCTCTAGGGGCTATCGTTGGCATTATTTCAGCTCTGGTTATGTTTGGTGTCTACCTCTTTAATAAGACTCTCTCACAGAAGGTCAAATCCAGTGCCCTGGTTGCTGCTTCTAAGGATAATCTGTCAGATGCTCTGACGTCACTAGGAACGTCTGTAGCCATCATCGCGGCTTCACTGCATCTTCCTATTATCGACCACCTAGCAGCCATTGTCATCACTTACTTTATCCTTAAGACCGCTTACGATATTTTTATGCAGAGCGCCTTTAGCTTGTCTGATGGTTTTGACCAGAAGCAACTCAAGGAGTACGAAGCAGCCATTCTCCAGATTCCTAAAATTTCAGCAGTCAAGTCTCAACGCGGTAGGACTTATGGTAGTAACGTCTATCTAGACATTGTCCTAGAAATGAACCCAGACCTGTCTGTCTATGAAAGTCACGCTATTACCGAAGAAGTTGAAAAGCTACTTAGTAAAAAATTCTCTGTCTATGACATTGATATTCATGTTGAACCTGCCAGCATCCCCGAGGACGAAGTGCTAGACAATGTTTCAAAAAAACTTTATAAAAACGAGAAAATCATTCTTTCTAAAATTCCTGATTACGAGGACTACATTTCAAAATCCTTTCTCATGATTGATAAGGATGGTCATTTCCAAAATGCTACTGAATTCCTCAAAAAAGCAAGCTATTCTCCTTGCAATTTTAAATATTTCAAAATTCACTCTATCAGCCAGAAAACCAAGCTCCTAACCTACGAATTAAACGGAGAAAGACATACCAGCATTTGGCGCCGCCACGAAGTCTGGTATTTGATTTTCCATCAGGTCACTAAAATATCATATCAACATTTGGTTGAAAATTATCACATTGTTTCCGATAGGCACCTCAACAAAAAGTCATAACTACCCGTGAAAACGGGTGGCTTGTACACCGGCTATAAGCCGTTTCTCTCCAGCGACGTCTAAAGACGTTCGCTGAACTTCGTTCAGGTTAGTGCTATGATTACGTGACTAATGCCCGTAAAAACGGGCTTTTATCTTGTTCTAAAACTGCCATCTGAAAATGGATCTTCATATTCTTTAACACTAGACTTGTTCGATAACTCAGAGGTGGTATACTAAAGCTATGGAAACAGCATACGAAAAAGCCTTAAATTAAACTCAGAGAATTTCAAATTGTTGATGGGTGTTAAAAAAGCAACGTTTCAACTGATGCTTGATTGTCTCACTGACGCTTATCAAGAGCAACACCAAAAAGGTGGACGCCCACGCCGTCTAAGTATGGAAGACCAGNTCATCATGACCTTGCGTTACTTGCGCTATTACCCCACTCAACGCTTGTTGGCATTTGATTTTGGTGTAGGTGTGGCAACTGTCAATGAGACCATTACCTGGGT
>NZ_KB904068.1 GCF_000379985.1 Streptococcus caballi DSM 19004 | reverse complement strand
CAAGTTCTGCTTCAGATACTGGTTTAACAGCCTTATAGTAATAGCTAGAACGTGGAAGGTTCAACCAGCGACACATGGCTGAGATGCTGTATTTGTCNTTGTTAGCGGTGATTACTTCTCTTTTCGTGCCATAATCACCGCCGCTTGCTTTAGGATATCTAATTGCATTTCCAGTTCTTTATTGCGTTTTCTGAGTTCTATCAACTCACGTTGTTCATCTGTCAGATTATCGACAGTTTTAAATGAGCCAGTCGTTCTTGCCTGTCTGATCCACTTATCAAAGGTTGAGGGNGTTAAATCGTATTCTTTGATCAGTTCACTGCTATTCTCAAACAGAGCGCAGTGGGCAGACCGATCCTCTGGAAGCTGAGGGCTATCAACTTTATACACAAAATCGCACCATTGATCAGATGCCCATCGTTGCTAATCTAGCACATGGTCCTGTTGGTTACATCGGACCTCGTCCCTTGGTCATCGAGCAACTGCAACTCATGGTGAATCAGCTAGCTTTCTTCCACTCTTATCATGATGTGCAATTCATTACCATCATGCCAGAGGAGGAAAAGACAGAGTGGGACTGGCTGCGCTGGTTGCCGCATGCTACTTTGCAAGAGATGAATGTGCGTGGTTTTGTCTATAATCAACGCACGCGTGATCAGGTGTTGAACTCACTCAATCAAATCCTCAAACTGCGCAAGAACCAGCTGGATGACAAGTCTGCCAAAGAAAGTCTGCTCTTCTCACCCCACTATGTGGTCAGATTCTACAGTTGCTCAAGCAGGTCAGACTTCTCATGCGGCTACCACTAGTGGTCTTGATGTCATGCAGCCGCTGCAGGTGCTTTCTCTGCCATTGCTGGGACTTGGACAAATGATTTAGGGGATTTTGTGACTATCTCAGCAGATGGGTCAGTCACTGCGACATCCCTAACAGGAACTTATCAGATTTCCTCCAATGGTGTGACAGGCAATGCCTTCTTTGGTACGGTCTATAATCCAAATGAGTCAGCGGGAAGTGCTAATATCACTGCTATTCCTGCCTATGTTGCCACTCCAAGAACTGGTGGTGTCACTAGTCAAGACTCACTGACAAGGGGTCAAGATGCCAGTGCAGACGACCATCCTTATTACCGAATTTAATCAAAACTGAGAGGACCGTTTTCAAAAGAAAGTGTTTTTTTTGATAGTCATTGGCATTTAAAAACTGTTTGATAGTTCTTTGAGTAATGCGGACTTTAGAAGGCATTATTCATTAGATGCTTCATAACATCCATGTCCTTTCACGACCTATTTTGTGATTCGGTGTCGTAGTTGACAGAGGTGGCGTGATATAGTCTATCCTCAAATCAAAGACTGACAATTTTTCTCATTTTTTGTTATAATCAGTAACATCATTAGAAAAGAGGGATACTTATGTCTGTTGGTTTGGTCTTAGAAGGTGGCGGCATGCGTGGGCTTTATACGGCTGGCGTTTTAGATGCTTTTTTAGATGCGGGAATTAAGGTTGACGGTATAGTTTCAGTGTCGGCTGGAGCTCTCTTTGGGGTCAATTATGTGTCTGGCCAGCGTGGCCGTGCTTTGCGCTACAATAAGAAATACATTTCCTACCCTAACTATATGGGGCTGCGTTCTTGGCTTAAGACGGGAAATGTAGTCAATAGAGACTTCACCTACTACGAAATCCCTATGAAACTGGATATCTTTGATGAGGAGGCCTTTGAAGAAGCGGGAGTAGATTTCTACGCTGTGGCGACTGATATTGAGACTGGAAAGCCAGACTATCTCAAAATTAACAATGTCTTTGACCAGATGGAAGCCTTTCGTGCCAGCTCTGCCTTGCCTGTAGCGGCTAAAATCGTGGAATATGAGGGCAAAAAGTACTTAGATGGCGGTCTGTCAGATAGTATCCCTGTTGATTTTGCGCGCAGTCTGGGCTTTGACAAGCTTATTGTCATCCTGACCCGTCCCTTGGATTATCGCAAAAAGCCATCCAGTGGTCGTCTTTACAAACTCCTCTACCGCAAGTACCCTAAGTTTGTTGAGGTTGCTTCTAAACGCTATCTCCACTACAATAGAGCTCTGGAGCACGTCATTGATTTGGAGCAAAAAGAGCAGCTCTTTGCCATCCGCCCCAGCCAAGCTCTGGAAATTGGTCGCCTAGAGAAGAACCCTGACAAGTTCGATGAAATTTATAATATTGGCTTAGCAGATGGACGCGAAGTCATGAATGACTTGAAGGACTATTTGAAGAAATAAGAAGAAAAATGCAATCTTACTAAGTTAGACTGCATTTTTTTGCTTTAGCTTTTGTTTCAGTGTTGATTGTAGAAGGATAGCCTATGGAGGATATTCTTTTTATAGTCGAATGAATTAGCTTTCAGACAAGGAACTGAGGCGCAGGCTGTACTAGAGTACGGCAAGACGAAAGTGACGATGTATCAAAGTTAATTCAAATGACTATACTTTCTTTTACCGGCCCAATCAAGTTACTTAGGATTGGGAATGGTCAGTCTTTTTGTTACAATAGAAACATGAAGAAGTATGGTTTAGGGGTGATTCTTTTGATGCTACTTGTTTTTCAGACAAGGGTTAGCGCTAGTCAAAAGAAATTGCCAGCAGATTATCAGAGCTATGTAGGCACTTTTAAGCAGACTCAGTCAGAAGGAGACAAGCAACTTCTCGCTCAGCTTTTGAAAAGTCAGGTTAAGAGCTTGCAGGATCTTGGTTGGAGTCAAGAGGCCATTTGCAAGGTATATCTTAAAAAGCCTTCCGCTAAAGTTGCTAGCAGCAAGCTTTCTCAGACCTTCAAAGAGCGCTTTGAGGCTATTCAATCTTTTGGTAGCGAAGCCTTTCAACAAATGTGGAGTATTGATGGGAGCCAGATCAATCAGAAAAAGGCAAGGCACTTACTTGGCATCACGGTCAAGACGGTAGGGATGCCTAGTGAACTTTCAGGCAGCAAGGAGGAAACGGTCAAGCTTATTAGCCATTTTTCAGATGACTTAGAGCCTAATGCTGATTTCTGGGGTAAATTATCTGAGGTTGTGCAAGCAGCTTTTCCCAAGCGCAGCTTGGCGCAGGAGGGAAGTTTGCAGCGGCAGGTTCATCAGCTGCGCTACGTCATTTCGGCCCAGCAGGCTCAGTGGGTTCGCGATGCATATCGGAAAACTGAGATGACTGATGCCCAGGCTCTCTCTTACTATATGAAGGATATGGACGAGATGAATGGAATCCTGGAAAAGATTGGTGTCGATAAGTCAGACTATTATTATGACTATAATTTTGGGGAATCTTCTCGTTTGCACAATAAAATGGCCATCAAGGGACAGTCCTTCTCCAATCTCAAACGGATTTATCCTGATAGCAAGAATCAGGCTAATTTCAAAATCGTCATGAGCTTTTATACTGAGTTTATCTTAGATGAAGCAGGGCATTTCGTTAATGAACTGGATCCTGAAGGGACCAATGAAAATGGAATTATTAACGGTGCCAGCTTTAACTATGCCAATAAAAACAACAAACTGCACCGCCATCTAGATGTTTACCCTGCCTTGAGGCATGACCCTCAATTTAGAAAAGCAGTCACGCAAAATTATGGTGCAGCCTTTAAGGCACCTAATAGAATCAAGGATTCGCGTTTTACTCGTCCGCACAAACGTTGGGAAAATAGCTATTTTAATAGTGAGGGCTATTACGCACAGAAAGGGCTGAGTCGATTCAAACGGGTCAAGAAGGTTATCAGGGCTTACAAGAAACTTGTGGAGAGGAGACGTCATGAAAAAGAAGAAACTGCGTCTTAGCTTGGTCTTAGTTGGCCTGGTTTTGATTGTTGGAGGAGGCTATTTTGGCTGGCAATGGTATGAGGAGCAGCCAGTCAGCCAGCTTGAACTCAATCAGACCTATGCGAGTAACTATGATTTTAAATTATTGGAGGGCAATCGCTGGGTTGTTCTGCTGGATAACAGCGACTATGAAGATGAGGACGAGTTGGAAGAAGAGCGCTTGGACAATTACCCAGATGATGTTTACCCTGAACAGACCTTCTACGAGGGTACCTATAAAAAGAAGGGGGACAAGTATTATTTTCGCATGACCAAGTCAGTCACGGTCCAGTTTAAATCGGTTAAGGCAGTTGAGAAGAAGGAAATTTTCAAGAAATACATTGACAACGCAGAAAATCTAGTCTATCAAAAAGAGCCTACCTTGGTTAAAACTAAGTCAGGCTACGTTTACAGAGACATTTATACCGAAGTTGATGAGGATGGCGAGGAAAGTCAGCTTGTGGACGAGATTCCAGTTAATCACTCGTCAGATAAATTGCCTGACTCGGTTGAGCATTTTCTCAAACAGTTTAAGGATGTCGCCAACAAGTCCTAAAATCTGATTCGCTTTTGATTTCAGGTTTTAAAACCCCCTTGAAAATGCTATAATATTACCAACACTATATTTTGGAGAAGACTGAACATTATGGTTTACTACAATCACAAAGCTATTGAAAAGAAATGGCAGGCTTTCTGGGCTGAAAATAAGACTTTCAAGACTGGAACCGATGCCTCAAAACCTAAATTTTATGCCCTAGACATGTTCCCTTATCCATCTGGGGCTGGGCTTCACGTTGGGCACCCAGAAGGCTATACCGCAACAGATATCCTCAGCCGTTTCAAACGTGCGCAAGGCTACAATGTCCTGCATCCAATGGGTTGGGATGCTTTTGGCCTACCTGCCGAACAATACGCTATGGACACTGGGAATGATCCAGCCGAATTTACAGCTAAAAACATTGCGACCTTCAAACGTCAAATCAATTCACTTGGTTTCTCTTACGATTGGGATCGTGAAGTCAATACAACTGACCCTAACTATTACAAATGGACGCAGTGGATTTTCACCAAACTTTATGAAAAAGGCCTAGCCTACGAAGCTGAAGTCCCTGTAAACTGGGTCGAAGAATTGGGTACGGCCATCGCCAACGAAGAAGTGCTGCCAGATGGAACATCTGAACGTGGCGGCTACCCTGTTGTCCGCAAGCCTATGCGCCAATGGATGCTTAAAATCACAGCCTACGCAGAACGTTTGCTTGAAGACTTAGATGACCTTGATTGGCCAGAGTCTATCAAAGATATGCAGCGCAACTGGATTGGTAAATCAACTGGTGCACATGTGACTTTCAAAGTGGCCGGTACGGATAAAGATTTCACCGTCTTTACCACTCGTCCTGATACGCTATTCGGTGCGACATACGCTGTTATGGCTCCTGAACACGACTTGGTGGACGCCATTACAAGCTCAGAGCAGGCAGCAGTTGTTGCTGACTACAAACGCCAAGCCAGCCTTAAGTCTGACTTAGCTCGTACTGACCTTGCCAAGGAAAAAACAGGTGTTTGGACTGGCGCTTACGCCATCAACCCTGTTAATGGTCGCGAGATTCCAATCTGGATTTCTGATTATGTTCTGGCAAGCTACGGTACTGGTGCTATCATGGCTGTTCCTGCCCACGATACGCGTGACTGGGAATTTGCTAAGCAATTCGGTCTCGATATTATTCCAGTTCTTGAAGGTGGAAATGTCGAAGAGGAGGCTTATACAGAAGACGGTCTTCACATCAACTCTGACTTCCTTGACGGTCTCAACAAAGAAGAAGCCATTGACAAGATGGTGGCCTTCCTTGAAGAAAATGGCTTTGGTAAGAAACAAGTTAATTACCGTCTGCGGGACTGGCTCTTCAGCCGTCAACGTTATTGGGGTGAGCCAATTCCAATTATCCATTGGGGGGATGGGACATCAACTGCGGTACCTGAGAGCGAATTACCGCTTGTATTGCCAGTGACAAAAGACATCAAGCCTTCAGGAACCGGTGAGTCACCACTTGCTAACTTGACAGATTGGCTTGAAGTCACTCGCGAGGATGGTGTCAAAGGACGTCGTGAGACAAATACTATGCCACAATGGGCGGGTTCAAGCTGGTATTTCCTGCGCTACATTGATCCACACAATGACGAAAAATTAGCTGATGAAGAGCTGCTTAAACAATGGTTGCCAGTTGATATTTATGTGGGTGGTGCAGAGCACGCTGTTCTTCACTTGCTTTATGCACGTTTCTGGCACAAATTCCTCTATGACCTCGGTGTGGTACCGACTAAAGAACCATTCCAAAAACTCTTTAACCAAGGGATGATTTTGGGCACAAGCTACCGCGACAGCCGTGGGGCGCTTATAGCAACTGACAAGGTTGAAAAACGCGATGGTTCATTCTTTAATATCGAAACAGGTGAAGAACTTGAACAAGCGCCAGCCAAGATGTCTAAATCTCTTAAAAATGTTGTTAACCCAGATGATGTGGTTGAGCAGTATGGTGCCGACACACTCCGAGTTTACGAAATGTTCATGGGACCACTTGATGCTTCCATCGCATGGAGCGAAGAAGGTCTCGAAGGTTCACGTAAGTTCCTCGACCGCGTTTATCGCCTCATTACTTCTAAAGAGATTGTTGCGGAAAATAGCGGAGCTTTGGACAAGGTCTACAACGAAACAGTTAAATCCGTTACAGAGCAATTAGACCAAATGAAGTTCAATACAGCTATTTCTCAGCTCATGATTTTTGTCAATGCTGCTAACAAAGAAGATAAGCTCTTTGCTGACTATGCTAAAGGATTTGTACAATTGCTGGCACCATTTGCACCACACCTAGCAGAAGAACTTTGGCAAGAATTAACAGCCTCTGGTGAGTCCATTTCCTACGTGGCATGGCCAAGCTGGGATGAGTCCAAATTGGTTGAAAACGAAGTCGAAATTGTTGTTCAAATTAAGGGCAAGGTTCGTGCCAAACTCATGGTAGCTAAAGACCTTTCTCGTGATGCATTACAAGAAATTGCCCTTTCAAATGATAAAGTGAAAGCTGAGATTGAAGGCAAAGACGTCGTGAAAATTATTGCAGTACCTAACAAACTAGTTAATATTGTTGTTAAATAATACGATGAATAGAGAAAATAAACCTTGCTAAACGCAGGGTTTATTTGTTTCGATAGAAATTTTAAAAAATATGGAAAGTTCGAGAGGCTCTTTCGAATAGATAAAGTGAGAGGCAGAGAACATGGTTTAATGTTGCAGACTAGTCTCAGCCAATCATAAATTTGGAAAATATTTAAAAAATATCAACTTTTGATTTTCTTTCCGAATAATATAAGTGAAGCACTTTCCCCCTCTTAAAAATCTATAAATTCCTTTCAGAAATTTTACTTTGTTATTTTGTGACAGCTTATCTGAAGTGTTTCCTAAGAAGGCTAGATTTTTCTAGCCTTTTTTGCTTGGTTTGGACTTGGTCGGTTATTTGACCCCAAAGAAAATACTTATATGCAGCAAAATAGTCATACAAAATTAACTAAATATAATATTTTTCTAATAGAACCGAGTGATGTTTTGTAATCCTTATCCTGTAAAATCACCTCTAAAAAAGGAGGAGTGTATATCATTGTAGCAGACGAAAAAGTTTCGGCTAGTGAGTAGTGTTTGAATGCTCACTGCTAACCAAGGTTTTAATTGAGAGGAGTTAGGATATGTCTAGTAAATGGTTGAAATGTCTTTTGCTTATGCTGCTAGGGCTGATTTTTCTTTTGATAGGGAGTGAGGCCAGAGCAAATAACTATTTTGGGTACGGTGAACAAGCGCCAGTAGTTTCTAAAACTAGCCTTGTGATTAATAATTATGAATTTGGACCAGGGGTTTCTAAGGTTGTCTTGGAGTTAAATCGTTCAGTAGGGGCAGTAGACTTCAATTCTGATAGCAAGGTAACGACAGCAGGAGTTGAGCGGACAGTGACGGATGCTTATCTGTCAGATGCACAAGGAAATCCTATCAATTATTCTAAAAGCCGTTATCTTAGTTTAGTGTTGGAAGTTGGCAAGGATGTAGCTTCTCCATTTAGTTTTGATTTAGCAGCTTATCGCAACCGATGGGTAGGAAGTTATAACGTTAAAGTTGAAAATATCAAGGTCTCTGCTTTTGGTCAGGATCAGACTATTAATTCAGAACAAGAAGCTATTAACAATCTTATATTACCGGATGCAGAGCGATTTTCAGAAAGAGGAACAAGTGGTCTATCTTATGCGGCCTATCGTCCTCAAGGAGAAGGTGGCAAGCGCCCCTTGATTGTTTGGCTGCATGGTATTGGAGAAGCAGGAACGGATATTAATTTTCCACTCTTAGCTAATAATGTTGCCAACTTGACTAAGGATCAGATTCAATGTTACTTTACAGCGACGGGTAACAGTGGCCTGACAGGAGCTTATGTTCTGGTTCCTCAAGCTCCTACTTATTGGGGCGGGGAATCTAATGAAGCAGCCTTGATGTCAACTATTCAGTCCTATGTGTCTAGTCACCCTGATATTGATGCTAATCGTATTTATCTAGTTGGTGCTTCAAATGGAGGTGGCATGGTTGTCGATATGGGGAAACGTTATCCGAATTACTTTGCAGCCTTGGTGCCAATTTCTGCTAACTATTCTTACCAAGCTACTTGGGCTGGCAATGACTACACTTATACTATTGATGATGCTACTTATAATGCTTTTAATGCTTTGAAAAATCAACCAATGTGGTTCATTCATAGCCGTTCTGACCAGACAATACCTGTTGATAACAGTGTCTTGCCATTTTACAAGGCGATGATTGACAGGGGAGCAAGCAACAAATGGCTCTCCTATTATGAGACAGTTGTCGGAACAGATATGCCTGGAGTAGAGTATGATGGTCACTGGTCTTGGGTTTATTTATTTAATGATCAGGTCAGAGGTGTTCAAAGTACGGCCAATACAGCTTCCTATTCAGGGCTCTTGGGGATGGTTGCGACCAATCCGACTCAGGGAGGTGCTAGCAAAGCAACTGTCAATGGAGTAGAGTATGATGATATCTTCCAGTGGATGAACAGTCAAAGTAAGTGATTGATACAAAAGTAAAGATATAAAGGAGCAGAGAATAACAAATTTGCATGAGAGTAGCAAAAAAGCCTGATAGTTCAGGCTTTTTTGCTACAATAAATGCCCCCTACAGGGCTCGAACCTGTGACCCATGGATTAAGAGTCCACTGCTCTACCAACTGAGCTAAGGAGGCAAGAAGCTGTATTGGCACCGATGATTCACGTTTTGTATTGAACCCGCACACTTAAGCAGGTGGGCAACTCGCTTCTCCTAAAGTCGCTTCCGCGTGAAACGGCATGCATACTGGAGAAAGACTTTTGTTTCCCGAAAATACAAAATAACAGTCGGTCAACACTTAGATGTGAATTCGTATGCCACAGCAATGTTTTTTCCGTACTCTTATAATACCATTTTTTGAAAAAATTTCAAGAGGAAAACGATAATTTTCCGCAAACGGTTTCGACTAACTAGCGAGAAAGCTTGTCAATACAGTCTTTGTTGGCACCTAGCGCGCGTTCATATTTTCCTGTTTCGTTGGGCTCGAAGTAGTTAGTGCCGACTAACTTATCTGGTAAATATTGCTGTTTGACCCATTTCTCTGGGTAGTTATGTGGGTAGAGATAGTCTTGGGCATTGCCCAGTTCTTTACTGCCCTTGTAATGGCCATCACGAAGATGGCGAGGAATAGGCAGCGTCCCACTCTTATGAAGGTCTGCGATAGCCTTATCCATAGCGACATAGGCAGAATTAGACTTGGGTGAGAGCGCCAAATCAATGACAACATTGGCAATGAGGATACGGGCTTCAGGAAAGCCAATGCGCTGAGCAGCATCAAGAGCCGTCACCGTGTGAATCTGAGCGTCGGGGTTGGCAAGGCCAATGTCTTCGTAGGCGATAACGGTTAGGCGTCGTGCCAGACTAGGCAGATCACCCGCTTCGACCAGACGCGCAGCATAGTGGAGGCTAGCATTGACATCAGAGCCACGAATGGATTTTTGCAGGGCGGAGAGGACATCATAGTGGGCATCTCCGTCTTTGTCCATGGTAATGTAGCTGCGCTGCAAGCTGTTTTCAACGGTATCTAGACTAATATGGCGGCTGCCAGTTTTATCTGGCTGGGTGGACATGACTGCCAAATCCAGTGAATTAAAGGCGGAGCGCAAATCACCATTGGTGGCTGTCGCGATAAAATCAAGGGCCCCATCATCTAGCTGTACCTCAAAGTCAAAGCCACGTTCCTTATCAGTCAGAGCCACTTGCAGAGCTTTCTTGATGTCCTTATTTGACAGTGGCTCCAGCTCAAAAATCTGAACGCGTGAGCGAATGGCAGGTGTGACGGAGAAAAAAGGATTTTCAGTAGTCGCGCCAATCATGATAATATTGCCATTTTCCAGCAGAGGTAGGAGAAAATCTTGCTTGGTCTTGTCCAGACGATGAATTTCGTCCAAAAGAAGAACGAGACCGCCTGAAAACTTGGCTTCTTCGGCAATTTCCTGCAGGCGCTTTTTGCTGTCGGTCGTAGCGTTGAAGGTACGAAAAGCGAACTTAGTCGTTCCTGCGATAGCAGAAGCGATGGAGGTCTTCCCGATTCCTGGAGGGCCATAGAGTATCATAGATGAGAGCATGTTGGCTTCCACCATACGGCGGATAATCTTGCCTTCACCGACCAGATGCTGCTGACCGATGACTTGGTCAATGGTCTTTGGGCGCATACGAAGTGCGAGATTATGTGGCATAGTTATCCTCCAAATCATAGCTGTAGATGAGGTCATCGGCGTAATGGTCGTCTAGGAAAAACTGCTTTTTAAGGCAGCCTTCCTGTCTAAAGCCGAGTTTTTGGTAAAAGGACAGGGCTTCTTGATTGCTAGATAGGACATGGATGACTACTTTTCGGTAATCTCCCTTGATCTCTTCTAAGAAAGCTTGCCAGAGCTGCTGGCCGATACCTTTTCTGCGCCAGCCATTTTCTATGGCAATGCCAAAAGTCACCACATGGCGTCCGTTGGTAAAGGGATAGTAGGGGTGATAATCTAGCACACCGACAATCTGGTCATCCTCTTGGGCGATGAGAAAGTGGGTGTTATCTTCAAAGCATTGAATGATTTTATCACGCGAAGCAACAGGGAGAGTGGCTGGTGTGTTGTGACTGGTCCAGACCGTGTTTTCCAAAGCTACGACTTGGTCAATATCAGCCAGTTCCATTGGTCGAATCATTGTCATTCCTCCTTTTTTGTGAATATCTTACTGTCATTGTAGCATAAAAGCCGCTGGTCAGGGGGATTTTCCTTCTCTCTTGCTCCTGCTATAGGTTTTAGAGCGGTAAACTGGAAAGGAATGTTCGGTATTCTTGTTTAATCGCGGAGATCAAGTCTGTCTTTTTCAAAATTTACTCTAAATCTCGGAGGATTTAAGAAAAATGTTCGTTATTCTTCTAAAATCGTCAAGATTTGGTCAACTTTTGAGAAAACTAAGCCTTGCGCGTGGCGATTTTGCTTCACTTTTATCAAATGCTAACTGAATCGCCGCGATTTAGTTCCTCCCTTTTAACATTCCTTTTGGTGAGTGTCTCTCTAATGTCAAATGTTCGTTATTCTTTCTAGCGAGCGGCTCTCTCATTTAAAAATTCACATTTTGATAAGGAAATCATGTTATAATAAGGTAAATGACTTTCAGAAAAGGAATGATTATGGCAAAATTTGGCTTTTTATCCGTGTTAGAAGAAGAAATGGACAAGCACTTTAGCTTTGATTATGCAATGGATTGGGACAAGAAGAACCATGCGGTGGAACTGACCTTTATCCTTGAAGCGCAAAATGCTGGCAGTGTGGAAACCATTGATGACACAGGAGAGGTTTCAAGCGAGGATATTGTTTTTGAGGACTATGTGCTTTTCTACAATCCAGCCAAGTCCACGTTTGATGCGGACGACTATCTGGTGACCATCCCTTACGAGCCTAAAAAGGGCCTCTCACGTGAGTTTCTCGCTTACTTTGCCCAAACCCTCAACGACGTCGCTACTCATGGACTTGATGACCTCATGGACTTCCTAACTGACGAGACAGCTACAGACTTCGGGCTTGACTGGGATGCGCAAGCCTTTGAAAATGGCAGAGCAGAGTTGAAAGAGACTGAGTTTTACCCTTATCCGAGGTATTGATGAGTGGACTAACTTTTACACGCGTTAGTGAGGTAACATATGGAGTTATTAGACGACATCTTTGACTTTTCAGGTAGCAAGATTGCTCTCTTTTGTGAGGGACAGATAGTGACCAGTTTGAGAGATGATTTTCCAGGTCTACCTTACGCTGGTTACTGGGACTTGCCTGGCGGTGGTCGTGAAAATAATGAAACACCTTTTGAATGCTTGGCGCGTGAGACCATGGAGGAGTTGAACCTGACCTTAACCAAGGACAATATCGACTGGGTAAAAACCTATCAAGGCATGATCAAGCCTGACAAGTTGTCTGTTTTTATGGTTGGTCATATTAGTAAAGCAGATTTTGACAACATTGTGCTGGGTGATGAGGGTCAGACTTACAAACTGATGTCTGTAGCTGGCTTTCTGACAGAAAATCAGGTCATTCCGCAATTGCAGGAACGATTGAGAGACTATTTGGAGGAAAAAGGATGATTAGGCTTGAACAGGCACAAGCAGAGGATTTGGAGACTATTATTAGCATTCAACGCGCTAGCTTTAAGGTGGTTTACGATAAATACCACGATGAATATGACCCTTATATGGAAGATGAGGAGCGTATTCGATGGAAACTGCTGGAACGTCCCAATAGTTTTTATTACTTTGTCAAAGACGGTGAGGAGATTGTTGGCTTTCTTCGAGCGCAAACCAACGATGAGCAAACCGAAGCTTGGCTCGGAACAGCAGCCATTCTACCGCAATACCAGCGAAAAGGCTACGGTTCTGAAGGTATGCGCCTGCTGGAGAAAGAATTAGCCACGGTGCGTCAGTGGGATTTGTGCACGGTCTTTCAGGAAGAACCCATGGTCAATTTTTATGAAAAATGTGGCTACCATAAAACCCATATTAAGCCAGAGCAAGAAGGTATGGATATGGTTTACATGACTAAAAAGCTTGGCAGTAAATGATAAGCAGTACAGCTCGCGATGAAGTAAGCGAACGGAAGCAACTGTCTAAAAGAAGAAAGCAAAGGAAAAACAACATGAACGCATGGCAAGAACTAACCATCACAGTCAATCGTGAGGCGGAAGAAGCGGCCTCTAATATTTTAATTGAATGCGGCAGCCAAGGGGTGGCCATTGATGACAGTGCGGATTATCTTGGTCAAGTTGGCAAGTATGGCGAACTTTTCCCAGAAGTAGAGCAGGTGGAAATGGTCACTATCACAGCCTACTACCCTGAAACAGCGGATATGACAGCCATTACGAGACAGGTCAATGAACGCATGGCAGAGTTGAGTGATTTTGGTCTACAGACAGGTCAGGTAGAGTTGACCACACAGGAATTGGTTGAGGAAGACTGGGCTGAAAACTGGAAGAAATACTATGAACCTGCTCGTATCACGCACGATTTGACCATTGTGCCTAGCTGGACCGATTATGAGGCTCGAGCAGGTGAGAAAATTATCAAACTGGATCCTGGTATGGCTTTTGGCACGGGTACCCATCCGACCACCAAAATGAGTCTTTTCGCCTTGGAGCAAGTTTTACGCGGCGGTGAGACCGTTCTTGATGTGGGGACTGGCTCAGGAGTGCTGTCCATTGCTAGCTCTCTTCTGGGAGCCAAGGACATTTACGCTTATGACCTTGATGATGTGGCGGTGCGTGTGGCTCAGGAGAATATTGACCTCAACGCTGGGACAGAGAATATTCATGTGGCAGCGGGTGACCTGCTCAAGGGTGTTGACATCAAGGTAGATGTCATCGTGGCCAATATTTTGGCAGACATTTTGATTAATCTGACGGAGGATGCCTACCGTCTGGTCAAGGACGAGGGGTACCTCATCATGTCAGGTATTATTTCTGAGAAATGGGATATGGTTCGCAAATCAGCTGAGGACGCAGGCTTTTTCCTCGAAACTCACATGATTCAGGGCGAGTGGAACGCCTGCATTTTCAAGAAAACAGACGATATTTCAGGTGTGATTGGAGGATAAATGCAGCAGTATTTTGTAAATGGCAAAGCAGAAAATACCGTCACTATCACCGATAAGGATATCCTTAAGCACATGTTTCAGGTCATGCGCTTGTCTAAAGACGATAAAGTAGTGCTGGTTTTTGATGATGGGGTCAAGCATTTGGCAAAAGTCACAGACAGCGCAGCCCACACTTTTGAGCTGACAGAAACCCTGTCAGATGATGTGGAAATGCCTGTCCAAGTCACCATTGCCTCAGGCTTTCCTAAAGGGGATAAATTAGAATTTCTAGCGCAAAAGACAACCGAACTGGGAGCATCAGCTCTATGGGCCTTTCCAGCTGACTGGTCAGTGGCCAAATGGGACAGCAAAAAGTTAAGTAAAAAGGCTGATAAACTGGCTAAGATTGCCCAAGGCGCAGCCGAACAATCCAAACGCAATATCATTCCGCAGGTCAAACTCTTTGAGAAAAAGCCTGATTTTTTGGCCCAGCTGACACATTTTGATAAAATCTTGGTTGCCTACGAAGAATCGGCTAAAGAGGGAGAAAGCGCAGCTCTGGCGCGTGAGCTGGGGACGGTCGAAAAAGGACAAAAGCTGCTCTTCATCTTCGGTCCAGAGGGTGGTCTTTCACCAGCGGAAATTCAAGCCTTTGAGAAGGCCGGGGCTGTCACAGTTGGACTTGGTCCGCGTATTATGCGGACAGAAACGGCTCCGCTATTTGCCCTAAGCAGCATCAGCTTTGCGCTGGAATTGATGAAGTAAAAAGAAGCTGAGGTGGGACAACTGTTTCGACCTCACTTTTATCTTTCGAAGGAGTTGACATATACCTTTTAAAACATTATCCTAAAGGAAGTTAATAAATTAGAAAGAGCGTTATGGCAACAATTAAAGATGTAGCAAAGTTAGCAGGTGTTTCCACCTCAACGGCTTCGAGAGCCATGCATGATAGCGAGATGATTAGCGAAGCAACCAAGGAGCGTGTCCGCAAGGCAATGGTAGAGCTAGACTATTCGCCTAACTATTCGGCACAAAACTTAGTCAATCGCAAGTCAAATACTGTAGGTATTGTCTTGCCAGTCAGGGAAAATCAAAACTCATTGGGTTACAACCCTTTTTTCATGCAAATTATCCAAGGTATTTCTAGCGTCTGTAGTGAAAATGAGTATATGGTTAGTTTGGTGACAGGTCACAGTGATGAAGAGTTGAGGAAGAATGCTCAGACACTGATTCGCAGTGGAAACGTTACTAAGCTGATTTTTCTCTATTCCAAGAAAGGTGATCTAGCCTTTGAGTTTGCCAAAGAGCAGAGCTCTGTGTCTTGTCTTGTTGTCGGTCAGGCCTTTGATGCTCCCAGCCCACGTATTCGCTATGTGGATAACAACAACTATCAGGCTGGCAAGGATGTTGCTTCCTTCTTGATTGATAAGGGCTATAATCACATTTGCTTTGCTTATACAGATCTTGATGAGCTGGTGCAATCCGAACGCTACAATGGTTTCAGTGTTAGCATGGCAGAGCAAGGCAAGTCAGCTAGTATTCTGAAATTGTCTGAAGGAGATGATAAGAATAGTCAAGCCCTAGCTGATTTCTTGGAAGAACATCCCGATGTGCAGGCCTTTGTCGCCAGTGATGATGTCCTAGCTATTCATATTCAGCGATTGCTGAAGCAGGTCAACCTTCCTGTGAAAGAGATGGGATTGGTTGGGTTTAATAATTCATTCATCACTGAGATTGCCAATCCGCCGCTGACTTCAGTGGAAATCTTCCCTTATCAGTTGGGGGAGGCCGCGGCCAGGCTTGCCCTAGCTGATCAATTAAGTGCTAGCCCGGAGAATACAGTTATTATTCCCCATCAAATTATCCAACGTGAAACAAGTCCAAGAATCTAGCTTCGTTAGCTTCGATTCTTTTTTTGAATTTTTTATTTTTTTGAAAGAAACCGCTTTACAAAACAGAAAATCGTGTTATAATTAAAGCATGAAGCGCAAACGTTTGCGTAAATTTCAAAAGATTAAGGAGATGTCTTATGAAGAAGGCGTTTAAGAACTTAACGAGCTTCGAATTTTGGCAAAAATTCGGTAAAGCGCTCATGGTGGTCATCGCGGTTATGCCAGCCGCAGGTTTGATGGTGTCAATTGGGAACTCTATTCCATTGATTGCACCGAATTCAGCTATTTTAGGAACCGTTGGTAACATCATTGCTCAAATCGGTTGGGGTGTCATTAACAACTTGCACATCCTCTTCGCTTTGGCTATCGGTGGTAGCTGGGCTAAGGAACGTGCTGGTGGTGCTTTTGCCGCAGGTATTTCATTTATCACCTTGAACTTGATTACAGGTCACTTCTACGGTGTTAAATTGGATATGATCGCTGATGGTAAGAGTGTTGTTCACAATGTTTTTGGTGGTAAAATGCTCGTAGCAGACTACTTCATCAATGTTCTTGGTCAACCTGCTCTTAATATGGGGGTATTCGTTGGTATTATCGCTGGTTTCATCGGTGCCACAGCCTACAATAAATACTACAACTACCGCAAACTCCCAGATGCCCTGTCATTCTTCAATGGTAAACGTTTCGTACCATTTGTCGTTATCGTTCGTACAACAGTCGTCGCTCTCATCATGTCAATTGTTTGGCCACTTATCCAATCTGGTATTAACGGCTTTGGTATGTGGATCGCTAACTCACAAGACACTGCGCCAATCTTAGCACCATTTGTTTATGGTACCATGGAACGTTTGCTTTTGCCATTCGGTCTTCACCACATGTTGACAATCCCAATGAACTACACACAACTGGGTGGTACTTACACTGTTCTTACTGGAGCTACTAAAGGAACTCAAGTTCTTGGACAAGATCCACTTTGGCTGGCTTGGGTTACTGACTTGATTAATCTTAAAGGCGCTCATCCTTCACAATACCAACACCTTCTTACAAGCGTTACACCAGCTCGTTTCAAAGTCGGTCAAATGATTGGTTCCTCAGGTATCTTGATGGGTCTGACTTACGCGATGTACCGCAACGTTGACGAAGACAAGAAACCAAAATACAAATCAATGTTCATTTCTGCAGCTGTTGCAACATTCTTGACTGGTGTTACTGAACCAATTGAATATATGTTCATGTTTGCTGCCCTTCCACTTTATCTTGTTTATGCTGTTGTTCAAGGTTGTGCTTTTGCAATGGCTGACCTTGTTCACCTTCGTGTTCACTCATTTGGTAATATCGAATTCTTAACACGTACTCCAATGGCTATAAAAGCAGGCCTTGGTGGTGATGTCCTTAACTTTGTCTGGGTTACAGTTCTCTTTGGCTTTATCATGTACTTCATTGCTAACTTCATGATTAAGAAATTTAACCTTGCAACAGCAGGACGTAATGGTAACTATGATAATGAAGATGCTGATACAGATTCATCTGCTCCTGCAGGTACTCCTGGTGCAGCAGCAGATGCTAATACGCAAGTTGTTCAAGTTATCAACCTTCTTGGTGGACGTGATAACATCGTTGATGTGGATGCATGTATGACACGTCTTCGTGTGACTGTTAAAGATCCAGCGCACGTTGGTGATGAATCTTCATGGAAAAAAGCTGGCGCAATGGGGCTTGTTGTGAAAGGCTCTGGCGTACAGGCTATCTATGGACCTAAGGCTGATGTCCTCAAATCAGACATTCAAGACTTACTTGATTCTGGTGCAGTTATCCCAGTCATCAATGTTGAAACTGGTGGAACTGTGACTGCTCATGCAGTTACTTACAAAGGTGTAACAGAAACGATTGAATCTGTTGCTGATGGTGAAGTTATTGATGTGACTGCTGTTAAAGACCCTGTCTTTGCTCAAAAGATGATGGGGGATGGCTTCGCTGTTGAACCAACAAACGGCAACATCTATATTCCAGTTGATGCTAAAGTAACAAGCATCTTCCCAACTAAACATGCTTTCGGCCTTTTAACTGATAGTGGTCTGGAAGTCCTTGTTCACATTGGTTTGGATACTGTATCACTTGAAGGCAAACCATTTGATGTGAAAATTTCAGAAGGTCAAGCCGTGAAAGCTGGTGACTTGGCAGTCGTTGCTGACTTAGATGCTATTAAAGCAGCCGGTAAAGAAACATCTGTTATCGTAGTCTTCACAAATGCTGACAGCATTAAATCAGTTAACTTAGAAAAAACTGGTCAAGTGGCAGCCAAAACAGCTGTTGCCAAGGTTGAACTTTAAGAAGTTCTTCGTTAAACTATAAAAAGATAAGGAGTTGGGAGTCTAGGCTCTCAGCCCTTATTCATTATAAAGGGCTTTTAATAAGAAGAGTTGAACATCTCGTGTCACTGAGCCCTAATTTTCTTTGAAGATGAGGAGAAAAAATGGCTAAATTTTTAACACTAAATACCCATTCATGGCTTGAAGCCAATTCATTGAAGAAATTATTTGATGTGGCTGAACATATCTACAATGAAAATTACGATGTCATCTGCTTACAGGAGGTAAACCAGGAAATGCGCAGCCTGCCTGCAAAAGAAGTGGACGGCTATGTGGAAATTCCTGGTACGCCGACCATCCATCGTGATAATTTTGCTCTGCAATTGGTCACCTATCTGAAAAGTCAGGGGCGCCACTATTACTGGTCTTGGGCCTACAACCATATCGGCTATGACAAGTATCAAGAGGGTGTGGCTATCCTGTCTAAGGCGCCTTTGAAGTCTCAGGAAATCTTGATTTCGGATGTGGATGATGAGACGGATTTTCACACTAGGCATGTCCTCGCTGCCCAGACTGAGGTTGAGGGGAAGAATCTGACGGTGGTTAGTCTCCACATGTCTTGGTTTGGCAAGGGGTTTGAGGCTGAATGGCAAAAGCTGGAGACTGCTCTAACTAATCTGCCAAAACCCTTGGTTCTCATGGGTGATTTTAACAATCCAACCGACCTAGAAGGTTATGAGATCATCAGCAAAAGTCCTCTAGGCTTACAGGACAGTCACAAAGTTGCTGAATATGTTTCTGGTGACCATACAATTATTGAAGACATTGATGGTTGGGAAGGTAACAAGCAATCTTTGAAGGTTGATCATGTTTTCACCAGTCCAGACCTCCCAGTAAAATCGTCCAAAGTCGTTTTTGACGGTGGAGATGCTCCAATTGTCAGTGATCATTTTGGCTTAGCTGTTGAGCTTGACTTCTAATCCTTGGATACTAGCACAAAGTTTGACCCAACCATGATAATTTAAAGAAGAGAAAACAAAAATCGCTTATGCCCCCTATTCCAAGAACTGCTCTAAAGCGATTTTTAAATGACATGATTGGCTTTTGCTGGTTAATTTGCAACCTTGTCACTTGCTTTGGTAGGCGTCTTCATGCATTTGAAAAACAGTCATTACCCAAAGCAGACGCTCAAATAATTTCCAAAACGAGTCGTTGCTCAGGGCAGATGCGACTTTTACAAGTAAAAACAACCGTCTGATTTTACAGATGGCTGTTTTTTTTTAAGTAAGTGAATCTCCCTTAGCAGATATTGACTGGTACGATTTTGTGTTTGGCTAGTCGTCAGATGTTTATTGTTTGATGTCTTGCAAAATGGTTTCTAGGCTGTCTGATAGGCTACTAGTGGTTGCAATTTTCTTTTCGGAAAAGTGGGTCAAGTAGTCGTTGTCATTCCACCAGCGTCTGAGTGATTTCTCTCCAAATTCTTGACTTTTTGCTCTGCTGCTATGGCGGCGCAGGGTATCTTCAAAGGGGAGATCGTAGTAATAAGCGTAGGTATTCTTACTGCCAAATAGATCTGTTATCATCTCCCAGATGGGAGTATACCAATCAGCGCGTAGGATGCCCTCTAGGATAAGGTAGTCGCAGTGCGTCTTTCCATAGATGAGAAGATTCCTAAGGAGGGGGATGGTTGGTATGTCGGGACCATCATGGGCAGCCAACATAGTACGGCGAATATTGTCCTGAGAGAGTAGAAGAGTGTTTTCCCCTAGTTCAGCTTGAAGGACAGTAGCAAGACTTGTCTTGCCAGAGGCCGCATTGCCTCGGATAAGGATGAGTTTGGTCATGTTAACAAACACTCTTTTCTTTTTTAGTCTTTTTCGGAGGAATGGTAGGGCTCAAGATATTTTCGTTGCGAAGGCTTCTTGTGTCTCCAAGATGACAGCTGCCAGCCGCTCAATGTCGCTGCTTGTACCACGCAGTTCAAAGTCGCCAATCATAGGAAATCCGAAGCGTTTGGCGTATTGTTTGGCTGTCAGGCAATATTGGTTATTGAAGTTGCGGTTGCCAGAGCCAATGATGCCAAAGCAGTGTTTGTAGTTGTCATGGGCTGCAATGAAGTCGCCTAGTGGATTAGTTAGAATTTCCACATCACCGTCGTCAATGCCATTTCCCCCTTCTAAATAAGTTGGCAGAATAGCGACAAAGGGTTCTTCTACGGGGAAGGTCTGGTGGTCAAGCTCTTTAATGTTAATCTGGCGCGTTGTCATGTCATGATTGAGCTTGAGATAGTCGGATAATCGTCTGACAAAGCTCTGCGTATTTCCACTAAGGCTGATATAAACAATGGTTAATTGGGACACGATAGTCTCCTTTTACTAAATATTGTGAATGTACACCAATTTTAACACAATATGTGGGGATGGACAAGACAAAAAAACGATGTGAAGTGTTCACACCGTTTAGGAGTTGTAAGCTTATTAGTGTTTGATTTTTCTAGTAAAGAAGCCTGCCAGACCAAGCAGAGAGAAGCCTAGGAAGCTAAGAACGGATGAGTCAGTTGAGCTAGTATTTGGAAGAGCAGACGCCTTGTTAGTATGGCTAGTGCTAGCTTGTCTTGACCAAGCAATGGCTGTTTGAGTGGTAGTTGCCGCTTGGGTTTGAGCATAAGCTTTGGCTACTAGGTTGTAAATGTTACTTGACTGACTTTGTTTTTCTGTGTTAATAGGGGCTTCAGTTTTTTCAGCAAGATTGGCTGATTTTTCTGTGTAAAGCAGTTGATATTCTCCAAAACCTTCTGAGCTAGACGAGCCAAGGAATTTGATATTGCTTTGACCAGCCAGGTATTTTTGAGCACTTTCTGAGGAAAGGAAGCGAATATCCAAACCTTTCAAGCTATTATCGGTAAAGCTCCAGTTGCCATCAGCAGATGGGTTGATGATCTTTTCACTGACGATGTAATCAATGATAACTTGACGATTTTCAAGGTTGAGCAGGCGTTTTTCGGCTGCATCTCGAACACCAGGGAAATTACCAGTTGCGCGGTAGTTGTTGCTGACTACGATGAAGGTCTGATTGGGATCGATAGCCTTGCCTTGATACTGCAGGTTACGAACCCGACTGGCATCAGGATTGACTAATTTACCTTCAAAGTCATACTTATTAGGCTGTGTGATGTCAAATTGATAAGTCAGGCCATCTAGCACGTCGTAGTTGTAAGAACGATAGTTGCTGTTGATTAATTGTTGAGGTGCTTTGCTGTTAGGATCAATTTGGTTGAACTGACCAGCAGACATTTCCAACCACTCCTTGATTTGGGCGCCAGTTAATTTGATAAGGGCTGTGACGTTATCATAAAGGTAGAGGTCAGCGACATTCTTGATGGCCAAAGGCCCTGCTGGAATATCAGTGTAGTAGGTGGCATCGCCGCGTGTTCCTGCCTTAAATGGTGCAGCTGCAGAGATGATTGGCAGGTTGGCGTCGGCTGTCCCAGCCAGTTGTTGTTTGGCATACCAGACTTGAGCGTTATTGACAATCTGAATGGATGGATCATCCAAGATCTGTGCAAAGTAACTGTTGATAGGAGCAGTAGTTTGGCCGACCTCTTGACGAACATAACTGATAGTTCCTTGGTGTTCGTCTTTGACGAGGTCAATCAGCTCTTGGTCGGCAGCATCAGATTTACTATCAATCTTGCGCAGTTGAGACTTGCTCTTGATGACTTGCCACTTGTTTTCCTTGTAAGTTAAGGTCATGTCCATGATACCGAGATGGTCACCGAATTTACCAGCCATGACAACAGGTTTGCCATTTATGAGACCGTTGATATCGTCAACCCCCTTGTATTTGGCATAAAAGCTGCTGCCGTCTCCATTTGGGAAATTAGCATGGGAATGCCCTGTTGCGACAGCGTCCACACCACCAATGCCAGCCAAGAAATACCCTTCATTTTCTTCACCAGATTGGTATTCGTCATCTCCGATACCAGAGTGAGCCAAGGCTAAAATAATATCAGCGCCAGCATTTTTCATGACAGGGACTAATTTTTCAACAGACTTAACAGGGTCATCCACGGTCACCTTGCCTTCAAGATTGGCCTTGTCCCAGACCATGATTTGAGGTGGCAGGACACCTGTGATACCAACTTTGATTGTGATGGGTTGTCCTTTGGTATCAGCAAAGGGTTTCTCAATAATTTTATAAGGTGTGAAATAGTAGTCGCCCGTTTTGGCATCGCGGACATTAGCATTGACAATTGGTAGACCAGCAGTGTTGACCATGCGGTTAAGGAAGTCAAGCCCATAATTGAACTCGTGATTGCCCAGTGTTTCTGCATCGTAACCCAGTTTTTCAAAGGCCTTATACATAGGGTGAGTCTGACCTTCCTTGACAGGATTGATCAAGGCCTCGTAGGTACCAAAAGGTGTGCCTTGGATGGTGTCTCCGCTGTCAACAAGGATAGTATTGCCGTTTTCTTTCTTAGCATCCTCAATCAGCAGAGCTGTTTTAGCTAGCCCAACGGTTTGTGACGGCTTATCTTGATAATAATCATAGTTGACGAGGTTGGTGTGGAGATCTGTCGTAGACAGGATACGGAGTTCAATGCTCTGTCCCTCAGTAGGAAGGCTTGGAGCAGAAGTATCGGCAAGGTTTTGAGGGGCAGTCGCTGTCTTGGACATAGCAGAGCTGTCATTTACAGTAGTAGTGGTTGTTGAATTGCCTGTTGGAGTTGGTTGAGCGGAGGCATTAGGTTCAGTGCTAGTCTCAGGCAGGGCCTGCGTGGAGCCGTTGCTTGTTTCAGAAACTGAAAGAGGCTGATTAGTCTGGATAGCAGTTATTTCAGTAGCACTAGTTGTTGCAGTCGTATTAGTTGAAGCCTCTACAGTGGCTTTAGGAGTAGATCCAGTGGGTGTAGCTGTCGCTGCTTGATTTTGAATTGCCACCTCAGTCGTTGCAGCAGTTTTTTGAACAGTGGCTGTCGGTGTTGCAGCGGGGCTTTCGTCGGCGTAAACAAGTCCAGTTGCACCGGATGCTGCTATCAGCGATAGCAAAAGAGCGCTTTTTGATAAGTAATGCTTTTTCATAATAGTCTCCTTAAAATGACTTAGACTATTATTATACAAGAAATAGTAGCCTACAACAAGTAAATTCCGAATCATAAAGTTGCTTTATTAATAGAACGTCTGTATTATATTGAATAAAATGGCTCCATAATCTTTTATCACCACGAGTCAGAGAATTAGAATTGGGATTTTTTCCATTTAGCTTAAAAAAGTGTTAAAATAGAAACAATATCAAACTGTATAGTAAGAGGGCTTATATGGCTAAAGAAGTAAATTTAACAGGAGACGAAGTTGTTGCTTTGGCAGCTACTTATATGAATGAGACAGATGTCGCCTTTGTTAGGAAAGCTTTGGAGTATGCAACGGCTGCACATTATTATCAAGTAAGGCAATCGGGTGAGCCTTACATTATTCACCCTATTCAGGTAGCGGGAATCTTGGCTGACTTGCACCTGGATGCTGTGACAGTGGCTTGTGGATTCTTACATGATGTGGTGGAAGACACGGACATTACTTTAGATAATATCGAGTTTGATTTTGGTAAGGACGTTCGTGATATCGTGGATGGTGTGACCAAGCTAGGTAAGGTTGAGTACAAGTCACACGAGGAGCAGTTGGCGGAAAATCACCGCAAGATGCTTATGGCCATGTCCAAGGATATTCGTGTTATCTTGGTCAAGTTGGCTGACCGTCTGCACAATATGCGGACGCTTAAACATTTGCGTAAGGACAAGCAAGAACGTATTTCCCGCGAAACCATGGAAATCTACGCACCACTTGCCCATCGCTTGGGGATCAGTCGTATTAAGTGGGAGTTGGAAGACCTGTCTTTCCGCTATCTCAATGAGGTAGAATTTTACAAGATTTCCCACATGATGAATGAGAAACGCCGTGAACGTGAAGCCTTGGTTGAAGAAATCGTTAAAAAAATTAAGGATTACACACAGGAACAAGGTCTTTACGGTGATGTTTACGGTCGCCCTAAGCACATCTATTCTATTTATCGCAAGATGCGTGATAAGAAGAAGCGCTTCGACCAGATCTATGATTTGATTGCTATTCGCTGCATCATGGAAACCCCTAGTGATGTCTATGCTATGGTTGGCTACATTCACGAGCTTTGGCATCCTATGCCAGGTCGTTTCAAGGATTATATTGCTGCGCCTAAAGCTAATGGTTATCAGTCTATTCACACCACAGTTTTCGGACCAAAAGGACCAATTGAAATTCAAATCCGTACCAAGGAAATGCATCAAGTGGCTGAGTATGGGGTTGCTGCTCACTGGGCCTATAAAAAAGGCATAAAAGGCAAGGTCAACCAGTCTGAGCAGGCTTTGGGTATGAATTGGATTAAGGAATTGGTTGAATTGCAAAATGAATCCAACGGTGATGCCCAAGATTTCGTCGACTCAGTCAAGGAAGATATTTTCTCCGAACGCATCTATGTTTTCACTCCAACAGGTGCTGTTAAGGAATTGCCAAAAGACTCTGGACCAATTGATTTTGCCTATGCTATCCATACCAAGGTGGGGGAAAAGGCAGTTGGGGCCAAGATTAATGGTCGTATGGTGCCCCTGACAGCTAAATTAAAAACAGGTGATACCTGCGAAATTGTAACCAATGCTTCTTCCTTTGGACCAAGTCGAGATTGGATCAAACTGGTTAAGACCAATAAGGCTAGAAATAAAATTCGTCAATTCTTTAAAAACCAAGACAAGGAAATGTCCATCAACAAGGGTCGTGATTTATTGGTGACAGAATTCCAAAATCACGGCTATGTGGCCAATAAATTTTTGGACAAGAAGCACATTGACAGCATCTTACCACGCCTTAGTGTGCGCAGTGAAGAAGCCCTCTATGCGGCCGTTGGCTTTGGTGAACTCAGTCCGATGAGTGTGTTCAATAAATTAACTGAAAAAGAACGTCGTGAGGAAGAGCGCGCCAAGGCTCAAGCTGAAGCAGACGAATTGGTCAAGGGTGGCGAAGTCAAACATGAGAAGAAGGATGTGCTCAAGGTGCGCAGCGAAAATGGCGTTATCATCCAAGGGGCATCGGGTCTACTCATGCGGATTGCCAAATGTTGTAATCCCGTTCCGGGCGACCCCATTGAAGGCTATATTACCAAGGGTCGTGGTGTTGCAATTCACCGTGCAGACTGCCACAATATCAAGAGCCAAGAAGGCTATGAGCAACGCTTGATTGAGGTTGAGTGGGACGATGACAATTCTAGCAAGGATTATTTGGCTGAGATTGACATCTACGGTCTTAACCGTTCTGGTTTACTTAATGACGTGCTACAGGTTCTCTCCAATGCGACCAAGAATGTTTCTACGGTCAATGCCCAACCAACCAAGGACATGAAGTTTGCCAATATTCACATTAGTTTTGGCATCCCTAATCTATCTGAGCTGACCACAGTTGTGGATAAAATCAAGATTATTCCAGACGTTTACTCGGTTAAAAGGACTAATGGGTGATCTGCTCATGAGGATTATCATTCAGCGCGTGACAGAGGCATCTGTTTCTATTGATGGCAAAGTAGCTGGCGCTATTGGTCAAGGTCTCCTACTCCTAGTCGGTGTAGGAGACCTTGACACAGCCGAGGATTTAGCTTACGCGGTCAGAAAGATTGTCAATATGCGTATTTTCTCAGATGACAATGGCAAAATGAATCTCTCTGTCCAAGACATCAAAGGTAAGATTCTTTCTATTTCTCAGTTCACCCTTTTTGCGGATACTAAAAAAGGCAACCGGCCAGCCTTCACAGAAGCTGCTCATCCTGATATGGCCAGCCAGTTTTATGACCAGTTCAACCAAGAGCTGGCTCAATTTGTTACCGTTCAAACAGGTGTTTTTGGAGCAGACATGCAAGTCTCGCTTGTCAATGACGGCCCTGTGACCATCAACTTGGATACCAAAGTACGCTAAATAACAATAAAACTACCGTGCTCAGACTTAGTGCTGACGTGGTAGGTTTATTATTTTTGGAGGAAAGCAAACGCAAGCGATTGCATAAAATGCTTAAATAGAGTAAAATAAACTTGAACAAAAGGAGGATACCATGAAAAAACACTGGTGGCATAAGGCAACGATTTATCAGATTTATCCCAAGTCCTTTATGGACTCTAACGGTGATGGTATTGGGGATTTAAAAGGGATTACGAGTAAGTTGGATTACTTACAAAAGCTAGGCATTACAGCAATCTGGCTGTCTCCTGTTTATCAAAGTCCGATGGATGATAACGGCTATGATATTTCAGACTATCAGGCTATCGCTGATATTTTCGGTGATATGGCGGATATGGAAGAATTGCTGGCGCAAGCTAAGCAGCGTGGCATTAGGATTATTATGGACTTGGTGGTTAATCATACGTCTGATGAGCACGCCTGGTTTGTCGAAGCGCGTGAAAATCCTGACAGTCCAGAACGTGATTACTACATCTGGCGTGACCAGCCTAATGATCTGGACTCTATTTTTGGAGGATCTGCCTGGCAATATGATGACAAATCTAGTCAATACTATCTCCACTTTTTCAGCAAGAAACAGCCTGATTTGAATTGGGAGAATGCTGCGTTGCGTCAGAAAGTTTATGACATGATGAATTGGTGGATTGATAAGGGAATTGCTGGTTTTCGTATGGATGTGATTGACATGATTGGAAAAATTCCTGATCAGAAGATCGCCAACAACGGTCCGAAATTGCACGATTACATCAAGGAAATGCACCAAGCGACTCTAGCTGGCAAGGATTTACTGACAGTGGGAGAGACTTGGGGGGCAACACCTGAGATTGCCAAGAAATACTCTAGCCCAGCCGAGGAAGAGCTGTCCATGGTTTTCCAATTTGAGCATATTGGTCTGCAACATAAGCCTAATGCCCCAAAATGGGACTATGAAAAAGAGCTGAATGTCCCAGCTCTCAAGGCTATTTTCAATAAATGGCAAACTGAACTAGAACTGGGTCAAGGTTGGAACTCACTTTTCTGGAACAACCATGATCTGCCCCGTGTTCTGTCAATTTGGGGTGATACAGCTGCCTACCGCGAAAAATCCGCCAAAGCGTTAGCTATTGCCCTCCACCTCATGCGTGGTACGCCCTACATCTATCAAGGTGAGGAAATCGGCATGACCAACTATCCTTTTAAGGATTTAGGAGAAATTGATGACATTGAGTCACTCAATTTTGCCAAAGAAGCGCTTGAAAATGGTAAGACGTCAGAAGAAGTGCTAGACAGTATTCGTATGATTGGTCGCGATAATGCCAGAACGCCTATGCAATGGGATAGTAGCAAGAATGCAGGGTTTTCAACAGCTGATAAGACTTGGTTGCCAGTTAATCCAAATCATAATACTATCAATGTCCAAGCTGCTCTATATAATCCAGAATCTATTTTCTATACTTATCAAAAACTCATCAAACTTCGCAAGGAAAATGAGTGGTTGATTGATGCGGATTTTGAACTTCTAGAGACAGCAGACAAGGTCTTTGCCTATCTCAGAAAAACTGCGGACGCTGTTTATTTGGTAGTTGTCAATGTGTCAGATGATAAACAAGTTTTTGATATGCCGATTGCTGTTTCTGAGGAAATTATTTCAAACACTGATGTTTCAACAGTTTTAACTAATAAAATGTTAGAACCATGGGATGCTTTTTGCGTGAAATTGTGCTAACTTTTTATAGCAATACAAAATCTAAGCAGGCTTTGCCTGGCCTGTATACAAAACTGGATGAATAAGAGTCATGAGAAAACTCGAATACGCAGAGAAGCGTGCAACTATCTTACCAGAAGCCTCCTATTTTATTGTTAAATATCAGGGTAGGAGGTTTTTCATATAGAAGCCATGATTGAAAGATGTTGTGGTATTGATGTCCACCAAAAATCTATCGGTTGTTGTATCTTGGTTGGTCCACTTGATACCAACAAACCTAAGAAAATTCAGAAGAAATTTTGGACAACTACTGCCGCACTTCAATTTTAGTATAGTATTATTTTTGTGAAAAAGGGTCACCTGCTTTACAGGAGAGGCGTATTTTTGTGACTATGTTATAATGATTGTATGAATCCAAGAGAAGTGAGCTACTATGAAAATTGAAACACTATTTCCAGAGGCGGTAATTCGTCAAAATAGAGATTTGTCACTGGTTCAGGATTACTTAGAATTATTGCTAGACGAGCAGTATGTTTATTTGCCAAAGACCTCCTTATCAAAACGTGAACAGCTTTTATTAGGACTATTCTCCAAAAGTTTGGTAGGGGAGCCACAGACGGTTGATGTCTGGCAGACTTATTTTTTACAAAAGCAGGGGGAAATTCCTCAAAGTTTTGAATGTGTTCAAATGCTTTACATTGAGCATCGGCAGCCATTGTCACAGGAACTGAAGGATTTTTTTACTAGTTTATTGGTTAATTTGGAGGCTTTAGTTGATTTGTCTCCAACGCGTACTTTACTTCTACTTAATCAAGAAACGTTCTTTGATGTTGAAACACTTGTTCAGGATATTTTACCGACGATTGAGAGTGATTTCGGGATGACGTTGACAGTATTTTTTGGTAATAGTTGGACAAAGTTTAAGGGTGATGAATTGCGACTTTATTTTGACAATGAAAACAGTCTCTTTTCTGATTTTATTCACTATAAGGCAGATAAAAATCTAATTTCTTTCTCACAGGCTGTTCTTTGGGGGGGAATTCATGGAAGTAATCTCTCAGCTATCAAATCTAAAATTTTGCAAGATATCAATGAGAGTAAAGATGTTAGAGATATCATCGTAACGATGTGGGAAGAGCATGGCAATTTAGTTCAAACGGCTCAAAAACTTTTTATTCATCGTAATTCTCTGCAATACAAGTTGGATAAATTTGCCAGCTTGTCAGGACTCAACTTGAAAAAATTAGATGACTTAGCTTTTTGTTATCTCCTCATTCTGATGGAGTGATTTTTAGTCACCTTGCACAAAAGACTTTGTCAGGAATGACTATACCATGAAAACGTTATCTTTGTTACAATGAAACCATCAAATAAGAAGCTCTGCTATTTTCCAGAGCAATGAAAAAGGAGCTTATCATGGTTGAATTAAATCTAAATCACATCTTTAAAAAATATCCAAACGCAACACACTATGCTGTTGAAGATTTTAATTTGGATATTAAAGACAAAGAATTTATCGTTTTTGTTGGTCCTTCAGGCTGTGGTAAATCAACAACACTTCGTATGGTCGCAGGTCTTGAAGATATCACCGAGGGTGAATTGAAGATTGATGGTGAAGTAGTTAATGACAAAGCACCAAAAGACCGTGACATTGCCATGGTTTTCCAAAACTATGCTCTTTACCCACACATGACTGTTTACGATAATATGGCTTTCGGCTTGAAATTGCGTAAATACTCTAAAGAAGATATTGACAAGCGTGTGAAAGAAGCTGCTCAAATCCTTGGTTTGACTGAGTTCTTACAACGTAAACCTGCAGACTTGTCAGGTGGTCAACGTCAACGTGTAGCTATGGGACGTGCTATTGTTCGTGATGCCAAAGTATTTTTGATGGATGAACCATTGTCAAACTTGGATGCGAAGTTGCGTGTATCAATGCGTGCTGAAATTGCGAAAATTCACCGTCGTATCGGTTCAACTACAATTTACGTCACTCACGACCAAACAGAAGCCATGACTCTTGCTGACCGTATTGTTATCATGAGTTCTACTAAAAACCCTGACGGTTCAGGAACAATCGGTCGTGTTGAACAAATTGGTACACCACAAGAACTTTACAACCAACCAGCTAATAAATTTGTTGCTGGATTTATCGGAAGTCCAGCGATGAATTTCTTCACTGTGACTGTTGAAAAAGATCGTCTTGTTAGCAAAGATGGCTTTACTCTCGCTCTTCCTGCCGGTCAAGCTAAGGTTCTTGAAAGTAAAGGTTATCTTGGCAAAGAAGTTATCTTTGGTATCCGTCCAGAAGATGTTTCAAGCAATCTTATCGTTCAAGAAACTTATCCAGATGCAACTGTCACAGCAGAAGTCATGGTATCTGAATTGCTTGGTTCAGAAACAATGCTCTATGTTAAAATTGGTGAAGCAGAATTCGCTTCTCGTGTAGAAGCACGTGATTTCCACAACCCAGGAGAAAAAGTTTCTCTGACATTTAACGTAGCTAAGGGACACTTCTTCGATATTGAAACAGAACAAGCAATTCGTTAAGAACCTCCTAAAGAATGAAATCCTCAAACTTTTGGGGATTTTCTTTTGGGAATGCAAACAGTTGCGCTATGGAGAGTTTTTCTTAATACTAAACGAAACTTATCAGAGTCAGACTAGACCTCAAAACACAGGTAGTACTGGTGTAAGGCACAGTGAGGTAGAGCCAACATTTGTTGAAAGTGTAGCTCCAGTAAAAGTAGCAACTGAAAAACTTCGATATGATATGCTTGCTCATCAAGTTAACTCATTCTATTAAGATATTAAGAAAGATACTGATGCGCTTGGTATCAAGTTGGCAGCTACAAAAAGGTGCTGAATACATTAATTAACACGTGACCCAGAAGATGCCGTAGCCTTCGTAATGTCTTACTTTGCTTAAATCACTTTATAAAAATAGGAAAAGCAAACAGACGAGTATATGTAAATATAGGTATGATAACATCCAAATCACAAACGGACAATGTGAAATCGGCATTTACGTCAATGCCTCTGCTAACAAATGGTTAAACATCGATAACGTCAGACTTGTTAAAGTCGATTAGTTATACATTTCATTTCACCCCTAAGAGCTTAGTCTCTTGGGGGATTTTGGGTGTTGTAAAAAACGTTAGGTAAGAGAATCCTAACGCTTTTTGCTTAATTTTTTAGTGTTTTTCGGTAATTGCTTGGACTTTGGTTGAAGTATTTTTTGAAGGCTTTGCTAAACGCGAGACCATCTGTGAAGCCTACGGCGTTTGCAACTTCTGAGATATGAAAAGTAGTGTTGGTAAGTAAATCAGCACTTTTTTCCATGCGGACTTGGACGATATAATCTTTGATGGCATAGCCAGTTTCTTCTTTGAAAATCTTGTAAAGGTAACTACGGTTAAGATTGAGTTTATCTGCGATTTCTCCCACTTTTAAAGAAGTTCCATATTGTGAATGAATTATTTTTTTAGTTTGTCTAATATAGTTTTGAATAAGGATACTACCATCAGAGGCTGCTTTACTGGGAGATTCTTCAATTAAGTAGGCAAGTAGCTTATAAAGTTCAGCAATCAGTTGAAGTTCAGTTACGTCATCGAGTTTTTGGTCGCGAAATTGAGTTAATTTGACGATTTGATCAAGAACTCTGGACTTAAGTGTTGAATGGCAGAAGTATTGATCTAGTAGCTGAGTTTTACTTAAAATACTTTCAGCCTTTGAACCGCTAAATCCGACCCAGAGGTATGTCCAAGGATGTTCTTTATCAGCTTGATAAAAGGTCACTTTTCCTTTGGGAAGGATAAACATATCACCAACACCAAGTTCGGTAGTTTGGCCATCAATAGTAAATTTTCCTTTACCATCAACAATAAAATGCAAAACAAAATTATCACGAAGGGTTGGTCCAAAAGAGTAATTACCTTCGCAGATTTCAGCACCGTAGTGGTCAACATTTAGATCAAAATTATTGGTATCAAATTCATTATAGGTATTTAGAACGTTCAAATTATCATCTCCTCTATAAGCAACATTTTACCATATTTGTCCAACATCCTACCATTTAACAAAGGGGAATTTGGTGGTAAAATTTTAGTAAAAATAGAGGAGGAAAACTTGTGGGAATTACAATCAAAGGAAATCTTTTCTATATTCAGAGTAAAGAGATGTCAATGATTATTGAGAACCGAGAAGGTGATTTACTTCTTCGTCATATTGGGGGTAAAATCGCTAACTATCACGGTTCAAATGCGATATTGGAGAAAGATCATGCTTTTTCAGGCAATCCGACTCCCGATAATCGTACGTTTAGCTATGATACCCAACGTCAAGTATTTGGTGTGCATGGCTTTGGTGATTTTCGTTGCCCATCACTTAAAATTCAACATGATAACAATGAATTAACACAATTTAAGTTAAAAGATAGTCATATTTTACATGGAGTTGTTGAGGCAACAGGATTACCTAATCCTTATTCAACAGAAAGTGCCGAGACACTAGTGCTTGTCTTAGAAGATGAATTTGCTAAGTTGCGTCTGACGCTTTATTACACAGCTTATGCAGATCGTGCAACTATTTCAACCTTTGCTAAGATTAGTAATCTATCCGATAGAGCTGTTGTCATCAACCGTGCTTTATCAACTATGCTTGATGTACCTGCTGGAAATTATGATGTGGTGACTTTGCAAGGCGCTTATGCGCGTGAGAAAACAGTTCGTCGTCAAAAAGTTGAGCAAGGCATCTTTAGCATCGCTTCGAATCGCGGAGCTTCTGGTCACGCTCAGACCCCAGCTATGATTTTGTGTGATGGGACAGCGACGGAGGAGGCTGGTCAGGCTTTAGCTCTTCAATTACTTTATAGTGGTAATTTCCAAGCATTTTTCCAAAAAAATCAATTGAATGAAGTTCGTCTGGGAATTGGCATTAATGATGATAACTTTGCTTGGCAATTAGCAGCTGGAGATAATTTTGAAACGCCAGTGGCTTTGATGACTTATTCGGCAAAAGGTTTGACACATTTAAGCCAAGAAAGCCAGTTATTTGTGCAAAATCACATCATGCCAAAACAATTTGCCCACGTTGAGCGTCCGATTCTTATCAATAACTGGGAAGCGACTTATTTTGATTTCAAGAAAGAAAAATTGCTGGATTTAGCTGATGAAGCAAGTAAACTCGGTATTGAACTCTTTGTTTTAGATGACGGTTGGTTTGGAAATCGATTCGACGATAATCGTGCACTTGGTGACTGGGGTGTCAATGAAGAAAAACTTGGTGGACCATTGAGTGATTTGATTGATAAAGTTCATGCTAAAGGCTTGAAATTTGGTTTGTGGTTTGAACCGGAAATGATTTCTGTAGATAGTGATCTTTACCGCTCCCATCCGGATTGGGCTATTCAGGCTGAGGGTCGAGGACACACTTATTCTCGTAACCAATTGGTGCTTAACCTTGCCAACCCTGATGTGGTAGCTTATATTAAATCAGCTATTGACAAGATTTTAACAGAAAATGCTATTGATTATGTCAAATGGGATTATAACCGTAACATCACAAATATCGGAAATGGCGACTCAGCTCTTGCCACTAAGATGCAATCCCATGCATATATGTTAGGTTTGTATGATTTGGTATCCTATTTGACTGGAAAACATAGCAATATTCTCTTTGAATCATGCTCAGGTGGCGGTGGTCGAAACGACCTTGGAATGATGCGCTACTTCCCACAAGTTTGGGCTAGTGATAATACAGATGCCATTTCTCGTTTGCAAATTCAATATGGTTCAAGCTATCTGTACCCAACTATCTCTATGGGTTCCCATGTTTCAGCAAGCCCAAATCACCAAATGGGACGCACAACACCAATTGAAACACGTGGAAATGTTGCTATGATGGGAAATCTTGGCTACGAACTTGATTTGACAAGCCTTCCAGAAAGTGAAAAAGAAGTGATTGCTACTCAAGTTTCTCACTACAAAGACATTCGTCCAGTTGTCCAATTTGGGAAGCATTATCGTCTTATCAATCCAGAACAAGGCGCAAATGAAGCGGCTGTGCAATTTGTCTATGAAGATAAAGTCGTTGTAACTTACGTTCGCACACTTTCAATGATTGAAACAATTGAAACGACGCTAAAACTGAAAGGTTTAGAGGAAGCAGATACCTATCGCTTACAAGAAACAGGACAAATTTTCTCCGGGGCTGAACTCATGTATGCAGGTTTGACCGTAACTCTCCCACAAGGTGACTATCTCAGCAAACAATACTATTTTGTGAAACAAAAAGGAGGTTTTCAATGAAATGGCGTAAACAATTGATAGCTGCTGGCATAGTAGCTTTAGCTACCACTGCTGGTTTAATATTGACGGCGTGTTCAAAAGAGGATGACACATCGGCTGATGGCAAGGTAACCATTGAATATTTTAATCAGAAGAAAGAAATGGATGCTACTTTAAAAGAAATCATTAAAGATTTTGAAAAAGAAAATCCTAAAATCCATGTTAAGATGACCAGTGTTCCAGATGCTGGTACAGTCTTGAAGACACGCGTCTTGGCAGGAGATGTGCCTGATGTCATTAATATTTATCCTCAAAATATGGACTTTCAAGAATGGGCAAAAGCAGGTTATTTTTATGATATGACTGGTAAAGCATATCTTAATAATTTAAAAAATCACTATGCCAATGAATATAAGATTAACAAAAAAGTTTATAGCGTTCCTTTGACAGCTAATGTTTCAGGGATTTATTATAATAAAACAAAATTTAAAGAACTGGGCTTAAAGGTTCCTGAAAATTGGGATGAGTTCGTTAAATTGGTAGAACAAATCAAGGCGAAGAAAGAAACACCATTTGCCCTAGCAGGAACAGAAGGCTGGACCTTAAACGGTTACCATCAGTTATCCTTGATTTCAATTACTGGCAGTGCGGATGCTGCCAATAAATACCTTCGTTTTTCACAACCAAATTCGATTAAGACTAGTGATAAAGTGCTTAAAGAAGACATGACACGTCTTAATCTTTTAGCCGATGAGGGCAACCAGCAAAAAAACTGGAAAGGTGCTTCCTATAATGATGCCCTCGTGGCCTTTGCTAATGAAAAAGCTCTCATGACACCAAATGGTTCCTGGGCATTGCCAGCTATTAAACAGCAAGATCCAAAATTTGAAATTGGCACCTTTGCTTTTCCGAGTAAAAAGTCTGGAGATGGAATAACTGTTGGAGCTGGAGATTTAGCCCTATCAATTTCCGCTAAAACAAAGCACCCTAAAGAGGCTGAAAAATTTATTAAATATATGACAACTGCTAAAGCTATGCAAAAATATTATGATGTTGATGGTTCACCAGTAGCAGTTAAGGGGGTTAAGGAAGACAAGAATTCACCTTTGCAGCCCCTGAATAAATTAGCCTTTACCGATAAGCATTATGTATGGTTAGGTCAGCATTGGAATAGTGAAGATGATTTCTTCACGACGACGACAAACTATCTAATGACAAAAAATGGTAAGGGGCTGGCCGACGGTCTTAACGCTTTCTTTAATCCAATGAAAGCAGATGTTGATTAGGAGGGATAAGGAATGACTATCAGAAAATTTTTAAATAAATACTGGGGTTGGACATTTTTAATTGTTCCCCTTATCTTACAAGCTGTATTCTTTTATTTCCCTATGATTCAAGGAGCTTTCTACAGCTTTACCAATTGGACTGGTCTGACCTATAATTTTGATTTTGTTGGCATCAGTAATTATAAGATTTTGATGACTGATGGAAAATTTATGAAGGCTATTGGCTTTACTTTAATTTTGACTCTGGCCCTGATTGTTGGTGAAATTGTCCTTGGAATCATTATCGCGCGTGCTCTCAATGCTAAAATAAAAGGAAAAACTTTTTTCAGAGCTTGGTTTTTCTTCCCGGCTGTTTTATCTGGCTTAACTGTATCTTTGATTTTTAAGCAAGTTTTTAATTATGGACTCCCAGCAATCGGCAGTGCTTTGGGACTTAAATTTTTAGAAACAAGTATGTTGGGAACAGCGAACGGGGCTGTTATTGCTTCAATTTTCGTTCTTTTGTGGCAAGGTGTCGCTATGCCTATCATTCTTTTTCTCTCAGGCCTTCAAAGTATTCCATCAGAAATTGTCGAAGCAGCAGCAATTGATGGTGCTGACAGCAGACAGACTTTTTGGTCAATCGAGCTACCTTACTTACTTCCAAGTATTTCCATGGTTTTTATCATGGCTTTGAAAGCGGGTTTAACAGCTTTTGACCAAATCTTTGCTTTAACAGGTGGTGGTCCAAATAATTCAACAACATCACTAGGTCTTTTGGTCTACAATTATGCCTTTAAGAGCAATCAGTACGGCTATGCCAATGCTATCGCTTTGATTCTCTTTATTATCATTGGAATTGTTTCTGTACTGCAAATTAAACTCTCTAAGAAATTTGAAGTTTAAAGGAGACTAGTGTCATGAAAAAAGATGAAAAATTGAATTATTTTTGGAAATATGTTCTTTTGGCTGCAGGCGGTATTTTAATTCTAATTCCCCTCTTGGTCACTGTCTTTAGTTCTTTTAAGAAAACTAAGGATATTATGAATCATTTCTTTGCTTTTCCAAATCCCATTACTTTGGATAACTATAAACGTTTGTTAGCTGATGGTGTTGGAGGATATTTTTGGAATTCAACGGTTATCACCGTCTTATCAGTTCTAGTGGTTATGCTCTTTATTCCTGCAGCAGCTTATTCCATTGCCCGTAATATGTCTAAAAGACGTGCCTTTAATATCATGTACAGTCTTTTGATTTTAGGGATTTTCGTCCCCTTCCAAGTTATCATGATTCCTATTACGGTTATGATGAGCAAATTAGGGCTAGCTAATATGTGGGGGTTGATTATTCTCTATTTAACTTATGCTATTCCGCAGACTCTCTTTCTTTATGTTGGTTATATTAAATTAAGTGTTCCTGACAGTTTAGATGAAGCTGCCGAGGTTGATGGTGCGGATAAATTTACAACTTATCGTAAAATTATTTTTCCTATGCTAAAACCAATGCATGCAACGACTTTGATTATTAACGCGCTTTGGTTCTGGAATGATTTTATGCTGCCTCTGTTGATTCTTAACAAGGATTCAAGCATGTGGACGCTTCCTTTGTTCCAATACAATTACAGCGGACAATACTTTAATGACTATGGTCCAAGTTTTGCATCTTATATCGTAGGAATCATTACCATTACGATTGTCTACCTCATTTTCCAAAAACATATCATTGCTGGTATGAGTAATGGAGCGGTGAAATAAGGATACAGAAGGCCTATAGCGGGCACAGTGAAAATAGGGAGATGGCGAAGTGTCGCTCAGACACAAGGAGACTCTTCCTTTTTCACCAAGCCTGTAGCTCGAGTTTGACTTAACTTGCTATATTTGATGGTTGCTAAAGCATCTCGTCAAATAACGCTAACCACAATGGCCGGATTGCTAGTAAGATTTAAGGTCTATAGCGGGATCAGTAAAAATAAGAATTTAGACGAAGAACGTGTACATTCTAGGAAAAATTATTTTTTGCTACGCTTATAGGTTGTGTTCAACGATATCACAATATAAATGATGAAAATAAAACAAAGGAATCATTATGGGAATTCAAAATAAAACAATGTTAATCACTTACTCGGATAGTCTGGGTAAGAATTTGAAAGAGTTAGCGGATAATCTTGAGAAGTACTTTGGGGAAGCAGTTGGTGGTATTCATCTTTTACCATTCTTCCCATCAACGGGTGACCGCGGTTTTGCCCCTGTTGATTATGACGAGGTTGATTTTGCATTTGGTACTTGGGATGATGTGAAGAATTTAGGTGAAAAGTATTATCTCATGTTTGATTTCATGATTAATCATATCTCTCGTCAATCAAAATATTATAAAGATTATCAAGAAAAACACGAAGCCAGCGCTTATAAAGATTTATTCCTTAATTGGGATAAATTCTGGCCAGAAAATCGTCCGACACAAGCTGATGTAGACTTGATTTATAAGCGTAAAGATCGTGCACCAAAACAAGAAATTCATTTTGCCGATGGCTCAGTTGAGCATTTGTGGAACACATTTGGTGAGGAACAGATTGACCTTGATGTGACAAAAGAGGTGACCATGGATTTCATTCGAAAGACCATCGAACATTTGGCAGAAAATGGCTGTGACCTCATCCGTCTAGATGCATTTGCTTATGCGGTTAAGAAATTGGATACCAATGATTTCTTCGTAGAGCCAGACATTTGGGACTTACTTGATAAAGTGCGTAGCATTGCAGCTCAATCTGGCACAGAATTGCTTCCAGAAATTCATGAGCATTATTCAATCCAGTTTAAGATTGCTGAGCATGGCTATTATGTTTATGATTTTGCACTTCCCATGGTGACGCTTTATAGCTTATATAGTGGCAAAGTTGGCCGCTTGGCGAAATGGTTGAAAATGTCGCCAATGAAGCAATTTACAACGCTTGATACACACGATGGAATTGGTGTGGTTGATGTTAAAGATATTTTGACAGATGAGGAAATTGATTACACCTCCAGTGAACTTTATAAAGTTGGTGCTAATGTCAAACGCAAATACTCATCTGCTGAATACAATAATCTTGATATTTATCAAATCAATTCGACTTATTATTCTGCGCTCGGTGATGATGACAAGAAATATTTCTTAGCACGCTTGATTCAGGCTTTTGCACCAGGTATTCCACAAGTTTATTATGTTGGCTTTTTAGCAGGAAAAAATGACCTTGATTTGTTAGAAAAAACAAAAGAAGGCCGCAACATCAATCGTCATTATTACACGAGTGAAGAAATCGCTGAAGAAGTCAAACGCCCAGTGGTTCAAGCTTTGCTCAAACTCTTTACTTTCCGAAATCACTCAGCTGCTTTTGACCTTGAAGGCAGTATTGATGTAGAGGTATTAGATGAAAACACGCTTATAATCACTCGTCGTAATCAAGGTAGCAGTGTGGTTGCAGACGCTACAATCAATCTAAAAGACTTAAGTTATACGGTTAAAGAAAACGGGAGAGAGATTGTCTTTTTATAATCAAAAAGAAGAGAACTCGTCTTCTTTTTAGCGGAATGAAGCAATGCTTGATTATTCTAGAAAATGTGGTATTATGGCAATTTGGATCTATTAGGTTTACAATTCCCAATTTGCTTTTTAGGCTCATGAAGAAGTTGGTCAAAATGTAATCCGGCTTTAATACTTTGGACAAGTTTACAGTAAAAAACGCGTAGAATCAATGTTTTTGATAACTTGATTTTATGCGTATTTACTTTTTCAATAGTTTTGGCCTAGATGACTAACATCATTAACTCGTCAACCACAAAGCCCTCACTAAGATTATACACCTAGTGAGGGCTTTATGTTTGTTTTCATTATTCTGTGGATGAGGGCGGAGCAATCATGGATGTTTTGCCCGCGTCTTTGTCTCATTCTTTTGTTGATAATTTTTATTTCGTGCTGTCTCGCAATGTTAGTGTGGTTGCGAGTCTTGTCATTGTTGGGATAGTGTTATGGTTGATAAGTTGGCGGTTAAGGATGTCAACTGCAGTCCGTCCCATTTCTTCGGTATAAACAGTGATGCTTGATAGGGCTGGAAAGACTTGTTTCGTTAGTGGAGTGTCGTTAAAAGAGATGAGGCTGACGCGGTCTGGCACAATGATACTAGCTTCTTGGAGAGCGCGAAGCGCACCGATTGCAAGGGTATCGTTGGCAACAAAGAAAGCTTGAGGGAGGTCATTACCAAGTTCGGTAATGGCTTTTTTCATTAATTCATATCCTGCTTGTGCTGAAAAATCTCCGACAAATACGTAGTTAGGATTGTAGAGATTATTTTCATAGGCGTAATTTTTGAAAGTACGGAAGCGTTGGTCAACGATAAGTTCTTGTTGGTCGGTTGTGCGTTCTTCGCCAGCAATCATCCCGATTTTTGTGAACCCTTGATCCATAAAGTAATCAAGCACCTTGACAACGGCATTATCAAAATCAGTGGTCACGCAAGGGTGTCCTGCATTAAGTGTGTCGCTGTCAACAAAAACAAGATTTTGAGACAATTTTTCGAGCTTTGAAATTTGTGCGCTAGAAAATTTACCAATGGCAATAATACCACAGATGTTTTCAGAAATCGTTAAAATGTCATTATTAAAGTAACGAATAATATCATAGCCCAGCTCTTGAGCGCGTTTTTCGAGTCCGATACGAATGCTGTAATAATAGAGGTCATTGAGTTCTTCTTGCTTGCTGTACCATTGCACAATAGCAATTTTTTGCCGTTCTTGTAAAATATTCGTGCTGCGTTTATGCTTTTCGTACCCCAACTCTTCAGCAACGGTTAAAATGCGATGCCGTGTTTCCTCGCTAACAGAAAGGGTAGCATCTTGATTAAGCACCCGAGAAACGGTCGCTGATGAAACCTTTGCCAACTTTGCAATGTCTTTTAATGTAGCCATAAGTCATCCCTTCTTTCTTATCTTTTCTTTAGTATAGCACAAAAATAACACAAAGAAAATTTTAAGTAAAATTTTAGTAAAATTATTGACTTGGAATAAGGACAGGTGTACAATGAAACCGTAATCATAGAAGAAATAAAAAGGAGACCCTCATGAAAGTTACAGAATTAAAAGAAGCCTTCACAGCCGTATTTGGCAATGAAGCAGACGCAACCTTTTTCTCACCAGGACGTATCAATTTGATTGGTGAACATACAGACTACAATGGTGGTCATGTTTTCCCAGCGGCTATCACACTTGGAACATACGGTGCAGCTCGCAAACGTGATGACCAAACACTTCGTTTTTATTCAGCAAACTTTGCTGATTTAGGCATTATCGAGGTTGACCTTGCTAATCTTGTCTTTGATAAAAAAGACAGCTGGACCAATTATCCAAAAGGGGTCATCAAATGCTTGCAAGAAGCTGGACATACGATTGCTACCGGTTTTGACCTTTATGTCAATGGGAATATTCCAAACGGTTCAGGCTTGTCATCATCAGCTTCGTTAGAGCTCTTGGTCGGAATTGTTGCTGAAGAATTATTTGACCTCAACTTAGACCGTCTTGACTTAGTAAAAATTGGTAAACAGACTGAAAATGAATTTATCGGCGTTAATTCAGGAATCATGGACCAATTTGCCATCGGTATGGGAGCTGACAAGCAAGCTATTTACCTTGATACCAACACATTAGAATACGACCTTGTGCCGCTTGATTTAGGTGACAATGTCATTGTTATCATGAATACTAACAAACGCCGTGAATTGGCTGATTCAAAATACAATGAACGTCGTGCCGAATGTGAAAAAGCCGTTGAAGAATTGAATCAAGCGCTTGATATCAAGACACTTGGTGAACTTGATTTGCAAGCTTTTGATGAATACAGTTACCTCATTAAAGATGCCAATCGTCTCAAACGTGCTCGTCACGCTGTTTGGGAAAATCAACGCACTCTTCAAGCCAAAGAAGCTTTGATTGCAGGTGAACTTGAAAAATTTGGTCGTTTGGTCAATGCCTCACATGTATCACTTGAGCATGATTACGAAGTGACTGGTATTGAGCTTGATACCCTTGCTCATACCGCTTGGCAACAAGAAGGTGTCCTTGGAGCTCGTATGACAGGAGCGGGCTTTGGTGGCTGCGGTATTGCCATTGTCGCTAAAGATAAAGTTGATGAATTCACCCAAAATGTCGGCAAGGTTTATACAGAAATCATTGGCTATGCGCCAGCTTTCTACATTGCTGAAATTGCAGCTGGCTCACGTGTCTTGTCTCGAAAATAAGTAAGATTAGAGAAGAAAAATGAAACTTTTAGATACTTTTGTTGCTAAAGTCATTGCAGTTAGCGACTACACAGCAGATGATATGTTTTACTTGCGTAACCGTGTCCTTGCCCTTGTTGGCGAAGAAGGCGCACAGCAAGAAACGAAGCAAACAGAGCTTATTGCTCTCAAAGATGAACTGGTTGACCTAGCCGTGCAAAATGGCAAGGTTGGTGAATTGGTGGCTGAAAAAGATTGTTTGGGTGCTGAGCTAATGAATTTTATCACGCCTGTCCCAAGTCAGGTGAACCGTAAATTCTGGGATACTTATGCAAAATCTCCTCAACAAGCTATCGCAGATTTTTACGCCCTCAGCAAACGCAACGATTATATTAAAGTTGCCGCAATCGCAAAAAATATTGCCTTTACAACACCATCACAATATGGCGATATTCAAATCACAATCAATTTATCAAAACCTGAAAAAGACCCCAAAGCTATTGCACAAGCTAAACTGGTCAAAGCTTCCTCATATCCAAAATGCCAACTTTGCATGGAAAATGAAGGCTACCAAGGTCGGATTAACCATCCTGCCCGCGCTAATCACCGCATTATCCGTATGAATTTGGGTGATGAAAAATGGGGCTTCCAGTATTCACCTTATGCTTACTTCAATGAGCACTGCATTATTTTAAATACTGAGCATGTGCCAATGGTTATTAGCAAGGATACTTTTGCGCAATTATTGGACATTGTTGATATTTTCCCAGGCTATTTTGCAGGGTCAAATTCTGATTTACCAATTGTTGGTGGGTCAATTTTGACACACAATCACTATCAAGGTGGGCGTCATGTCTTTCCTATGGAAATAGCAGAGCTAGACCGTGAGTTTCATTTCAAAGGCTTTTCTGATGTGACAGCTGGTATTGTCAAATGGCCAATGTCTGTTATTCGTTTACGTAGCGAGGACAGGAACCACTTGGTTGAATTGGCTGAAAAAATTCGCTTGGCTTGGCGTGATTATTCTGATGATAGTGTTGATGTTGTCGCTTATACAGGAGACACACCGCACCACACCGTGACTCCAATTGCCCGTAGACGTGATGGCGTCTTTGAACTGGATATTGTTTTGCGTGACAATCACACGACAGCTGAATTTCCAGACGGTGTTTATCATCCGCACGCTGATGTGCAGCATATCAAAAAAGAAAATATCGGTCTGATTGAGGTCATGGGCTTAGCTATTTTGCCGCCAAGGCTCAAAAATGAACTGACAGAGGTTGAAAAATACCTCCTGAGCCAGTATAATGAAGTAGCAGACTATCACAAAGATTGGGCGGATGCCATCAAAGCAGACCATCCTGATGTGAGCGAAGCAACTGTTTCAGAAGTTGTCAAACAAGCTGTCGGGCAAACCTTTGTTCGTGTTTTAGAAGACGCAGGTGTTTACAAACGTGATGAAAAAGGTCAATCTGCCTTTATGCGTTTTGTAGAAAGTATTGGAGTTATCAATGTCTAAACAGTTGGGAATCAGAGAGTTGCGTCAGCACATCCGTGCCTTATCTGAAAAAGAAAGAGAAGATTTGATTTGCCATCTATATAAGAAAAGTAATGAAGCTAGCCTTTTATTGGAACAACTGTTTTTAGGGCCGGAAGCCAATGAAACGATTGTTAGAGAATTTGATCAAAAACTTGAGAAAATGTATAGGCGCATTCGATCGTTTGAGTTTAAAAATGCCAAAAAACTTTTCAGAGAGACCAAGAAGGTTGTAACAGATGTTACTTTGCTAGCTGAAATCAACCTCAGTTTCGCTTATTATGCGACAGTGTTTACCTATGACTATGGTGATATGTACGAGGATTTTTATGATACAACTGCGAAAGCCTTTATCGCAGCTATGAACGAAGCTGAACGCAATCCAGACTTTGCTCGCAAGCACCAAAAGAGATTTCGTGATATTTACGAAATGGCAAATTGGATGGCTTGGGGTTTCGGTGAAGTTGTGGTTGAAGAGTTTGCCAGAGTTGATTGGGACAATATTTAAATAATAGTCTAGTGGTAAAAAGTCAATAGAAAGTTGAGAAAATTCTAGTTGATTTTTTAGAAAACAGGGTGCACTAAAAACACCTAGTGAAAATCGCTTTTTTTCACTAGCTTAACCAAGGACTTGTGCAGATCATTATCTATCTTCCATAAGCCTCCTTGGTGGCGTATAGAGTTGGCGATTGCGTAGTAGCGCATCCACCAGACGCACAAATTTTCTAGCGGTTAAGACGATGGCTCGTTTGTGTTGATGTTTAGGAACTTCATGATACTTCTTCTTGTAAAAGGTTTGATATTCACTATCATGTCGTCTGACCGAGTTGGCGGCTTCAACTAAGTAATAACGGAGATAGCGGTTGCCTCGTTTGACAAGTTCCGTATTTTGAGAGTTAGTGTTCCCAGATTGATTCTGTTTCCAATTCAATCCTGCCTATTTAGCGACTTGAGGATGGTCTTTAAAGCGCTCAATCTGTCCAATTTCAGCGATAATTCCTGCAGCGTAAACTTTACCAACACCAGGCACAGAAGTTAAACACTGGTATTCAGGNATGACTTCNACCATNTNTTCAATAGCTTTATCAATATCCTTAATCATTTGTTCCAGATTTCGGATTTCTCGAGCTAATAGCCCGAGAACAACATTGACGGAATCTTGTTGGAGCTTAGGCAGACGATAAGAGCCATTGACAGCTGATTGAATAGCTTTAGCTAATTTT
>NZ_KB904067.1 GCF_000379985.1 Streptococcus caballi DSM 19004 | reverse complement strand
TGACCCGCTCTATGTCTCATGTTGGTAAGTGTATTGACAACGCGCCAATTGAAAGTTTCTTTGGGCACTTTAAGACGGAGTGCTACGATTTGAAGAAGTATAAAACTTTTGAGGAGCTGGTGTCAGATATTGATGCCTACATCTATTTTTACAATCATCAACGTTTTCAAGAACGCAACAACGGCCTTGCCCCTCTTGAAATGAGGAACAAGGCCGTCGCCTAATCTTTTATTATTTCATTGTCCACTTGACAGGGAGCTGTTCAATCTGGATGTCATTTTTTGTGTTTATTGGAATAGCAGAGCTGCTTCTGACTTGCTGTATTCTTTGACTAAACGATAGTGAGGTATTAGGAAGAATAGAAGCAGAGCAATATTCCAGATGAGGGGGAGAGGGTTTCTTATTTCTCTATTAAAGAGAATAAATCAAAAAAACTAGGAAAGAAAGATAGGGTAGCAGAAGGTGGTAAGTCACTCAAAGATAGGTAGCCCTAATGCAAACGTGGTTCCTATCCTGTACTGATTGCCTTGGGAAATTAGGCCAGTTACTCATGAGGATTGATTTTCTTGGTGGACAATCAATAGTTTGTCTTTCTTTATTGTTAAGTTGAGCCACGATTTTTATTTAACCTGATGGTGATAGGGTAGGCTGTTGTGAACTAGTCGCTATCTGGCCTCGCTTTGAGCATAGCAAACGCTCCTTTTTCACTTATATAATAGCATGTTTTAGCTATAAATTAAGTCATAAAAAGCTCTGTCTTATCTTAATAGAGCGGTATCATATATCAAAAATAGTCATGGACTGTCGAAACTCGGTTGCTAATTGTTGGTGCTTGTAGTCTTGAAAATCAGGCAAATATCTGACTAAATTGTAGCGCTTGGAGAGATTCCATGTTCCACTTGGATTGAGTTCAGGATGTTGCTTGACATAGTCAATAGTCAAATCCCATTCGCGTACGTAGCCTAGTGGGCGGGAGTGGTAGTTAATGCCATCAATGTTTTGAGTACCATAGGAGCGGTGAGCGTGTCCAAAAACAACATCCTTAATGTTGTGCTTTTGAAAAATCTCGTGGAAGTTTTGACTACCCAAGAAAGCATTGAAAGGCTTGAATTTGTCATGGACTAGGGTGAATTGTTGGTGGGGGACGAAGTGCATGGCAACCAGAGGAGTATCAAGTTGAGCCAGTTCATTGTCAAGCCTTTGGCAAATGGATTTGGTCATGGCTGGATCAGATAATGGTCTATTTAAGCGGCGGTCAAACCAGAAAGTGTTTTTAAATCGCAGATTGTCTTCTGGGCTTTTCTCAGGAACAAAACTGTAATCGTACCAGCCATGAAAAGCTAGAAGTGTTCGTTTGCCAAGCGGTATTTTCTGAAAATCGTGTTGAATAATGTTTCTTTCATTGATGTCTAGCATGTCGTGATTGCCTAGATTATAGGTCAAATCAACTTGCTCTGCCATTTTTTCAAGAAAAGGGAGAGAAATGTCATAGTGGTGGTTGGAAATGTCACCTGCCAGATGCAGGTGATCAATCTTTTCTTCTTTTAGAGTGGCTAGCAGGGTCTCAATCTCAAACTCACCAAACTGGTTGAGGTCGATATGTAAATCACTCATGATTGCTAATCTTGTCATGCATCTATTGTAGCAGAAAATGTTGATTGAGGTGAATTGAGACGATTTTTAATGAGTGATGCTAGAAGTTTTAAAGGAATATTAAACAAGAACTGTTAGCATAGCTAGTGCTTTCTAGTGTATGCAGAAGCTTGGAGACTTGTCATATTTGTGATGTTTTGTAATGTTTGAGACTTGCAGGCTTTACATTTTTTCTTTAAAATAAAATCATGGATATTAAGGGAGAAATTAAGAAACTAGCTGATCAAATTGGAATTTCTAAGATTGGGTTCACCACAGCAGATGATTTTGCATATCTGGAAAAATCCTTGCGCGCTTCTGTCGAAGAAGGGCGCTCTTCTGGCTTTGAACATAAGGTCATTGAAGAAAGGATTTATCCCAAACTCTCCTTGAAATCTGCTAAAACCATCATTTCAATTGCTGTTGCTTATCCAAATAAACTCCCAGCTAAACCGCCCAAAACAGCCTACAAGCGTGGAAAAATCACACCTAATTCTTGGGGGCTAGATTACCATTATGTCTTACAAGACAAGCTCAGGCAGCTAGCTGAGGGCATTGAAAAATTGACAGAAAACTTTGAACACAAAGCCATGGTTGACACAGGAGCACTAGTTGATACGGCAGTCGCAAGGCGTGCAGGTATTGGATTTATTGGCAAAAATGGCCTAGTGATTTCAAAAGAGTTTGGCTCTTATATGTATCTAGGTGAGCTAATCACTAATCTAGAAATTGAACCTGACCAACCAGTTGATTATGATTGCGGGGATTGTAGGCGCTGCTTAGATGCCTGTCCGACATCATGTTTACTTGGAGATGGGTCTATGAACGCCCGTCGATGCCTATCTTTTCAGACTCAAGACAAAGGGATGATGGATATGGAATTTCGTAAAAAAATCAAAACGGTTATTTATGGTTGCGATATTTGTCAGATTTGTTGCCCTTACAATAAAGGAATCAAGAATACGCTTCCTTCAGAAATTAATCCCGAACTGGCTGAGCCTGAACTTATTCCTTTTTTGGAATTAAGCAATAAATCTTTCAATGAAAATTTCGGCATGATTGCAGGTTCTTGGCGGGGAAAAAATATTCTCCAACGCAATGCCATTATCGCGCTGGCTAATGCCCATGATCGAACAGCAGTTATCAAACTGATGGAAATCATTGATCGCAATAATAATCCGATTCATACCGCGACAGCTATCTGGGCTTTGGGAGAAATTGTTAAAAAGCCTAATGATGGCATGATTGACTTTATGAGAAATATCAAAATCAGCACCGAAGATGTCCAAAAAGAATGGGAACTAGTGCGTTCAAGATGGCAATTCTGACGGATATATGGTAAAATGGGCTCAGCCTGCGTGTTATTAGCAGATACATCATAAAATAGCGCCAGCCATATAGGCGAACAAAGTGAGCCTTACTCAATATTTCTCGTTATGGTGGAATGCTACTTAGAATACTCCAACAGGCACGGAATTTTTGAGACTTGGGCTTAAAATTAGGTATCCTCTTACAGCCTGAAAGACTGCAAGAGGAAAAGCGTTATATGAAAAGGTATCTGTCAGTTTAGACAAGCATCAAAAGAAAAATCATAAAGAAGAGGTAGAAAAACATGGAAGTAGCTGAAATCCGTCAAAAAATAGTAGAAAATCAAGAGAAGTTGACTAGCTTCAGGAGGTCTCTTTGACTTAGATCGTTTGGAAGAGGACATTGCACTTCTTGAAAATCAGATGACTGAGCCAGATTTCTGGAATGATAATATTGCGGCGCAGAAAACATCGCAAGAATTGAACGAACTGAAAAGGACTTACGAGACTTTTAATAAGATGCAAGAATTGTCAGACGAGACAGAGCTCCTGCTTGAAATGTTGGACGAAGATGGGTCTCTTCAAGAAGAATTAGAAGAAAATCTTGAAAAATTAGATAAAATCATGTCTAATTACGAGATGACTCTCCTCTTATCGGAACCTTATGATCATAATAATGCTATCTTGGAAATTCATCCAGGTTCAGGTGGTACTGAGGCTCAGGACTGGGGAGATATGCTGCTGCGTATGTACACACGTTTTGGTAATGCCAATGGATTCAAGGTTGAAGTCCTAGATTATCAAGCAGGTGATGAGGCAGGTATCAAGTCTGTAACACTCTCATTTGAAGGACCAAATGCTTACGGGCTTCTCAAATCAGAAATGGGTGTTCACCGTTTGGTGCGTATTTCACCATTTGACTCTGCCAAGCGCCGTCATACCTCGTTTGCATCCGTTGAGGTCATGCCAGAATTAGATGATACGATTGAAGTCGAGGTTCGCGATGATGATATCAAGATGGACACTTTCCGATCAGGTGGTGCTGGTGGTCAGAATGTCAACAAAGTGTCAACCGGTGTTCGTTTGACCCACATTCCGACAGGTATTGTTGTTGCATCAACGGTCGATCGTACTCAGTACGGAAACCGTGACCGCGCCATGAAGATGCTTCAAGCGAAGTTATACCAAATGGAGCAAGAGAAAAAAGCACAAGAAGTGGATGCTCTTAAAGGTGATAAGAAAGAAATCACTTGGGGAAGCCAAATTCGTTCTTATGTTTTTACGCCTTATACCATGGTTAAAGACCACAGAACAAACTATGAAGTTGCACAGGTGGATAAGGTCATGGACGGCGATATCAATGGTTTTATTGATGCCTACCTGAAATGGAGAATTGAAGACTGAGAAGTTTGATGGATAAGGTATAACCTAAAAAATAAAGAAAAGGACTGTAACATGGCATTAATTGAAATGAAGGGCGTTGAGAAGAAATATCACCGCTCGACAACTGCTTTGAGAAATATTACTGTGTCTATCAATCAAGGCGAATTTGTCTATCTTGTTGGACCTTCTGGAGCAGGGAAATCAAGCTTTATTAAGCTTTTATATCGTGAGGAAAAATTAACTAAGGGAACCATTACTGTTGGAAAATTTAACCTTAATAAATTAAAAAAACGCGAAGTTCCGCTCTTGCGTCGTAGCATAGGAGTGGTCTTCCAAGATTACAAACTCTTGCCTAAAAAGACTGTTTATGAGAATGTCGCCTACGCTATGCAGGTTATCGGTGCTAAGCGCCGTGATATTAAAAAGCGTGTGCCAGAGGTTCTAGATTTAGTTGGCCTCAAATCTAAAATGCGTTCTTTCCCAGATCAATTATCTGGTGGTGAGCAGCAGCGTGTGGCTATTGCGCGAGCTATTGTCAATAACCCTAAGGTTCTGATTGCTGATGAACCGACAGGAAATCTTGACCCTGAAATCTCATGGGAAATCATGCAATTGTTGGAGCGTATTAACCTTCAAGGAACAACTGTTCTGATGGCAACTCACAATAGTACAATTGTGAATACTCTTCGCCACCGCGTTATCGCTATTGAAGACGGACGAATTGTCCGTGATGAAGAGGAAGGAGAATACGGTTACGATGATTAGAAATTTTTTCAGACACCTTTGGGAGTCTATTAAAAGCTTAAAGCGCAATATTTGGATGACCATTGCTTCAGTCAGTATGGTTGCAGTGACCTTGACCATTGTGGCAATCTTTGCGGCGGTACTTTTGAATACTGAACGTTTGGCGACTGGTATTGAGAAAAACGTTAAAATTAACACTTATTTGCAAGTAGATTCTACAGATAATGCTAAACAAGTGACCGGTACTGATGGTCAAACCAAAGATAATGAAAATTACCATAAGATTTATGATAAAATATCAGCTATCAAGGGCGTTGAATCTGTTACCTTTTCAAGTAAAGATGAGCAGCTACAAAAGTTAAAAGAAACTTACGGTGATGATTGGAATCTTTTTGATGGAGACTCTAATCCTCTACAAGATGTTTATATCATTAAAGCTGAAGAATCGTCTCAAGTTAAAGGCATTGCTGAAAAGATCAAGAAGATTGAAGGTGTTGAATCTGTTGATTATGGAGGTTCTAATTCAGAGCGACTCTTTAGCGTAGCTTCAGTTATCCGAACTTGGGGACTTGCTGGAACAGTTTTACTTATCCTTGTAGCTATCTTCCTGATTTCAAATACTATTCGTATTACCATCATGTCACGTCAGCGTGATATTGAGATTATGCGCTTGGTTGGTGCTAAGAATTCTTACATTCGTGGTCCATTCTTCTTTGAAGGTGCCTGGGTAGGATTATTGGGAACAATTTTGCCAGCAGTCATTATTTATTTTTCATATCACTATGTTTACAAGGACTTTAACCCACAATTTCAATTGCAAGGTCTGTCGCTATACAGTCCAAACTTCTTCCTTCCTATTTTGATTGGTAGCATGTTTGTTATTGGTATTCTCATTGGTTCAATGGGGTCTGTCCTGTCAATGAGACGCTACTTGAAATTCTAAAAGAAAAAACTTCTGATTTGGTCAGAAGTTTTTAGTTTGCACTGATAAAAGTGTAGATATATTCAACAACTTGTTTTTCTTGGGCAGTAGATGTAATAGTTGCTTCATCGTCACCAGCTTGCAGTCCGTAGGAACCAAACCCACTATGATTACCACCTTGAATATTTTTGTAATCTGTCTTTTTGGGTAAGCGCTTTTTAGCTCTGTCGTAGTGTTTCCAATTCAGAATCTTATCTTTACTGGTCGTAATGGATAAGACAGCCAGATTTTTTTGTGATAAATCGTCTTTACTTTGAGGATAGGAGGCAAGTAGAATTAGGCCATCAATGTTCTTAGCGACTTTGGCATTTGAACTAGCAATAACCCCACCTAAGGAGTGCCCAGATAGATAGACATGCTTTAAGTGCTTTTCTTGTATCAGTTTAAGCGCCTTCTGCCGGCTCAATACAGGCAGGTTAAAAGGTGTTTTCAAGAGATAAACATTATAGCCACTATCAGATAAATCTTGAGCCATAATAGCATAACTTTCTTCTTCTACTAGAGCGCCTTGGTAAAAAAGGATATTAGCTCTTGCATATCGCTTGGCTTTAAAGAGCAGATAATCTTTATCGTCAGTCGCTTTTTGAGCAATAGCTTGCGCTTTTGTACTTGCTCGATATGTTTTGGTAGCAAGCACGACAGCAGAGCAGCTTATCAGAAGCGCAAGAACAATTAGAAAATATTTAGTAACGTTTTTAAGTTTAGTCATGTCTAAAAGAATGGATTGAATGTTTTTTCGTGGCCTATGCTTGTTGCCATGCCATGTCCTGGGTAAACTATGAAGTGTCCTGGAAGGGTAAAAAGTTCCTGGCGGATACTTGAAATTAAGGTATCAAAATTGCCTGTTGGTAAGTCGGTTCGTCCGATAGCTTCTTTGAAAAGTGCGTCACCAGTGATAACACATTCTTCCTTGGCAAAGACGAAGGAAACACCCCCGCAAGAATGGCCCGGTGTTTGCCTGACTTCAAATTGAAAGTCGGCGATGTCGTAGATTTCATTGTATTGAAAGGTCTGCTCAGCAGGCTCCATAATCACATCAACCAAGTCATCGTGACGTGGCAAGCCAGAAAGGTTGTCTACGGGTGTGTAGAGCCAGGAAGCTTCCTTATCAGAAACATAAACAGGTGGATGACCACAATGCTGGCGCACCAAATCTAAGCTCATGATGTGGTCATAGTGGGTGTGGGTCAGCAAAATTGCTGCCACAGGTTTTTCAAGTTCGTCCAGCTTGGCAAGAATCTCTCTGCCATTGCTACCAGGATCAATAAGGAGAATGGCCTTCTCATTGACAAGTAAGTAAGTATTTTCACGTGCAATTTGATTAAGAATTTTAATGATTTCCATACCTTTAGTGTATCAAAATTTTAAAAAAATAGGCAAAATAAAGTTTGAAAAGTAAAATTAACAGATGATAAGTTTTCAGAATTTATCGTTATTTTCAGAATATTAAGCTAGTAAAATAATCTCTTTTATGATAGACTGTTAGTAAGATTAGAAATGAGGAAAAACTATGTCAAGACCAATGAATTTTGTGATGATTTCCCCTCATTTTCCGGCTAACTTTGAGACCTTTGCTCATCGTTTGTCAGAAGCGGGTTTTCATACATTGGGTATCGCTGATACCCCATATGATCAGCTAAGTCAAGGTTTGCGTGATCATTTAACTGAGTACTATCGCGTTGACGATATGGAAGATTATGATCAAGTTTACCGTGCGGTGGCCTATTTTGCCCATAAATACGGACGCATTGACCGCATTGAGTCGCATAATGAGTACTGGTTGGAATTGGATGCTAAATTGCGTACAGATTTCAATGTTTTCGGTTATCATAATGAGGATATGCTGTCTATCAAGACTAAACGCCAAATGAAGGAAATTTTTCGTGCCAATGGTTTGAAAGTAGCTGCTGGTGATGTTTTTCATTCTGATGATGAGGCGCGTGCTTTGGCTCAAAAACTTGGTTTCCCAGTGATTATCAAACCAAATTCTGGTGTTGGGGCTTCAGACACCTACAAAATCAAGTCTAAACAAGAATTGGAAGACTTCTTTGGTTATAAGACTGATGGTGTTGAGTACATCATGGAAGAGTTTATTGATGGTGACATCGTGACCTTTGATGGTTTGACTGACCACGAAGGTAATATCGTCTTTTACTCAAGTTTGGAATATTCAGAAGCTGTTCTGGATACGGTTGAAAAAGATGGCGACATGTTCTACTATGTGCCACGCGAGATTTCAGAAGAATTGGTCAAATTGGGCAAAATTTGTGTTAAAGCCTTTAATGTCAAGGAACGTTTCTTTCACTTTGAATTTTTCCGTGTGAAAAAGACTAAAGAACTCATGGCGTTGGAAGTCAACTGCCGTCCGCCAGGAGGACTGACCATTGATATGTGGAATTACGCTAATGATTTTGACGTTTTCCGCGAGTATGCTAATATTGTCAAGGATAATCTTTTCGAAGCGGAAATTCTTCGTCCTTACAATGTAGTCTACATTTCTCGTAAGGCGAACCAACACTATGTACACAGCCTTGATGACATTTGGGCAAACTTTGGTGATAAAATTATTTCTATTCAATCTGTTCCAGGTGTCTTTGCCAAGATTATGGGTGAAAATGGTATCTTAGCCCGTACAAGCACAATGGAAGAGATGCGTGAGCTTGTTCAGTTTGCGCAGGCAAAAGCCTAAAAATAAGTCTAGTAAAGGAAAAGAAAATGCATTTTGAAAGAAGAAGTCACTGGTCAGGCGAACTTGGCCAGGAGATGTATTTTAACGTTTACGGTCATGCAGGAAAACCAATTATTGTTTTCCCATCATCAGGTGGCAGCCAGAATGAATATGGCGATTTTGGCATGATTGAAGCCTGTCAAGATTTTATTGATCGTGGATTGGTCAAATTCTATACACCAGATTCTTATGACAACGAATCTTGGCTAAGTACTTGGAAGAATGGTCACGACATGGCCTTAGCTCATGAAGCTTACGATCGTTATATTGTCAACGAATTGGTACCGCTGATTCGTTATGAGTCTAATTGGCAGGGTGGCATGATGGCAACAGGTTGCTCAATGGGTGCCTTCCATACTGTGAATTTTGCCCTTCGTCATCCAGACCTTTTTGATGTTTCAGTAGCTTTGTCAGGTGTTTATGATGCCCGTTTCTTCACAGGTGAGTTTTACGGTGATCCTGCTGTTTACTACAATTCACCAATTGATTACCTCTGGAATCAAGAGGATACCTGGTTCTTAGACCGCTATCGTGAAAATCGTTTTATCGTTGCGGTTGGTCAAGGTGCTTGGGAAGGTCCCCATATCATTGACACAAAGCGTTTGGAAGAAGCTTTTGCTGCTAAGTCAATCCCTGCTTGGTTTGATTTCTGGGGCGGCGATGTGGCTCATGATTGGGAATGGTGGCGTGTGCAAATGCCTTATTTCCTTGGCAAATTGGAAGAAGAAGGCCGTATTTAGTCATCAAAAGGCGTTGATAATATCATCGCTTTTTTATTTTGTAGGATGATGAAGAGTAGGAAAACTAATAAATTTTAAAATGATTGTCTAGTTTTTTCTTTTTCCTGCGAATAATATAAGTGAAGGGCACTTCGGTTAGTAGTCTCCTTATCTTTCATTTATTATAATGACCGAAGTTGCTTTTCGAGAAAGAAAAATGTAAACTTTTCTATTTGTCTTTCGAATTGTATAAGTGAAAGTACTTCACCACCGTTTAACTATTTTTGGGGATCATAAATGACAGAGGTGCTTCATTTGAGGGCTGGCTAGGGCTGGCCCTTTTTTGTTAGGAGGTTTTTATGTTAACAGCGTGCGATTATCAAGGTAATCTTGTGAATTTGTTGGAGGAAATTCCGCCCAAGCAGTTTTTTACCTGTCCTGCCTGTGACTCACCTGTCCGTCTAAAAAATGGTCAGGTCATGCGGCCGCACTTTGCTCATGTGCGTCTGAAGGACTGTCGTTTTTATAGCGAGAATGAGTCGTCAGAGCATTTGACGCTTAAGGCTCAGCTTTATCAATCTTTATCTCCCAGTGAGACGGTTGAGATTGAAAAGGTTCTGCCTCAACTGGGGCAGATTGCGGATTTGTTGGTCAATGGCAAATTAGCCTTGGAGGTACAATGCAGTCGACTTTCTGAGGAGCGCCTGCGCCAGCGGACACAAGCCTACCGTGACTATGGTTTTCATGTGATTTGGCTCTTGGGAGAGAAATTGTGGCTGGGCCAGAGGCTGACTAGTCTTCACAAGCAGTTTCTCTATTTTTCTAATAATATGGGCTTTCATCTCTGGGAACTGGATGTCAAAAGGCAGCAGTTGCGACTAAAATATCTGATTTACGAAGATTTGCATGGCAGAGTTCATTATCTCAGCAAGGTTTGTTCGTTTTCGGATGATCTCATGACCTTCTTTCGTCTACCCTATCAGAAGCAGCGCTTGGCTAGCTATGAGGTCAAAATGGATAGACAGATCATCACTTACATTCAGCGTCAGCTAATGGCGCGCAGCCCATTTTGGATGCGTCAGCAAGAAGCAGTTTATTCAAGAGGTGAAAATTTGTTAGTGCAGGATTGGACTGATTTTTACCCGCAGGTTAGGCCTCCACAGGCTAAGCAGGGATTTTGCCAGATTAGGCAGGATTTATCGGGCAATAGCGGAGCCTTTTTCCAATATTATAAAGATCAGGGAGCTAGGGCTGTTCAAAAACTGTATCCACCCTCCTATTATGTTAAAATGGTAAGGAAGAAATAACGTAAGGAGATTTTTATGTTAGATAATCGCAGTCATATTGAGGAAAAGTATCAATGGGATTTGACCACTGTTTTTGCTAGTGACCAAGCTTGGGAGGCTGAAATGGTGGCTTTGAGTGCCGATGTTGAGGCAGCTAGACAGTATGCAGGCCACTTGATTGAATCTAGCCAAAATTTGCTTGAGATTACGGAGTTAGAGTTGGACTTATCTCGACGATTAGAGAAGGCTTATGTCTATGCTTCAATGAAGAATGACCAAGACACCACTGTGGCTAAATATCAAGAATTTCAAGCCAAGGCAACCGCACTTTACGCTAAGTTTTCAGAAGTCTTTTCTTTTTATGAGCCTGAGTTCATGGCTCTGTCCAAGGAAGAGTTTGATCAATTGGTTGTTGAGAGGCCGGCTCTATTAAAATATGACCACTTCTTTGAGCAAATCTTTAAACGTCAAGCCCATGTCTTGTCACAGGCAGAGGAAGAATTATTGGCTGGCGCTGGGGAAATCTTCGGCGCAGCGGGAGAAACCTTCGAAATCTTGGATAATGCAGATATTGTTTTTCCCTTGGTGAACGATGAAGAAGGCAATCAGGTTCAGCTGTCGCATGGAAATTTTATCAGCTTAATGGAGTCTAAAAATCGAGATATTCGCAAGCAAGCTTACGAAGCCATGTACAGCACCTATAACCAATATCAGCACACCTACGCCAAGACCTTGCAAACCAATGTCAAAGTCCACAATTTCAATGCGCGTGTTCACAAGTTTAGCTCAGCGCGTGAGGCTGCTATGTCAGCTAACTTTATTCCAGAAAGTGTTTATGATACTCTCTTAGAAGCTGTCAATGACCATCTGCCCTTGCTTCATCGTTACATGAAGTTGCGTCAGAAGATTCTTGGATTGGATGATCTCAAAATGTACGATGTCTATGCGCCTCTGTCTCAGACGGATATAAGCTTTACCTATGAGGCTGCGTTGAAAAAAGCAGAAGAAGTCCTAGCTGTCTTCGGCAAGGATTACGCTGCCCGTGTACACCGAGCTTTCACTGAACGTTGGATTGATGTTCATGTCAATAAAGGCAAACGCTCTGGAGCTTATTCTGGTGGTTCTTATGACACAAATGCATTCATGCTGCTCAACTGGCAGGACACGTTGGACAATCTCTATACGCTGGTTCATGAAACAGGGCACAGTCTTCATTCAACCTTTACCCGTGAAAATCAACCTTATGTCTATGGGGATTATAGCCTTTTCTTGGCTGAGATTGCTTCAACAACTAATGAAAATATTATGACAGAAACCCTGCTCAAGGAAGTTGAGGATGACAAGCAGCGTTTTGCCATTCTTAATCATTACCTGGATGGCTTTAAGGGGACAGTTTTCCGTCAGACGCAGTTTGCGGAATTTGAGCATATTATCCATGAAGCTGACCAGAAAGGTGAGGTTTTGACCAGCGATTATCTCAATAACCTTTACGCCCAGCTCAATGAAAAATACTATGGACTAAAGGCTGAAGACAATCCTGAAATCCAATTTGAATGGGCACGCATCCCGCATTTTTACTATAATTATTATGTTTATCAGTACGCGACAGGTTTTGCAGCAGCTAGTTACTTGGGAAATAAGATTGTTCATGGCACTCAAGAAGACATTGATAGATATTTGGATTACCTAAAAGCGGGTAATTCAGATTATTCCCTCAATATCATCGCCAAAGCGGGCGTAGACATGACCAACGCTGACTACCTCAATGCCGCCTTCAAAGTCTTTGAAGAACGCTTGTCAGAGTTGGAAGAATTGGTTGAAAAAGGTATTCATCAATAAAATAAAGGTGGCTAAGACTAGCCGTCTTTTTATGTTATAATGTAAAAAAGACTTGGGATCCAGTAAGGAAGATTAGAGAACTTCAGATAACCAATGTTGACAATTCTAAGCACTTTAAGATCCAATCCGACAATCATGATTGGTCAACCTCAACTAACTGTTATTGCTTGTGAGCAGATTTTAATCGTTGCACATAATGCTGCTAATCGTCGCGTTGTTGAAGATGCTGGTGGTCAACTGGATGATTTTGCGGAAGACTAAGATTACCAATGGGTGAGACACTAGATAGACTTGAAGGAGAACTTATGGGACAAACGACATTTATTTGGGATTTTGATGGCACCTTAGTGGAGTCTTACGAGGCCATTCATCAGGTGCTAACTCTACTTTACAAGGCTTATGATTTGCCGCTTGATAAGGAGTTTGTCTTTGATTTTATCATCAAGGAGTCAGTCGGGAGCCTCTTGAGGAAGCTTGCGGCTGAGCATGATTTACCTTTTGAAGAATTGCTGCGTTTTTTCAATCGTGAGCAGGAAGCACGCGACAACATGATTTACCTTATGCCTCATGCTAAAGAAGCTCTGCAATTGACCAAGGAAAAGGGTATCCAACATTTTATCTACACCCATAAAGGAGCAACGACTGAGGCGGTCCTTGCACGTTTGGGCATTGATCATTTTTTTACCGAGGTCATTACTAGCGCCAATGGCTTTGCCAGAAAACCGCACCCTGAGGGCGTGGACTATCTGATGACTAGGTACGGGCTGGATAAAGCGCAAACCTACTATATTGGGGATCGCAAGCTAGACGTAGAAGTAGCTGAAAATTCCTGTATCCAGTCCATCAACCTTCACCAGCCGAGCTCAGCCATCAACCGTAAGATTGATGACCTGTCTGATTTGGTTGACTTGGTAACAGACGGGATATTGTAATCATTTAGAAATTTCTGAGAGGCTGACTGTGATTAGCCTAGCTTTTCATTTTTTAGAAGAAAGTCAATTGATGTCTAAACTACCTTCCTCGGGCTGCGGAGAAGCCAGCCGACTTTTGGATTGCTCTTCTAAAAGATTCGGAAAAGTCAACATGCACTAGTCTTTTTTAGCATTTTTGGACAGATAGCATGCCCAGTCTGATTTTGTAAATGGCTAAGATGAGCTGGGGAGGTCACCACACAGCTATTACCCTTTCCGAAAATTTGCTATAATAGAGTAGTTAACTATCAGATAGAAAGTGAAATTATGGTTCAATCATATAGTAAAAATGCTAACCACAACATGCGCAGGCCTGTTGTCAAGGAGGAAGTGGTTCGCTACATGCGCACGCGTCAGAAAGGGAACGAAGGCTACTTAGCAGAGCTTGAAGCTTTTGCCCATCGTGAAAACATTCCCATTATTCCACAGGAAACGGTGGCCTATTTCCGTTTTCTCATGCAGACCATGCAGCCTAAAAAAATCTTAGAAATAGGGACAGCTATCGGCTTTTCAGCCCTTTTGATGGCGGAAAATGCTCCTCAGTCAAAAATCACAACCATTGACCGAAATGAAGAAATGATTGGGTTTGCGAAGGAGAATTTTGCCAAATATGACAGTCGCAATCAGATTAGGCTTCTAGAGGGGGATGCAGCAGATATCCTGTCAAGACTAAAAGAGACTTACGATTTTGTCTTTATGGATTCGGCCAAGTCCAAGTATATTGTTTTCTTGCCAGAGGTTCTAGAACGTTTGGCAGTGGGAGGTGTAGTTGTTCTGGACGATGTCTTTCAGGGTGGTGACATCGCTCGGCCAATCGAGGAGGTGCGACGTGGTCAACGCACCATCTACCGTGGACTGCAGCGCTTATTTGATGCAACCTTAAAACATCCCAACTTAACAGCGACACTAGTCCCTCTTGGCGACGGACTTTTGATGATTCGCAAAAATATCCCAGAAATAAAGCTTGCAGATTAAGTCATTTTTAAGAATTTGTGATATAATGATGAGGTTAATGACTAAAAGGAGTTTATATTCATGAAAAAACGTTCTAAGCTTGCTGCAGGGATTGTTACACTTGTTTCCGTAGCGACACTTGCTGCTTGCTCTTCGACAACAAAAGATACCAATGTCATCACAATGAAAGGTGACACTATTACAGTCTCTGATTTCTACAATCAGGTCAAATCAACAAGTGCTTCTCAACAATCTATGTTGACTCTGGTATTGTCACGCGTCTTTGAACAACAATATGGCGACAAGGTATCAGATAAGAAAGTGACCGAATCTTACAATAAAACAGCTTCAAGCTATGGGGATTCTTTCTCAAGCGCCTTGTCACAAGCTGGTTTGACAACAGATTCTTACAAGCAACAAATCCGCACGACTATGTTGGTAGAATATGCTGTCAAAGAAGCTGCAAAGAAAGAATTGACAACCAAGAACTACAAGACTGCCTATGAGAACTACACCCCAGAAGTGACTGCCCAAGTCATCAAATTGGATTCACAAGATACAGCTAACTCAGTCCTCTCTGAAGTTAAGGCAGATGGTGCCGACTTTGCCAAGATTGCCAAAGAAAAAACAACTGAGTCTAAGAAGAAATACGAATATAAGTTCGACTCAGCAGATACAACTTTGCCAACAGATGTGATGTCAGCAGCCTTCAAACTTGATAAAGACGGCATTTCAGATGTAGTCTCAGTCGTTGATTCGTCAACCTATAAGACAACTTACTATATCGTTAAAGTAACAGCTAAGGAAGAAAAGAAAGCCGACTGGAAATCTTATAAAGCTCGTTTGAAGAAAGCTATCATGAATGAGAAAACTAGCGATGCTAGCTTCCAAAACAAGGTAATTGCAGCTGCACTTGAAAAAGCAAATGTGAAAATTAAGGATAAAGCCTTTGCTGACATTCTTGCTCAATATGCAACATCATCAAGTTCGTCAAGCTCAGCTAACTCATCATCTACAAGTTCATCTTCAAAATAATTTGACTTGGGAGTTGACCTACCTTTTAAAAGACAGTATAATAAAACTTATCGAGAATTAATTTTCAAAGGATCGAATACAGAAAAATGGCGGTCGCTGCGAGCCATGGTAGGTCTGAAAATTATGCTACTTGATTGATTAATTGAAAACAAACGAGAATGACAAGTTCATTGAATGAAGGTGGTACCGCGGTTTTTCGCCCTTCGTAGGATGAGCTTGTCTTTTATAATGTTTAAGTGATATTTTGTAAATGAAAGGAAGACTGTTTATCAGTCTCGGTAAAAGTTTTGAAACAATTATCTTCTGCGCAAGTGCGCCAAATGTGGCTTGATTTCTGGAAATCAAAAGGTCATTCTGTTGAACCGTCAGCAAACTTGGTTCCTGTAAATGACCCAACTTTGTTATGGATTAACTCAGGTGTTGCAACCCTAAAAAAATATTTTGACGGTTCTGTCATTCCTGAAAATCCACGTATCACAAATGCGCAAAAAGCTATCCGTACCAATGACATTGAAAACGTTGGTAAGACAGCTCGTCACCACACAATGTTTGAAATGTTGGGGAATTTCTCTGTTGGTGATTATTTCCGTGATGAAGCTATCACTTGGGGATATGAATTATTAACAAGCCCAGAATGGTTTGATTTTCCTAAAGATAAACTTTACATGACTTACTATCCAGATGATAAAGATACTTACAATCGCTGGATTTCACTTGGTGTTGAGCCAAGCCACTTGATTCCAATCGAAGATAACTTCTGGGAAATCGGTGCTGGACCTTCAGGACCAGATACAGAAATCTTCTTTGACCGTGGTGAAGATTTTGACCCAGATCACGTTGGTATCAAACTTCTCGCTGAAGATATTGAAAACGACCGTTACATCGAAATCTGGAACATTGTGTTGTCACAATTCAATGCTGACCCAGCTGTTCCACGTTCAGAATACAAAGAATTACCACACAAAAACATTGATACGGGTGCTGGTTTAGAGCGTTTAGTTGCTGTCATGCAAGGGGCTAAAACAAACTTTGAAACTGACCTTTTCATGCCAATCATTCGCCAAATTGAAAAATTATCTGGCAAGACTTACGATCCAGATGGCGACAACATGAGCTTCAAAGTTATTGCCGACCACATCCGCTCACTTTCATTTGCTATCGGTGACGGTGCTCTTCCAGGTAATGAAGGTCGTGGTTATGTGCTTCGTCGTTTGCTTCGTCGTGCGGTTATGCACGGTCGTCGTCTCGGTATCAATGAAACTTTCTTGTACAAACTGGTTCCAACTGTTGGTAAAATCATGGAATCATATTACCCAGAAATCCTTGAAAAACAAGACTTTATCGAAAAAATTGTAAAACGTGAAGAAGAAACATTTGCCCGTACAATCGATGCTGGTTCAAGCATGCTTGATGAATTGTTAGCTGATTTGAAAGCTGAAGGTAAAGATACGCTTGAAGGTAAAAATATCTTCAAACTTTATGATACTTACGGCTTCCCAGTTGAATTGACTGAGGAATTGGCTGAGGATGAAGGCTTCAAGATTGACCATGAAGGTTTCGAAGCAGCAATGAAAGAACAACAAGAACGTGCGCGTGCTAGTGTCGTCAAAGGTGGTTCAATGGGGATGCAAAATGAAACCCTTTCAAGCATCACAGAAAAATCAGTCTTTGACTACGAAAATCAAGAATTGGATGCTAAATTGTCAGTTATCGTTACTGACAACGAACGAACTGAAATGGTCTCAGAAGGTCAAGCACTTCTTGTATTTGACCAGACACCATTCTATGCTGAAATGGGTGGACAAGTGGCTGACCACGGTGTCGTTTTAAATGCTAAGGGTGATGTGGTTGCCCAAGTAATAGATGTTCAAAAAGCACCAAATGGCCAACCATTGCACACTGTTGACGTTCGTGCAAGCCTTTCAGTTGGTCAAACTTATCATTTGGCGATTGACACAGACCGTCGTAACCGTGTCATGAAGAACCATACCGCAACTCACTTGCTCCATGCTGCGCTTCACAATATCATTGGTAACCACGCCACTCAAGCAGGTTCGCTTAATGAAGCTGAATTCCTACGCTTTGACTTCACACACTTTGAAGCTGTAACATCAGATGAACTTCGTCAAATTGAAGCACAAGTCAACGAAAAAATCTGGGAAGCTATTCCAGTCACAACTATTGAAACAGATATTGATACAGCTAAAGAAATGGGAGCTATGGCCCTCTTTGGTGAAAAGTACGGTAAAAACGTTCGTGTCGTTTCAATCGGTGATTACTCTGTTGAATTGTGTGGTGGAACCCATATCAAAAACACTTCTGAAATCGGTATCTTCAAGATTGTCAAGGAAGAAGGTATCGGTTCGGGAACACGTCGTATCCTTGCTGTGACAAGCCGCGAAGCTTACATGGCTTATCGCGAATCAGAAGAAGCCCTCAAAGAAATTGCAACTATTGTTAAGGCACCGCAATTGCAACAGGTTTCTGCCAAAGTCGCTTCACTTCAAGAACAATTGCATAAATTGCAAAAAGAAAATGCTGAATTGAAAGAAAAAGCAGCTGCAGCGCAAGCTGGTGATGTCTTTAAAGATGTCAAAGAAGCAAATGGTAAATTCTACATCGCAGCTCAAGTTTCTGTTTCAGATGCAGGTGCTCTTCGTACTTTTGCTGACAAGTGGAAGCAAAAAGATTACTCTGACGTGCTTGTATTGGCGGCGGCTATTGGTGAAAAAGTTAATGTTCTTGTTGCAAGCAAGTCTAAAGACGTGCACGCAGGAAATCTCATCAAAGTCTTGGCACCAATCGTTTCAGGTCGTGGTGGTGGTAAACCAGATATGGCCATGGCTGGTGGTTCAGACGCTTCAGCTATTGATGCCCTTCTTGTCGCAGTCGCTGAAAACCTCTAACCAATAAGTAAAGAGTTTGGAAAATGATTTCCAAGCTTTTTATTGTACAATCTTTGTTTTCGAAGTCTTTTTACAGGCTTATATTAGAGAAGCAGGGATGAACAAATGCTTGACTCTGCTTTTGACTATCATCCTCAATTTTTTGACAAAGATAATAACATTTTTGACTACTATCATTGTCAAAATGAAAATGATATGTTACAATAAAACTGAAAAGAAAAGCATACAAAAAATAAGGAGAGAGTAAAATGAAATCATCTAAAAAAGAAATTATCATCACTGGAACGATGGTGATGCATGCAGTTGAAATCTTAGCTACTCTGACCTTAATCTGAGTACTAGTTGCAGATATATTGAAGCTACAATCTTTGGACACCAGTATAGTAGCATCGCTTATTTCCTCTATCACTAGTATGGAAGCTAATTTAAAAGTTCGGCAATTAAAGAATAGGAGATAGGAGTCATGAAACTCATTCAAGAATCAAATAGTTTACAGAATAAGAAGTTAACTCTTGTTTTAAATATTCTTGATTTTCCTCTATGATTAGCTATTTTTAGCTTAATCTATTATCAAAAAATATGTTGTTAAGGGAGGAGAAAGATGCCAGAATTGAGAAATCGGCTCAAGGAGTTGCGAGCCAGAGATGGCATTAATCAGACGCAGATGGCTAGGTTGGCAGGAATTTCCCGCCAGACGGTCAGCTTGATTGAGCGTAATGAGTACACACCGTCCATAGTGATTGCACTGAAAATTGCCCAGGTTTTCAAAGAACCTGTAGAAAGTATTTTTAGTCTTGTGGAGGAAGAGAAGTGAGCAAGAGTAGTAATAAAGTTATGTCAATCTTATTTCTAGTGGGAGGTCTGGTTTGGCTGCTTGCTGCTATTTATAGCTACCAATACGAGAAAAAGTTTATCTTGGATCCTATCTATTACTTGTCTCTTGGTGGCTACCTGTGAATTGGACAAAAGCCAGCTTGGGTCAAAATCCTCATGTCTCTTTTGATAGTCCTAGCAGTTCTAGCCCTTTTAGGAAATATATCAAATTGGTCATTTAAGCTGACATTATCTCCTATAACCTTAATTATTTTTTCCCTATTGTTGAGTGATGATACTCTGAAGAAGAAAGGTGAGTAAGAAAATGAAAGAATACATAAAAAAGACTGATGGTACGGGAAAGCGTATCTTTAAACAGCTGCTTTTAGGTGGTATAATTGGTGCGGTAATAGGTTTCATTTTGGGATTTGGTGCAGGCTATTTTGATATTTCGAATAACAATTTTCCCTTTTCTTTGGATGATGTTACTTCAGTTATTAGTTGGATTGCTCGTGTTGGTGCCGTCCTATCACTTATTACTGGACTATATTATATAGTAATCGTTTTGAAATATTATAAGCGCTACGAGCAGTTAGAAGATGAAGAATCTGAGGAACTCTATCGTATGATGAATAAAAAGCATAGTTATGCGGTTGTTTATGCGGGCATAACGTATGTTTTGGCATTTGTTTCTATTACCTTAACGTATCGCGTTAGTCTTGGTTCGGATTCAGCAGAACTTCATTTTCCTTTTATTGACTTTTTAATCTTGATTTGTGGAGGCATCCTACATGCTTATAGTCTGAAAGTCTATAAACGTATTCGAAATATTGATATCCCCTTGCTACCGACACTGAAGGAGTTAAAAGATAATATATTGCAAATGGATGAAGCAGAATTAGAAGCAAATTATAAAATGTCTTTTGATATTATCATGAGTCTTAGCGGTCAAATTCTGCCAGATATCTATATCATTCTTGCTTTTATCTCCTTTGTCTTCCAAAAGATTGAGCTGACAGGAATTTTAATTACAGCCTTTATTCATCTCTACATTTTGGCTAAGAATTTCAAATTAGCTAAAGATTATTACAAATAACAGTTAAAGGAATACATTATGAAAATTTTATTCAACATTCTAAAAGTTATTGGACTAATAGCCTTGTCTCTGACTTGTAACATAATTCCTATGATTTTATTGAAAAGACAGGCAGACTTATCTGATTCGGTCAAATGGTTGGCTGGTCTAATCTATATTGTTTTTATTGTTACTGTGATCACTTTGCTTTGGAAATGGTATCGCAAGGTGGAGGATTCTGAAGTTGCTAGTCAAAAAATGACTGGTAAGGATGTCGGCATTGACTTTCTCTATTTTCTAGCAGCACGTGTCGTGGCTATTGTCGGAACAGGCCTTATTCAAGTTATTTCGGGTCAAAAAACCACTGCTAATGATGCTGCTCTACAAAGTTTGACAGACTTCTTTAAAGGCGGTTTCTTCCTCTACACGCTTTTATACGTTGTGCTGGTTGGGATTGTTGGTCCCATCATTGAAGAATTAGCTTATCGAGCTTTTCCAAACAACCTACTCTTCAAACATCGTCATAAAATCTTAGCGGGTGTCGTCACCACAGCTGTCTTCGCTTTGCCGCACGCGACTAACCTAGCAGAGTTTCTGGTTTATGCGGCTTTGGGATCTATACTTTATCTGGCTTACGCACGCCGTGGCAACATTAAAGATTCTATGTTGGTGCATATTCTCAACAACTTGCCGTCAGCTATTTATTTCTTGGTTTTGGCATTTAGGTAAGAAAATTTGATAAATATACAAAAAATATCCAGTTAAGCTGGATATTTCAGACCGAAGACAAACCTGCTTTTGTAGGTTTGTCTTTTTTTGATGTCCCTTATCTTTGAGATGAAGGCAAAATCAATCACGGCCTCAATCTTACGAAGAAAGTGTTCTTCAGGAATGAGCTGGTCAAGCGTATAGAACCCGTACTGATTACGGTTATCATCTGGTTTTTCTTTGCGAAACGTGGCAAAACATCACGAATTCTTTTTCTTCAGCGTAACACAAATCGAGAAGAAAAGCCCTTAGAAAATGAATTCTAAGAGCTTTGTCTTCAATCTGGCCCACCTAAGAAGGTGGGTTTTTTAGTTATAGTTTTTAACTATCGAGTCTATTTAAAATAACTATTTTACGAGGGCTTTTTAGTCTGCTATAATAGTCACTAAGATTTCAGAATATTTTCACAGAAACTAGAATTGAGGGGAAAATGAAAGTTTCACTTATTCAGATGGCTATCCGTGAAGCGGAGCCTGGGCAAAATAGAAAGAAAGTATTGGAGTTATTGGAAAAAGCGGTGCATGATGTGCCAGATGTGATTGTTCTTCCTGAGATGTGGAATACTGGCTATGCCTTGAAACAGCTGGCAGGTATTGCCGATGTTAATGGGAAAGAAACGATAACGGATTTAGGAAATTTTGCTAAGAAGCACCATGTTAATTTGGTGGCTGGTTCGGTCGCAACGGCAAAAGATAATCACTTTTTTAATACGACCTATGTGTTTAATCGAGAGGGGCAAGTGATTGCTGATTATGACAAGGTGCATTTGTTTGGTTTAATGTCAGAAGATGAGTACCTGCAAGCAGGCAATAAAGAAAGTGTTTTTGAACTAGATGATGTCAAAGCAACTAGTGTGATTTGTTATGACATTCGTTTTCCAGAATGGGTGAGAACCTTGATGTCTAGCGGTGCTAAGGTTTTATTTGTGGTAGCTGAATGGCCCAAAGAACGTGTGGAGCAATGGGAGATTTTATTGCGAGCGCGTGCGGTTGAAAATCAGGCCTTTGTCGTGGCTGTCAATCGGGTTGGCGATGGCATTTCAGACCATTTTTCTGGGCATTCTCTGGTGATTGACCCATTGGGAAAAATCGTTTTACAAGTGCCAGATAATCAAGAGGGAATTTTTACGGCTGAACTTGATTTGACAGAAGTTGAAAAAATTCGTGGTCACATTCCAGTTTTTTCTGACCGCAAGCCAGATTTGTATCATTAGGAGGAATTAAGGTGTTTTCACAATCGAAGATTTTACAAGAATTGCCAGAACAGTTTTTTGCTAGTCTTGTCGCAAAAGTTAATGCCAAAGTGGCAGAAGGCTATGATGTCATCAATCTTGGACAGGGCAATCCAGACCAGCCAACTTATGATTACATTGTTGATGCTTTAGTTGAATCAGCCAAAAATCCTGCTTCTCATAAATACTCACAATTTCGTGGAAATGCTAATTTTAAAGCGGCAGTCAGTCAATTTTATAAGGACAATTATCATGTAAACCTTGATAGCGAAAAGGAAATTTGTGTCCTTGGTGGCGCAAAGATTGGCTTGGTAGAATTTCCTCTGGCGACAATGAATCCTGATGACTTGCTCTTGTTGCCAGACCCAGGTTATCCGGATTATCTCTCAAGTGTGTCACTTGGAAAAATCAACTATGAGACATTTCCATTAAAAGCTGAAAATAATTTCTTACCAGACTTGCAAGCTATTCCTGAAGAAGTAGCTAAACGTGCGAAATTCATCTATGTTAATTATCCTAATAATCCGACAGGTGCGGTTGCAACTGCAGCATTTTACGAAGAACTCGTCGCTTGGGCTAAAAAATACAAGGTTGGGGTGGTTAGCGATTTTGCTTATGCTGCCTTAGGGGCAGACGGTTATGAGAATCCAAGCTTTTTGTCAACACCTGGAGCTAAAGATGTCGGCATTGAGTTATACACTTTTTCTAAGACCTTTAATATGGCGGGGTGGCGCTTGGCATTTGCGGCAGGAAATGAACAATTGATTGAAGCGCTTAATTTGCTACAAGACCACCTTTTTGTGAGTATCTTCCCTGCTATTCAAGATGCGGGAGCAGTAGCTCTTTTAGATGAAAAAGCAAAAGCAGCAATCGCGGGGTTAAATCAGAAATACGACGAGCGTCGCCATGCTTTTGTTCAAGCAGCGGAAAAAATTGGTTGGCATGCTTTTGAGTCAAAAGGGTCATTCTATGCTTGGATGCCCGTGCCAGAAGGATATGGCAGCGAAAGCTTTGCGGATTTGCTATTAAATGAAGCCCACGTTGCTGTCGCACCAGGAAAAGGTTTTGGAGAGCAAGGAGACGGATACGTCAGAATCGGTTTACTCGTCGAACCAGACCGCCTCATCGAAGCCGTCGAGCGAATTAGCAAACTGAAATTATTTGAAAAATAGTGAAAGCATAAGTGAAAATTTATGCTTTTTTTGTTTTTTATGCAAAAAACACTTGACTTATGAATAAATATACTATAAAATTGAATACATATTTATTCAAGGGGTGTATATTATGAAAGTGTCAATTGTTGGTATCACTGGATATAGTGGTCTCGAATTAGTTAAATTATTGAATAATCATAAAAATGTTACGATTGCTTCGATTCATGCAACTAAGGAAATTGGCCGACAATTGTCAGAATTATACCCTTACCTTGTTGGCGTTTGTGACTTAGTTATTGAGGCATTTAATGCTCAAGAAATCATGGCAAAATCGGATTTGATTTTCTTTGCGACGCCAAGTGGGGTGGCTAGCCAATTAGCACAACCATTTGTTGAAGCTGATTTCCCAGTGATTGATTTGTCAGGCGATCATCGTTTGCCAGCTGATTCTTATGAAAAATGGTATAAAAAAACACCAGCTAGTGATGATGTGTTGAATAAATTTACATATGCTTTGGCAGAATTTACAGATGTCAAGGGTAAGAAATTCATTTCAAACCCTGGTTGCTATGCGACAGCAACGGAATTAGCCTTGATTCCATTGCTAAAAGTTGGGGCGGCTGAAGAAGATTCAATCATCGTTGATGCAAAAAGTGGTTTGACGGGTGCTGGTAAAGCATTATCAGAATCAAGTCACTTTGTCAATGTGCATGATAACTACGTGACTTACAAATTAAACCGTCATCAGCATATTCCTGAAATTGTGCAAGAATTGCAATTATTTAGCAAGAAGTTACACCACATTCAGTTTTCAACGTCATTGTTGCCAGTTAACCGTGGGATTATGGCGACTTCTTATGTTAAATTGAAAAAGCCATTGAGCGAAGCGGAATTATACGCCATTTACAAGGATGCTTACAAGGACAAACCTTTTGTTCGCATCCAAGATGATTTGCCAGAATTGCACAATGTTATCGGTTCAAACTTTACAGATATTGGTTTTCTTTACAATGATGTCACAAATGTGCTGACGGTCGTATCTGTTATCGATAATTTGATTAAAGGCGCTGCTGGTCAAGCCGTACAAAATCTAAATTTGATGAATGGGTGGAACGAAACAGAAGGTTTGTTGATTTCACCAAATTATTTATAGAAATAGAAAGGAAGTAGCACAGAAGGTTATTGGGAAGTATGAGTTCCTTACGTGTTACAGGTACAAGAAGATGAAAGTGATTGAAGGAAATGTTGCGAGTCCTCTTGGTTTTTCGGCAGACGGTTTGCATGCAGGATTTAAGAAAAGAAAACTTGATTTTGGTTGGATTGTTTCAGAAGTACCCGCTAGTGTAGCAGGTGTTTACACGACAAATAAAGTCATTGCTGCGCCATTGATTGTGACACGAAATTCCATTAAAAAAGTGAAAAAGATGAAAGCAATCGTTGTTAATTCAGGAGTGGCAAATTCTTGTACGGGCGTGCAAGGAATGGAAGATGCCTACACTATGCAAAAATGGACAGCTGAAAAATTAGGCGTTGAACCTGATTTGGTTGGGATTGCTTCAACGGGTGTTATTGGTGATTTGTTGCCAATGGATACTCTTAAAACGGGGCTTTCTAAGCTTGTTGTTAATGGAAATTCTGATGATTTTTCAAAAGCTATTTTAACAACAGATACCATGGTTAAAACCGTTGCTGTCACAGAAAAATTTGGTCGTGATGAGGTGACTATGGCTGGTGTTGCCAAGGGCTCAGGAATGATTCACCCCAATATGGCAACCATGCTTGCTTTTATCACTTGTGATGCGAATATTTCAAGTGAAACCTTGCAGCTTGCGCTAAGCCAAAACGTTGAAACAACATTTAATCAAATTACAGTTGATGGTGATACGTCAACAAACGATATGGTTCTTGTCATGTCAAATGGTTGCACTTTGAACGAAGAAATTTTGCCAAATACACCCGAATTTGATAAATTCTCAGCCATGCTTAATTACGTCATGCAAGAATTGGCTAAGAAAATCGCCAAAGACGGTGAGGGTGCAAGCAAACTCATTGAAGTCAATGTCAAAAATGCCCCAAATGCCCCAAATGCCCTTGATGCCCGTATGATGGCAAAAAGTGTCGTTGGTTCAAGTCTTGTTAAAACAGCGATTTTTGGAGAGGATCCTAACTGGGGACGTATTTTAGCAGCGGTTGGCTATGCGGGTGTAGATGTTCCCGTTGATAACATTGATATCTATTTGGGAGACGTTGCCGTAATGTTAAAATCAAGCCCAGTTGAGTTTGAGGCAGAAGAAATGCAAGATGTTATGCATAAAGATGAAATTACCATCACTGTTGATTTGCATGCAGGAGAAGCGCAAGGAAAGGCATGGGGCTGCGATTTGTCATACGACTACGTGAAAATTAATGCCCTTTATCGCACATAAAGAGAAGAAACATATGGAAAATATTATTGTGATTAAAATCGGAGGTGTTGCTAGTCAGCACCTTTCGCAAGACTTTATTAATCAAATCAAAAACTGGAAAGAAGCAGGCAAGCAGTTGGTTATCGTTCATGGTGGCGGCTTTGCGATTAACAAATTAATGGAAGAAGAGCACGTGCCTGTTAAGAAAATCAACGGTCTGCGTGTGACAAGCCAATCTGACATGAAGCTTGTTAGCTATGCCTTGTTAAATATCGTTGGCGAAAATTTGGTTAAAAAACTTAACCAGTCGTCTATTGATAGCATTCAACTCTTGTCTGATATTGAAAAAGTCGTTCAGGCTGATTTCTTAGACAAAGAAACTTACGGTTATGTTGGCAATGTTTCACAGATTCAGACGGAAATCTTGGAAAAAATGTTGGCGAATCAAATGCTACCTGTCCTTGCCTCAATTGGCTATTCTAAAGACGGTGATATGCTAAATATTAATGCGGATTATCTTGCGACAGCTGTTGCCGTTGCTCTCAGAGCTGAAAAATTAGTCTTGATGACGGACGTTAAAGGGGTTTTGGAAAATGGAGCGGTGCTTGATAGCCTTTCTTCGACAGAATGTCAAGATAAGATTGAGCAAGGAATTATCACAGGAGGCATGATTCCTAAGATTGAATCAGCGGTAAATACCGTTTTAGCAGGTGTTGGTGAGGTATTGATTGGCGACAATCTGGCAACAGGAACTTCAATCATCTGCTAAATCTAGCATGAAAGGGAAGATAACAATGACAAAATTATTTCAAAATTATAAACGCGCAGCCGTTGAATTTGTCAAGGCAGAAGGAAATTACCTTTTTGACCAAGATGGCAAGAAATACCTGGATTTTTCAACAGGAATTGGTGTGACAAATCTTGGTTTTCACCCAGAAGTAAAAGCTGCTTTACAAAAACAAGCTGGAGAAATCTGGCATACGCCAAACTTGTACCTTAATTCTTTGCAAGAAGAAGTGGCTGGCAAATTGATTGGTGACAAAGATTATCTTGCTTTCTTTGCCAATAGCGGTGCTGAAGCTAACGAAGCGGCTATTAAAATTGCACGTAAGGCGACTGGTAAACAAGAAATCATTACTTTTGTTAATTCTTTCCATGGCCGTACTTTTGGGTCAATGTCCGCAACTGGGCAAGACAAAATCAAGGAGGGTTTTGGTGATGTAGTGCCACATTTTAGCTATGCGATTTATAATGATTTGGATAGCGTGAAAAGCTTGGTGACCGATGACACTGCTGCTATTATGTTGGAATTGGTTCAAGGAGAATCAGGTGTTCGTCCAGCTGGCAAAGATTTTGTAGCGGCATTAAGCGCATTTTGCCAAGAAACAGGTATTTTGCTGATTGTTGATGAGGTGCAAACTGGGATGGGACGTACTGGGAAACTGTTCTCATTTGAACATTATGGTATTGAGCCTGATATTTTCACTTTGGCAAAAGGTCTGGGAAATGGTGTGCCAGTTGGTGCCATGTTAGCCAAGGAAAAATTTGGTTTTGCTTTCTCTTACGGTAGCCATGGATCAACTTTTGGTGGTAATAAACTTGTTATGTCAGCAGCCTCAAGCGTACTCGATATTATGTTGGCTGACGGTTTCTTGCCACAAGCGTTTGACAATGGAAATTACTTGCAAGCTGAATTGAAGAAAGTTTTGACTGGCAATGCAAAAGTGACTGATGTTCGTGGTCTTGGTTACATGATTGGGATTGAAACGACTGAAAATCTTGCCGAATTGGTCGAAAAAGCACGTGATAAGGGCTTGATTGTCTTGACAGCAGGAACAAATGTCATTCGTCTCTTGCCACCATTGACTTTGACGAAGGAAGAAATCAACCAAGGCGTAGCCATTTTGGCAGAGGTCTTTGCGTAAAAGCTAGGGGAAGTTGAGCAAGTTTATCTCAACTTCTTTTTCAGTTGACAAATTGTTTGGAAATGTATATAATTTTCTGAAAATACGAGAGGTAAAAATATGTCAAAAAATATTTTAATTGTTGTAGGGCATCCCGATTTGAAAAATGATTCTTTAGCCAATAAAACGATTTTGGAAGAAGTGAAGAAAGCTTTGCCAGAGGTGGAATTGGACATTTTGAGTGATTTGTATCCTGATTATCAGATTGATGTGGCAGCGGAGCAGGATAAATTGCGAAAGGCTGATGTGATTATTTTCCAATACCCATTGTACTGGTATATGACGCCGTCTTTGCTTAATAAATGGATTGAAAAAGTCTTTGTTCACGGCTTTTCACATGGTTCAACTGGTGATGCTTTGAAAGGAAAACATCTGGTGGCTTCTTTGACAACTGGAGCAGGAGAAGCGGCTTATAGTGCAGAATCAGGCACGACGATTGACGACCTTTTGGCACCAATTCGTTTGACAGCGAAATTAACACAGTTAAATTATGCAGGTCACATTGTCACACATGGTGTTTCTTACTCACTTCGCGAGGACGCTGACAAAGCACAAGAGATGGTTGTAAAATCACAAAAACACGCTAAACAATTAATTGATTTGATTAATGAATTGTAACAAAAATCAGAAAATAACAAAAAATTATTATTGACTTCTCCCTCGATTCGTGCTAACCTAAGAAAGAATTGAATAGTTTTCTTCGGGGAGGGGTGAAATTCCCGACCGACGGTGATTCTTTGTCGATGATTGCTACTTACTTTTATTCGTTGTTGACGCCTCTTGCCTAACACAAGTTATGTCTGCGAGGTGTCGCCTAGACTAAAAGCAAATTATCAATCAACTTTGTTTGATAATCAAATGAGCAAAGCTAAGTCCGTGAGCGTAAGCTGATCTGGTGTGATTCCAGAACCGACAGTATAGTCTGGATGGGAGAAGAAATTGATAGAGTATCAAAGGGCGAGTCTCTTGCTTTTTGAAATACTTTTTTAGTTGTCTTTGATTGCCTCGTAGTGTATTGCTACGAGGTTTTTGATTACAATTATTGTTTTTTGGTGTTGCTTGATAGCAACGGAAAAAATGAATTATCCCGATGAAAATAGCTTTGGCTAAGGTCGCTAAGCTTGTTTTTCTTGGGATTTTTTTGTTGGAAAGGAGGCTTATATGCACGAAACTTATATGGCACAAGCAATTGCAGAAGCTAGAAATGGCTTTAGGCAGACCTATACCAATCCTTTGGTTGGTGCGATTATCGTTAAAAATAATCGTGTGATTGCTCGTGGTGCGCATTTACAGTATGGTCATGAACATGCTGAGAAAAATGCGATTTTACATTGTAAAGTCCCTGAAGAACTAGCCAATTCAACCCTTTATGTGACTCTGGAACCTTGTCATCATACTGGGAAGCAGCCGCCTTGTACGCAGGCGATTGTTGAAGCTGGCATTAAAAAGGTCGTTGTTGGACAGCTTGACCCCAATCCCTTAGTTGCTGGAAAAGGTTTGGCCTTTTTAAAAAGCCAAGGGATTGAGGTTATTGCTGGTATTTTAGAAAAAGAAGCACGAGTACTTAATCCGCATTATAACTTTTATTATGAACATCAACGTCCTTATGTGGTTTTGAAGCAGGCGGTGAGCTTAGATGGAAAAATTGCGGTGCTTGGCAAACGAACTGCCTTGACCGATGATGAAACCAATCGTTTTGTTCATGATGAGCGAGATAACTACCAAGCCATTTTGGTTGGTGCTGACACGGTTTTGATTGATAATCCACGGTTATTGGGAATGGGAACTAGTCTGTATCCGCCAGTTCGTGTGATTTTGGACGAAGCAGGGCGCATTTTTGACAAACGAGAGTTACAAATTTTTACAGATGGTTCGGCCCCAATATTTATTTTTAGTAATCGTAAGATTTCAGATTTACCTAGTCATGTTAAGGTGATTGATTTGCCGGAATTTTCGATTGCTAATATTTTGCAGGCACTTTATGAGAAAAAGATTCAGTCTGTTTATGTTGAGGGCGGAGCGCAAGTTCATGATGCTTTCTTAGAGAGTAGTCTTTGGGATGAAATGATTTCTTACGTAACTCCCAAGGTTATTGGGGGCAATGGCAGAGCTGCGATATCAAGTTCTCGTCAGGTTGATCAGACACAAGACTTAGCGGAGTTTTCTGTTCAAACAATTGGAAATAATGTCCGTTTGTCAGCCAAAAGGAGGTCATGATGTTTACAGGATTAATTCAAGAACAAGGGCGTATTAGCCGTATCGTCAAACAGCAACACAGTATCAAATTAACTTGCAAAGCTTCACGACAATTGTTAGCGGATTACAAAATCGGTGATAGTATGGCAATCAATGGGGTTTGTCTGACTTGTGTGGCTAAAGCAGGTGATACGTTTACGGTGGATATTATGCCTGAGACCTTTAAGCGTACTATTTTTTCAGAATGTCGTATCGGTGATTTGGTGAATCTTGAGCTGGCTATGGCTGCTAATTCGCGTTTTGAGGGGCACCTTGTGACAGGTCACGTCGATAGTGTCGCAACCCTTGTTCAAAAACAAAGCGATGAAAATGCAATCGTGCTCAGCTTTGCTATTTCCCAAAAGCTGGCAGGACAAATCGTGGGGCAGGGATCAATCGCAGTTAATGGTGTCAGTTTGACGGTGGTATCTGTCAAGTCAGGACAATTTAGCGTGTCCTTGATTCCACACACAGCTAAAGCAACGAACCTATCTCAGCTTAAAAAAGGTGACAAGGTTAATATTGAAACGGATATTTTAGCCAAATACATGCAAGCACAAGTTGCAAAAATGGGAGGGCAATAAATGTTTAAGGATGTTGAAAAAGCACTTGCAGATTTGAAAGCAGGTAAATTAATTGTGGTGGTTGATGATGATGACCGCGAAGCAGAAGGAGACTTGGTCGGTTTAGCCGAATTGGCTAGTACTGACAATGTGAACTTTATGACCAAGCACGCGCGTGGTTTGATTTGTGCGCCAGTATCTAGAAGCATTGCTGAGCGTTTGGAACTTGTTCCAATGTCAGAAGAAAATACGGATGCGCATGGCACCGCCTTTACTATCAGCGTGGACCATAAAGAGACGTCAACAGGTATTTCAGCCTTTGACCGCGCTAAGACCATTCAAGCATTGGCTGATAAGGCTAGTAAAGCTAGTGATTTTCACCGACCTGGGCATATGTTTCCTTTGGTGGGGCGAAATGGTGGTGTTTTGCAACGTCGAGGGCACACAGAAGCCAGTCTTGATTTAGCACGTTTGGCTGGTAGCACAGAAGCTGCATATATTTGTGAGATTTTAAAAGATGATGGCACCATGGCACGAAAAGCTGATTTGCATGCTTATGCTGAGAAATGGCATTTGACCATGATTGAAGTAGGTGACATTGCGCGTTACATGAGTTTTCAAGATAGTCCAAAGGTAAAGTTGCCATCGGCTTACGGTGATTTTGAACTTCGTCTGTTTGAAGATGAGAAAAAGCGGGAACACCTCGTGTTATCTAAAGGTGACTTGATGTCTGATGAGCCACTGTTGGTTCGTTTGCATTCGGAATGCCTGACGGGGGATGTTTTTGGCTCTTTACGTTGTGATTGTGGTGAGCAGTTGCATGCAGCAATGAACCAAATTGACAAAGTTGGTCGCGGAGCCATTTTATACCTTCGACAAGAGGGACGTGGCATTGGTCTCAAAAACAAACTCAAGGCTTACCAACTGCAAGAAGAAGGTATGGATACCTATGATGCCAACCTTGAACTTGGTTTTGCACCAGATGAGCGTGATTACCAGATTGCAGCAGACATCTTGTCCTTTTTGAACATTAAACAAATCAAGCTTTTGACTAACAATCCCGATAAGTTAGAACAGCTTGAAAAATCTGGCGTTGAGATTATTGAACGCTTGCCTTTGCAGATGCCAGCTCATCAAGAAAACCGTGCCTATTTACAAACCAAGCAAGAAAAATTTCATCATTTATTACATATCGTTTAAGGAGAAAAAATCATGACAACATTTGAAGGAAAATTTATCGGAAAAGATGTCAAAATCGCTATTGTCGTTGCGCGCTTTAATGAATTTATCACCTCAAAATTATTGGGTGGTGCTATGGACGGTTTGATTCGTAACGAAGTGGCTGAAGAAGATATTGATGTTTACTGGGTCCCGGGTGCCTTTGAAATCCCATTCATGACGAAAAAAATTGTTGCGACTGGAAAATACGACGGTGTCATCACACTTGGTAGTGTTATTCGTGGGTCAACTAGCCACTATGACCTTGTTTGTAATGAAGTGGCTAAAGGAGTTGGTCAAATCAATCTCACTAGCGACATTCCAGTCATGTTTGGCGTGATTACGACAGAAGATATCGAACAAGCTATTGAACGTTCTGGTTCTAAAGCAGGAAATAAAGGTGGCGAATGTGCACAAGGTGTGCTTGAAATGATTAATCTGGCCAAACAAATTTAATTTGAAGAAATGACAAAAGCTAAGGCAATTTGCCTTAGCTTCTGTAGTGTTACGCTTAAAGAGGAAAAATTATTTCTTAACTAAGAAAAGCTTGCCTTGTATTGGAATAATGATAACTAGCGCTAAAATAACGAAAATCAAGGTTAACAGCCCAGCTGTTCCGTTAACGGTGAATGAATACCAATAAGGCGACATTCCTTTTGGCGCATAACTTCCCCAGAAAATAAATCCTGCAACGAAATGCCAGAAGTAGCGAACAAAAACCGCTAAAGTAGCACCTAGTGTTGAGTAAGCTAAAGCGCGTCCTTTGTTGTCTTTAGAAAGCGCATTTTGAAAAGGTGAAGATAGAAAACCAGCTAACCCGATTGAGATAAAGGCGATAATGTATTCAATAATAACTTGTGATAAAGCTAAGTACCAAACTTTACCTAAAATGAAATGAAGTAATCCCCAAATTAAACCAGCCAGTGTCCCATATTTTGGACCGCGACGTAAAGCAAAGAGAATGACTGGTACGGTACCAAATGAAGGGGTGAACCAACTTGCAAAATCTGGGATATAAGATAGGGCCATGGCAAAAGCAGCAACAAGTGCAGTCTCAATTAAAGCAGACAGTTGAGAATTTTTTGATGACATAAATAAAAGCTCCTTTGATACAAAAGAGCTTATTTTTCTGATAATATGTGCGATGATATTCAAAACAAAGTTTAAAACGGTCATGTCACAATCCCTACGCTCGTACTAACGAGATCAGGTTATCAGGATTTCGCAAATGCGATCTCAGCCAGAGGCACTCCTTTGTGAATCTAATTGCTTATAGTCTAGCATGAAAGAAAGTTTCTTGTCAAGCTTAGTTTTCATGCTTTTTGAAAATTATCACACATTTTCAAAATTGGCTCAGATTAGAGACCATAATTGTAATCATCATCTTGCATGGCTTCAACAGAACCAAGGAGATAACCATTTCCAACCTGACTAAAGAAATCGTGATTAGACGTTCCTGTTGAAATACCGTTCATGACGATTGGATTGACATCGTTGGCTGTATCAGGAAAGAGAGGGTCTTGCCCCAGATTCATGAGGGCTTTGTTGGCATTGTAGCGAAGGAAGGTCATAACTTCTTCTGTCCAGCCCACACCATCATAGAGAGTTTTGGTGTAGAGCTCTTCGTTTTCATAAAGTTGGTAGAGCAGATCATACATCCAGTCACGGAAGTCATTTTGCTCTTCTTCGGTCAATTCATTGAAACCAAGCTGAAACTTGTAACCTATGTAAGTACCGTGAACAGACTCGTCACGAATAATTAGTTTGATGATTTCGGCAACGTTGGCAAGCTTGTTATTACCGAGATAGTAGAGGGGAGTGAAGAAACCAGAATAGAAAAGGAAGGTTTCAAGATACGTTGACGCCACCTTCTTCTGCAAAGCTGTGCCATTTTCATATATATCATTGATGATTTTGGCCTTCTTTTGCAGGTATTCGTTGTTGTTGGTCCACTCGAAAATGTCTTCAATTTCTTTCTTGGTATTGAGAGTTGAAAAGATGGAGGAGTAGGACTTGGCGTGGACGGACTCCATGAATTGGATGTTGTTGAGGACGGCCTCTTCATGAGGGGTACGCACATCAGCTCGGATGGCCTCAACCCCTGATTGAGACTGCATGGTATCCAGCAGAGTCAAGCCGCCAAAGACCTTGCCCACCAAATCCTTTTCCTCTTCTGACAGCTTACGCCAATCGTCCAAGTCATTTGACAAAGGGATGCGGGTATCTAGCCAGAATTGCTCGGTCAACTTTTCCCAAGTTGACTTGTCAATCACATCTTCAATTTCATTCCAGTTTATTGCTTCGTAGTATGTAGTCATGTGTTTCTCCTATGAGGTGACTATAAGATGATAAAATGTATTCAGCCTGAAAGCTGTTGCTGCTGTCTTAATTAGTTAGATAATCCGATGGTAGCCTATCAAGTTTAGAAACTTTAGCTCCATATTTGGCTGTTCAATTAAATGACGCAAGACTCACATTCATTAGATCCGACTTCTTCACCGTCATCAGTGAAGGTGCGGACGTAGTAGATGGACTTGATGCCCTTATTGAAGGCGTAGTTGCGCAGGATAGACAAGTCACGGGTTGTTTGCTTACTTTCAGATTTCCATTCGTAGAGCTCTTTTGGCAATTCGCTACGCAGGAAGAGTGTTAGGGAAAGCCCTTGGTCAACGTGTTGTGTTGCGGCAGCATAAACATCAATGACCTTACGCATATCCATATCGTAGGCTGACGTGTAGTAAGGGATAGTATCAGTAGACAGACCAGCAGCGGGGTAGTAGATTTTACCGATTTTCTTTTCTTGACGTTCTTCGATACGACGGGTAATCGGGTGGATTGAGGCAGACACATCGTTGATGTAAGAAATTGAACCGTTTGGTGCCACAGCAAGGCGATTTTGGTGGTAAAGACCATCAGTCATAACAGCTTGACGCAGCGCTTCCCAATCTTCCGCTTGCGGAATGAAGTGGCCTTCAAAAAGTTCCTTGACACGGTCCGATTTTGGTACAAATTGACCAGTCACATATTTGTCAAAATAAGTGCCATCAGCGTATTTTGATTTGTCAAAACCAACAAAAGTCGTTTGACGTTCGCGGGCAATCTCATTAGAAGCTACTAGGGTCCAGTAGTTCACAAGCATGAAGTAGATGTCTGTGAACTCAATAGACTCAGGACTGCCGTATTCAATGTGATGCTTGGCCAGATAGCTGTGAAGTCCCATGGCACCGAGTCCAAAGGTGTGGGCCTGGCTGTTACCATTTTTGATAGACGGCACGGAGTCAATGTTTGATGAATCAGTAACAAAGGTCAGGGCGCGCGTCATGGCTTTGATTGAGCGGCCAAAGTCAGGCGAGGTCATCATGTTGACAACGTTGGTTGAACCCAAGTTACATGAAATATCTGTTCCCATTTCCACAAATTCTTGGGCATCGTTGATCAAACTAGGCTTTTGCACTTGGAGAATTTCTGAACAGAGGTTGGACATGACAACCTTGCCATCAATTGGGTTAGCGCGGTTGGCTGTATCTACATTGACAATGTAAGGATACCCAGACTCTTGTTGTAATTTAGAAATCTCAGTTTCCAGATCGCGGGCCTTGATTTTTGTTTTGGTGATGTTTGGATTGGCCACCATCTCATCATATTTTTCAGTGATGTTGACGTAGTTGTAAGGTACACCGTATTCTTTTTCCACAGAGTAAGGGCTGAAAAGATACATGTCTTCATTCTTACGTGCCAGCTCATAGAATTTATTAGGAACAGTCACCCCAAGAGAAAGAGTTTTGACACGGACTTTCTCGTCAGCATTTTCCTTTTTAGTTGATAAGAAGGCCATGATGTCTGGGTGGAAAACATCCAGATATACCACGCCTGCCCCCTGACGTTGACCAAGCTGGTTGGAGTAGGAGAAGCTGTCCTCAAAAAGCTTCATGACAGGCACGACACCAGAAGCGGCACCAGCAAATCCCTTAATAGGCGCCCCAGCTTCACGCAAGTTTGACAGGGAGATGCCCACACCGCCACCGATACGGGACAATTGCAGCGCTGAGTTGATAGAACGACCGATAGAGTTCATGTCGTCGGTTACCTGGATGAGGAAGCAGGACACCAACTCACCGCGGCGGCTACGTCCGGCATTGAGGAAAGACGGAGTCGCAGGTTGATAGCGTTGGTTGATCATCTCTACGGCCAAATCAGTTGCCAAGTCTTCATTACCATCTGCGAAATAGAGGGCGTTGAACATGACACGGTCTTCGATGCTTTCAAGATAAGCGTCGCCATCGTTGGTTTTGAGCGCGTATTGTTGGTAGAATTTGTAGGCTGCCATGAAAGATTGGAAGTGGAAGTCATGTGAATGGATTTCACGCGACAGTTTTTCAATAAATTCAGGCTTGTATTTGCTGATAAATTCCGCTTCAATATAATCGTTGTTGATCAAATACTGAATCTTGTCAGTGATGGAATCGAAGACCATAGAGTTCGGTTTGACATTTTCTTTAAAAAAAGCACGAAGAGCTTCCTTATCCTTGTGGAGCGGAATTTGTCCGTTCACAGGACGGTTAATTTCATTGTTGAGGCGGAAGTAGGAAACATCGCCAAGATTTTTAAGACTCATAATAATTCCTTATTTTTCAAGACTAATTTAGATAATTTCTTTTAATTTTGCTGGTTGGAAACCTGAGAAGGTAATGTCGCCAGCTTCGATGACTGGTGCAGCAGTAAAGCCAAGCCCCTTCACGTAGTCAATTTTTTCCGGATGCTCGTCGATGTTGATTTCTTCGAATTCAGCACCGTTTTGCTCTAAAAATTTCTTAGTCATTTTGCATTGCATGCAGTTATTTTTTGAAAATAGCGTAATCTTTGCCATTTCGATCTCCTCCTGAAATAATTAATTTGACTTATCTAGCATATCGGAAATAAGCAAAAAAAGCAAGTAATTCAATCTCAAAAAATACTATATATTGTGCCGGTGTAATTTCAAAAGCACGAAATATGGTATCTTTATTGACTTTTTAGCTTTAGGGAAATAAAACCGCAAGATATATGTTATAAAATATAACATATTATATTGACGAAAAATTCTGTTTATTGTATAATTAAAAGCACAACTCATAAAATATACGGAGGATAGCGCATGTCTTATCAATCTGAACTTCAATTTAATCATAAAAATTATGCATATTTCAACATTGCGAACGCGGTTGCAAAAATGGGAGGACATATAGAGGACTTGCCCTATACTATCCGTATTTTAATTGAAAGTCTTTTAAGAAAATATGACGGTTTAGATGTCACTAAAAGTCACATTGAGAATTTAGTGAACTATCAAGCTAGTTCTCCCGAGGGAGAAGTACCTTTCAAACCAAGTCGTGTCATCTTACAGGATTTTACAGGAGTTCCTGTGGTGGTTGATTTGGCTTCTATGCGAGATGCCATTGTCAAAAATGGAGGGAATCCTGATCTAATCAATCCAGAAATTCCAGTTGACCTAGTTATTGACCATTCTGTTCAGGTTGATTTTTATGGCTGCGATACGGCTTTGGAAGATAATATCGATATGGAATTCAAGCGCAACAATGAGCGTTACGAATTTCTCAAGTGGGCTGAGAAATCCTTTGATAACTACCGTGCGGTGCCACCAGCAACGGGTATTATCCATCAGGTCAATATCGAATTTCTATCTGATGTTATCATTGAAAAAGATGGTCTGCTTTATCCAGATTCCATGTTTGGGACAGACAGTCACACCACTATGATTAACGGAATTGGTGTGCTAGGCTGGGGAGTTGGTGGAATCGAAGCGGAAGCAGCTATGCTGGGAGAGGCTTCTTATTTCCCAGTACCTGAAGTGATTGGGGTGCGTTTGACAGGAAAGTTGCCAAAAATCGCCACAGCAACGGATTTGGCACTCAAGGTGACTCAAGTTCTTCGTCAAGAAAAGGTAGTCGGGAAGTTTGTGGAGTATTTTGGAGACGGCTTAGCTAATCTCAGTCTGGCTGACCGCGCGACAGTAGCTAACATGGCGCCAGAATATGGGGCGACTTGCGGTTATTTTCCTATTGACGAGGAAACCCTTACCTACATGCGTTTGACCAATCGTGATGAGGAACATATTGCCTTGACGGAGGCTTATGCTAAAGCCAACTACCTATTTTACGATCCAAGCAAGCAAGCTCATTACACAAAAGTTGTTGAGATTGATTTGTCTACTATTCGTCCTTCTATTTCTGGGCCAAAGCGTCCGCAGGATTTGATTGATTTGACTGAGGCTAAGTCTGCCTTTCAAGACAGTATCGTTCGTGAAGCGGGTGTTCAAGGTTTTGGACTGGGTAAAAAAGAATTAGACAAAAAAGCCACCGTTCACTTTGCAGACCATGATGAGGAGATTGCAACAGGACATGTCGCTATTGCAGCTATTACCTCTTGTACCAACACGTCCAACCCTTACGTTCTGATGTCTGCTGGTCTCTTAGCACGCAATGCGGTCAAGAAAGGTCTGCGGGTGGCACCAACTGTCAAGACTTCGCTGGCACCAGGTTCAAAGGTTGTGACAGGATACCTAGAAGCTTCAGGCTTGCAAGATTATCTAGATCAACTGGGCTTCAATGTTGTGGGTTATGGTTGCACCACTTGTATTGGCAATTCAGGTAATCTTCGTCCTGAGGTGGCACAAGCTATCACTGAAAGCGACTTGCTGGCGTCTGCTGTCTTGTCGGGGAACCGCAATTTTGAAGGACGTATCAATCCTCTAGTTAAGGCTAATTTCCTTGCTAGTCCACCACTTGTTGTGGCCTATGCATTAGCGGGTAATACCAATATAGATTTGACGACTGAGCCACTTGGTTTCGATGACAATTGCCGAGCTGTTTACCTAGATGACATCATGCCAAGCAGCGAGGAAGTCACAGCTTATGTTGACAAATATGTCACGCGTCAGCTTTTCCAAAAAGAATATGAACATGTCTTTTCGGACAGTGACAAATGGAATCATATTCCGACTGAAGAAAGCAAGATTTATCACTGGAATCAGGCGTCAACCTATATTCAAAACCCGCCATATTTTGATAGTTTAAGGGATGACCTGTCTATTAAACCTTTGAATGGTTTATCGGTTTTGGCTAAATTTGGTGATTCTGTGACGACTGATCACATTTCACCAGCAGGCAATATCGCCAAAAATAGCCCAGCTGCTCGCTATCTTCAAGAGCACGGTGTGGCCTATGCTGATTTCAACTCTTATGGCAGCCGTCGTGGGAATCATGAAGTCATGATGCGTGGAACTTTTGCTAACATCCGCATTAAAAATGAATTGGCTGATGGCAAGATTGGTGGTTTCACCAAATATGAAGGAGATATTGTTCCAATCTATGATGCAGCTATGGCATATAAGGAAGCAGGCATATCAACACTGGTTATTGCGGGTAAGGACTATGGTATGGGCTCTAGTCGTGACTGGGCTGCCAAGGGAGCCAATCTTTTAGGTGTTAAGGCTGTTTTGGCAGAGTCGTTTGAACGGATTCACCGCTCAAATTTGGTTATGATGGGCATGTTGCCTTTACAATTTTTGGAGGGTGAAAATGCAGACAGTCTTGGTTTGACAGGTTATGAAAATTATGATATTCATTTGTCAGAAAATCCTGCTATTCATGATATTGTGGATGTAGTAGCTCGTGATGAAAAGGGTGAGAAGCATTTTAAAGCCTTGGTGCGTTTTGATGCTGATGCTGACATTCGCTATTATAAAAACGGTGGAATTTTACCAATGGTTGTTCGAAAGAAATTAGAAGTAAGGTGATAGTGAGACTTAATAGAAGTTTTTATCTTGAAAGGAATAGAGGCTATGGAAGAAAATGGAATGAAGAACTTGATTGCCTGTAATACGCGGATTAGCGCTATTATTGATGACGATTTGTCCTACGCAGGCTACAATATTTCAGAATTGATGGATAATAATGCCAGCTTTGAGGAAGTCATTTATTTGTTATGGAATTTGCACCTGCCGACTCAGATTGAGTATAAGCATTTTGTAGAAGAACTACGAGCTAATTATGAAATCAGTGATGCAGTAGAGCAGTGTATCCTTATCCAGTCCCGTCGTCACCTCCATCCCATGAGTGTGCTACGGTCTACGGTCAGCTTGCTTGGGGTTTATAATGTTCATGCGGAAGATAATTCTTTAGAAGCAACCTATGAACAGTCCATTCAGTTGATGGCTAAGATGCCAACTATTATTGCGGCTTTTGCGAGACTGAGAACAGGACAGTCTCCTATCGCACCGCGAACAGATTTAGGGTTTGCGGCCAATTTCCTCTATATGTTAAAAGGAGAAGAGCCAAACCCTCTACAAGTGAAAGCGTTGAATAGGGCACTTGTTCTTCATGCAGACCACGAACTCAATGCCTCAACTTTCGCTGCGCGTGTCTGTGCTTCAACTCTGGCTGATATTTATTCTTGTGTGACGACTGCTATAGGAACTCTTAAGGGACCACTTCATGGCGGAGCCAACGAGAAAGTCTTTGACATGCTTCAGGAAATTCGTCAGCAAGGAGATACTAAGGCTTACTTACAGGAAAAATTGGATTCACAAGAAAAAATCATGGGCTTTGGTCACCGCGTTTACAAAACACAGGATCCGCGTGAGAAGTACTTACGAGAAATGGCTAAGGAACTGACTGAAGGAACTGAGTATGATATTTGGTTTACGTTATCATGTGAGATTGAAGACTATATGAAAAACACCAAAGGGCTCATTCCCAATGTGGATTTCTACTCGGCGACGGTTTATCATGTGCTAGGCATTGACAGTTCTATCTTTACCTTGATTTTTGCTATGAGCCGTGTATCTGGCTGGATTGCTCATATTCAAGAACAACAAAAGAACAATAAGCTCATTCGTCCACGTTCTAATTACATCGGACAAATGAATCTAGAATATGTCCCAATTGGTAAACGTTAGAAAGGACGGGTTATGGCAGATAAAATTATCTTAGAAGAAGGAAAGCTTAAAATTTCGGACCATCCCATTATTCCTTTTATTGAGGGAGACGGTGTTGGGCAGGATATTTGGAAGAATGCGCGTGCGGTTTTTGATGCAGCTGTTGAAAAAGCCTATGTTGGCAAGCGGCAAATTGAGTGGCAGGAAGTTTTGGCAGGCAAAAAAGCCTTTGAAGAAACAGGAGAATGGCTGCCAGATGAAACGCTAGCAACCATCAAGGATGATTTGATTGCTATCAAGGGGCCGCTTGAAACACCAGTAGGTGGTGGTATTCGCTCGCTCAATGTAGCTCTTCGTCAGGAATTAGACCTCTATGCTTGTGTTCGCCCTGTCCGCTATTTTAAAGGAATTGACAGTCCGCTCAAAAATCCTGAGAAAACTGACATCGTTATCTTCCGTGAAAATACCGAGGACATTTATGCCGGTATTGAGTGGGAAGCCGGAACAGCTGATGCTCAGAAAGTTGTTGACTTTCTTCAGAAAGAAATGGGTGTCAGAAAGATTCGTTTTCCAGAGAGTAGTAGCATTGGCATTAAACCAATTTCGATTGAAGGCAGTGAACGTCTCATTCGCTCCGCTATTGAATACGCTCTGGCAAATAAGTTGACCAAAGTGACCTTGGTTCATAAAGGCAATATTCAAAAATTCACCGAAGGCGGTTTCCGCAAGTGGGGTTATGAATTGGCTCAGCACGAATATGCAGCTGAGTTAGCTAGTGGAAAATTAGTAATCGATGATATTATTGCTGATAATTTTCTGCAGCAGATTCTTCTTAATCCAGAACGCTTTGATGTGGTTGCTCTGACTAACCTTAATGGAGACTATGCTAGCGATGCCTTGGCTGCCCAAGTTGGCGGTATTGGTATCTCACCGGGAGCTAATATCAATTACCTGACAGGTCATGCCATTTTTGAAGCTACTCATGGTACGGCTCCTGACATCGCAGGACAAGATAAGGCTAATCCTTGTTCTCTTCTCTTATCTGGCTGCATGCTATTTGATTATATCGGTTGGGGTGAAGTTTCAACCCTCATTACAGCCGCTCTTGAGAGATCCATTGCTCAAGGAATCTTTACGGCTGATTTGGCTAATGGCAGAGTGGCTTACGCGACCAGTGATTTTTGCCAAAGACTAATCACTAATTTATAGAAAACAAGGCTCCAGAATTTAGTGTTTCGGAGCCTTTGAATTTACTGATAAAATAGATTATAATGGGAAGCAAAGTGAGGTTAGTTTATGTTTTATTCCTTCCCAGAACTCGTCTTTCTCTTTTTTATCTATTCCTTTATCGGTTGGTTATGGGAGACGGTTTATTGCTCGATTTTAGATAGACATTTTGTTTATCGCGGCTTTTTGTTTGGCCCTTATTGTCCAGTTTATGGCTTCGCTGTCACCACAGTACTTATTTTTACTCAGCCTTTTCAAGCTAATCTGCTGAGTTTATTTTTGAGTGGCATGGTTATTGCGACAGTTTTTGAGTATTTGGCGGGCTGGTTTTTGGAGACTTTCTTCCACATGATTTTGTGGGATTATAGCCATGAAAAAGGTAATATTAAGGGACGAATTGCCCCGCGTATTTCCCTTTTTTGGGGGCTGGCTATCTTGATTTTGGTAAAATGGATTCAACCTTATATTATGACGGTCGTTCTCAAAATCCCTTCATATTGGGCTTTCCTGATTATGGTTGTGATGCTAGCTGACCTCGTTTGGACGGTGGTTGACACGGTGCCATTTCATAAGGCTGCCCTGTCTTTGGAAAATAAAATCAGAGATGAGCAGAATAGAATGCAAGAAAACGTTCGTCAAGAAGTAGATGGTTTGGCTCAACAAGCTGAGCTTTTCAGTCAGCGTTTGGAAAAATTCCGCCGTCATGCTGAAGATTTTTTGCAAGAAAAAAATATCAAGCCTTTTCATTTTAACCAACGACGCCTGATGAAAAATTATAGCCAATTTAAAGGTATTGATGTTCCTTTTGTAACAGAGCTTAGAAAACAAATGGCTCATTTTAGAAAGACTCCCAAAAATAAAAAGTAAACCAAAGACCTTGGCTTAGTGAAAACAAGGTCTTTAGTGTTCTATAATATCTGTAGTGGGTAAATCTCATATATCATAGGGCTTTGTTGACAGTGTGAAAAAAGTCCCACATGATTCATAATGAAAAGCTTTCAAACCTATAGCCTATATTAACGAAATCTATATGGAACTGCTAGATTATATCAAAAATTTGCTCGACATTAAAGATGCGATATCACTTTGGATAAAAAAGTGACCAAGTGTAAATCATATGGAAAAATGGCTGTCGCTAAGACCTCTTCAGTCTGAGAAAATCATCAGATTCCCAACATTATCGCCATCCTTGATGGGTACACTCAAGCTTTATCGGAAACGACGTCATGCGCTGTTTTAACAAGGCTTGCAGCCGTATCAAAGTCACTGCTATGGATCTGTTGAGTCTCTTCTACTAGTTTGCCTAAGCCCTCTGCTCTACAATTTCTAGGTTTAGGTTGAAACAGTTCAAGCCTAGACTGTTTCACTCCTTAATGCAAACAACCGCTCTTGATAGATTCCACACTATCCAAAATTTGTTCCACGCTATGAACTGATTTTGGATTCAAATCATGGATTAATTTGACCGTAACTCGTTGCTAGACAAGCTAATCCACTACAGTAGATAAAGAGCCTTTTAATATAGACTAATTTATGGTTTTAGAATGATTTTTCCACCATGAGGATAAGATTGAACCAGAAATGTTATGCCAAATGCTAAAAATAGTAGAAGGGATGGCAGCTTGTGGAACAAAGTATTTGATAGCTAAAGTAGCACCTAAGCTAGAATCCTGCATACCAACCTCGAAAGTAATTGCTTTTTGTTGAGGCTCTTCCAGTTTCAGTAATTTAGAGAAAGTGAATCCAAGAGTGTAGCCACATAGATTATGTAGAATAACCACTGGAATAACCACTGCTGTAGCTGTTGTGAAAATATTGGCATGGTTAGCGGAAATAACTGCTCCTACAATTAATAAAATGGCCAACTGCGAAATGAGGGGCATGATACGAATGATGGTATTCATTTTTTTACCAAAGATACTGTGAATTAACACACCTAGTATAATAGGAACGACAACAATGCGAAGGGTACTTAAAAAGAGGCTTGTTGCTGGAACTGCAACATACTGTCCTGCCAAAAGTGATAGTAGGGCTGGAAGCATGATTGGTGCTAAGAGTGTTGACAATGTTTCAATTGAGACATCTAAAGCCACATCACCTCCTGAAAGAAAAGCCATGACACTTGAGGATGTGCCACTTGGGCAAGAACCGACTAGGATGACTCCCGCAGCTGTTGCTCCTTTAAGATGGAAAATTAGGCAAAGCAGCCAAGCCAGTCCAGGCATGATGACATAATGTGCAATGGTTCCTAGAATTACAGGAATGGGACGTTGAGCAATTCTCTTGAAATCTTCAGTTGTTAGTGTCAGCCCCATACCAAATAAAATGATTCCCAGTAAGTAAGCAGTGTTTGGTATGACCCATGCACTTGTACTAGGAAGACAATAATTGAATATTGACCAAAGGATGACAGCAATGGTAAACCATTTGCTAAGCCACTTGCTAAATTTCTCTAGTGTATTCATAAGAAAACTCCCATCATTTATGTGATAAGGTGGTTCTGTGAAGTTTGTCTGATAGCAAATTCATAGGATCATCTTGTATTTACGAAAACAGTATATCACTTTCAAAATAGTTTTCAATATTATTTTCAAAATTTTCAGTATTTTTCGCGAGTAATAAAATAAAGCTCATGCTTAATAGAAAATTTATAGGAATTTAGAGCTTTTCATGAATTATTTTCAGAAAAAAACAGCGTAAAGATTGAAAATTTAAAATCAATGTGCTATAATCTTAATTTGTAAGGGTTATCATACTTTAACCCAAAAAATACACAATTTATAAAGGAGAACCATACTATGGCTTCAAAAGATTTTCACATTGTTGCAGAAACAGGAATTCACGCACGTCCAGCTACTTTGCTCGTTCAAACAGCTAGCAAATTTGCTTCAGACATCACTCTTGATTACAAAGGTAAAGCAGTGAACCTTAAATCAATCATGGGTGTTATGAGCCTTGGTGTTGGTCAAGGTGCAGACGTTACTATTTCAGCTGAAGGTGCTGATGCAGACGACGCGCTTGCAGCTATCGAAGAAACAATGACAAAAGAAGGATTGGCTTAATTATGACAGAAATGCTTAAAGGAATTGCAGCCTCTGATGGAGTTGCCGTTGCTAAAGCATATCTACTTGTTCAACCGGATTTGTCATTTGAAACTGTTACAGTTGAAGATACAAACGCAGAAGAAGCTCGCCTTGATGCCGCTTTACAAGCATCGCAAGACGAGCTTTCTGTTATCCGTGAAAAAGCAGTAGATACGCTCGGTGAAGAAGCTGCAGCTGTATTTGATGCACACTTGATGGTTCTTGCTGACCCAGAAATGATCAGTCAAATCAAAGAAACTATTCGTGCAAAACAAGTTAATGCTGAAGCAGGACTCAAAGAAGTGACTGACATGTTCATCACAATCTTTGAAGGTATGGAAGACAACCCATATATGCAAGAGCGTGCAGCGGATATTCGTGACGTTGCTAAACGTGTACTAGCGCATCTTATCGGTGCTAAACTTCCTAATCCTGCTACTATTGACGAAGAGTCAATTGTTATCGCACATGATTTGACACCATCTGACACTGCTCAATTGGACAAAAACTTTGTTAAAGCTTTTGTAACTAATATCGGCGGGCGTACAAGTCACTCAGCTATCATGGCTCGTACTCTTGAAATCGCTGCTGTACTTGGTACAAACGATATCACAGAACGTGTTAAAGATGGTGATATTGTAGCTGTTAACGGTATCACTGGTGAAGTGATCATCAACCCAACTGATGACCAAATCGCTGAATTTAAGGCAGCTGGTGAAGCTTATGCAAAACAAAAAGCTGAATGGGCGCTTCTTAAAGATGCCAAAACAGTCACAGCTGATGGTAAGCATTTTGAATTGGCAGCTAATATTGGTACACCTAAGGATGTTGAAGGTGTGAACGATAATGGTGCCGAAGCTGTAGGTCTTTACCGTACAGAATTCTTATACATGGATTCACAAGATTTCCCAACAGAAGAAGACCAATACCAAGCTTACAAGGCTGTACTTGAAGGTATGAACGGCAAACCAGTCGTTGTCCGTACAATGGATATCGGTGGTGACAAGGAACTTCCTTACTTCGACCTTCCAAAAGAAATGAACCCATTCTTGGGTTATCGTGCTTTGCGTATTTCAATTTCTGAAACTGGTAACCAAATGTTCCGTACTCAATTGCGTGCTCTTCTTCGCGCATCTGTTCACGGTCAATTACGTATCATGTTCCCAATGGTTGCTCTTCTTAAAGAATTCCGCACAGCTAAAGGTATTCTTGAAGAAGAAAAAGCTAAATTGTTGGCGGAAGGTGTGGAAGTTGCTGATAACATCCAAGTTGGTATCATGATCGAAATTCCAGCAGCGGCTATGCTTGCTGATCAATTCGCTAAAGAAGTTGACTTCTTCTCAATTGGTACAAACGACCTTATTCAATACACTATGGCTGCTGACCGTATGAACGAACAAGTTTCATACCTTTACCAACCATACAACCCATCTATCCTTCGTTTGATTAACAATGTTATCAAAGCAGCGCATGCTGAAGGTAAATGGGCAGGTATGTGTGGTGAAATGGCTGGGGACCAAAAAGCTGTTCCGCTTCTTGTTGGAATGGGACTTGATGAGTTCTCTATGTCAGCTACATCAATTCTTCGTACACGTAGCCTTATGAAGAAACTTGATACAGCTAAAATGCAAGAATATGCAAATCGCGCTCTTACAGAATGCTCAACAATGGAAGAAGTTCTTGAGCTTAGCAAAGAATACGTTGATTTCGATTAATTGTGTTTAATATTATCAGAAAGAGTCTGGACTATTTGTCCGAACTCTTTTTTTGAGTTTACGGATAGATGTGGGATGGTTTTCCTGACACTTTAGCTTAGCCAATAACTGAAAAATCAACTTTTATCGGAATTACTGATTTTTAAAGATCTATGAGTAGAATTTTACTAGAGAATATATTTTCTTGCTTTTTTAAAATAAAATTCTTGACTTGGAGTGTGTTCTAAATTGTAGAATACAGATGAAATTAATATTTTACTACAAAAACTTTATTCAATAACAGTTATTATTATAACAATTTGATGTTGTAAAGTTTTTTGTCTTAATTTTCTGAATTTTTTCGTGCTAAAATATTGAAAAAAGCGGAAAAAGTGATAAAATGGAATTATCATATTTAAAAGGAGATATAGCTTGACTAAACAATATAAAAACTATGTCAATGGGGAGTGGAAACTTTCTAAAGAAGAAATTAAAATTTACGCTCCTGCCACAGGTGAAGAACTCGGTTCTGTACCTGCAATGAGCCAGGAAGAAGTTGATTATGTTTACGCTTCTGCAAAAGCCGCTCAAAAAGAATGGCGTGCGCTTTCATACGTAGAACGTGCAGCTTACCTTCATAAAGCAGCTGATATTTTGGTGCGTGATGCTGAAAAAATCGGTGCCGTTCTTTCAAAAGAAATCGCTAAAGGTTACAAATCAGCAGTAGGCGAAGTTATTCGTACAGCTGAAATCATTAATTATGCCGCCGAGGAAGGTGTCCGTCTTGAAGGTGAAGTTCTTGAAGGTGGAAGCTTTGAGGCAGCAAGCAAGAAAAAAATCGCTATTGTGCGTCGCGAACCAGTAGGATTGGTACTTGCTATCTCACCATTTAACTATCCAATTAACCTCGCAGGTTCTAAGATTGCTCCTGCCCTTATTTCAGGAAACGTTGTTGCCCTTAAACCACCTACGCAAGGTTCTATTTCAGGTCTTCTTTTGGCTGAAGCATTCGCTGAAGCTGGACTTCCAGCTGGTGTATTCAATACCATTACAGGACGTGGTTCAGTAATCGGTGACTACATCGTTGAACACGAAGCTGTTAACTACATCAACTTCACAGGTTCTACACCAGTAGGTGAACACATCGGTAAATTGGCTGGTATGCGTCCAATTATGCTTGAACTTGGTGGTAAAGACTCAGCTATCGTTCTTGAAGATGCGGACCTTGACTTGGCTGCTAAAAACATCGTTGCTGGTGCTTACGGTTACTCAGGTCAACGTTGTACAGCCGTTAAACGTGTCCTTGTTATGGATAGCGTTGCAGATAAATTGGTTGCCAAAGTTTCAGAACTTGTTAAAGATTTAACTGTTGGTATGCCTGAAGATGATGCTGATATTACTCCGCTTATCGATACAAAAGCTGCTGACTATGTTGAAGGTCTTATCAAAGACGCTCAAGACAAAGGTGCTAAAGAAGTTATTTCATTCAAACGTGAAGGTAACCTTATTAGTCCAGTATTGTTTGACAATGTAACAACTGATATGCGTTTGGCTTGGGAAGAACCATTTGGCCCAGTCCTTCCAGTTATCCGTGTTAATTCAGTAGAAGAAGCTGTTGAAATTTCAAATAAATCTGAATACGGTCTTCAAGCAGCAGTATTTACAAACAACTTCCCATTGGCATTCAAGATTGCTGAACAACTTGAAGTGGGTACTGTTCACATCAACAACAAAACACAACGTGGTACAGATAACTTCCCATTCCTTGGTGCTAAGAAATCTGGTGCTGGAACACAAGGTGTGAAATACTCTATTGAAGCAATGACTACTGTTAAATCTACAGTATTCGATATTGCAAAATAAGAAATAAAGAAAACTTGGCCATGTGTCCAATGTCATTAAGTTAAGCAACTAAGCAATTGAAGAAACTATTCCCGTCTGAGCAGTTGATGACAAGACGGGGATAGTTTTTATATTTAGGGCGTACAAAAGGATGGTTTTTTGCTCTATTTTTTAACTATTATGTTACTCTATAAGTGAAGCTTACGGGAGCCTGGCTTTTTATCTTTCTTTGGAAGGTTCGATTGGGTCGAATAATAGATAGGTGCTTGGCAATGTAGGTTTCTAATTGGANGGAAGTNAGTTNNTCTCTAAGAAATTTTCGACAGGCATNAACAGCGTCTGAAAAACAAATTTTATAAGTCTGTTTTAACTTTGATGTTTTAATGGTAACGTGTGAGGTTAGCCATTTACAAACATTAAAATTGATAAAGCGAGCGTAGATTTCTTGGAGAAT